>NZ_JBFUHS010000019.1:0-100484 GCF_056402255.1 Pseudomonas sp. P4_B4
GGCTTGCTCCGGGCGGCGGTCCGACGAATGCGTCGTGTCAGTCGACATCAATGTTGAATGTCAGACCGCATTCGTCGGATCGCCGCCCGGAGCAAGCCCGCTCCCACAGGGGACATGTGTCATTTGATAGTCGAGGCCTGCATGTCTTTCGATCTCGCCGCACGCCTTGCTGCCCGTCGTGCCGAAAACCTCTACCGCCAGCGCCCGCTGCTCGAAAGCCCGCAGGGGCCGCAAGTGGTGGTCGATGGCCAGCCGTTGCTGGCGTTCTGTAACAACGACTACCTGGGCCTGGCCAATCATCCGCAAGTGATCGAAGCCTGGCGTGCCGGCGCGTCGAAGTGGGGTGTGGGTGGAGGGGCATCACATCTGGTCATCGGCCATAGCTCCCCGCACCATGCCCTGGAAGAGGCATTGGCCGACCTGACCGGTCGCCCGCGCGCGTTGCTGTTCACCACCGGCTACATGGCCAACCTCGGCGCGGTCACGGCGCTGGTGGGGCAGGGTGATACGGTGCTCGAAGACCGGCTCAACCATGCGTCGCTGCTCGACGCAGGGCTGTTGTCCGGTGCGCGATTCAATCGCTATCTGCACAACGACCCGGTGAGCCTTGCCAAGCGCCTGGAAAAAGCCACCGGCAATACGCTGGTGGTCACCGACGGCGTGTTCAGCATGGACGGTGATATCGCCGACTTGCCTGCGCTGGCCCGAGAAGCCAAGGCCAAAGGCGCCTGGTTGATGGTCGACGATGCCCACGGTTTTGGACCGCTGGGTGCCAACGGTGGCGGCATCGTCGAACACTTCGGCTTAAGCCAGGATGACGTTCCGGTACTGGTCGGCACCCTCGGCAAGGCGTTCGGTACGGCGGGTGCCTTTGTGGCTGGCAGCGAAGAGCTGATCGAAAGCCTGATCCAGTTCGCCCGTCCCTACATCTACACCACCAGCCAACCACCCGCGCTGGCCTGCGCCACGTTGAAAAGCCTGGAACTGCTGCGCAGCGAACACTGGCGTCGCGAGCATTTGCAGACGCTGATCCGCCAGTTCCGCCACGGTGCCGAACAGATTGGCCTGGAACTCATGGACAGCTTCACGCCGATCCAGCCGATCATGATCGGCGACGCCGGGCGCGCGGTGCGCCTTTCGCAGATGCTGCGCGAACGCGGGTTGATGGTGACCGCGATTCGCCCGCCGACCGTACCCGCCGGCAGCGCCCGACTGCGGGTCACGCTGACGGCTGCCCACAGCGAGGCCCAGGTACAGCTATTGTTAAATGGACTGGCCGATTGTTTTCAGCAGCTGAAGCCGGAGCCAAGCCATGCGTGATCGTCTGATTCTGCTGCCCGGCTGGGGTCTTGGCGTTTCACCGCTGGAGCCTCTGGCGGCAGCCTTGCGCGGCCTGGATGAGCACCTGCACGTCGAGATAGAGCCGTTGCCGGAGCTGGAGTCGAGCGATCTTGAAGAGTGGCTCGATGAGCTTGATTCGACCTTGCCGCAAGACGCCTGGCTTGGCGGTTGGTCATTGGGCGGCATGCTCGCCTGCGAGTTGGCGGCCCGGCGCGGCGATCGCTGTTGTGGTGTGTTCACCCTGGCCAGCAACGCTTCTTTTGTCGCCCATGATCAATGGTCAAGCGCCATGCCCGGGGAAACCTTCGATGCGTTTCTGGTGGGATGTGCAGCCGATCCGCGCGCGACCTTGAAACGCTTTTCACTGCTCTGTGCCCAAGGCGCCGAAGACCCGCGCGGCTTGTCGCGGTTGTTGCTCGGTGGCGCACCGAACACCGCCGCGCCGGTGCTGCTCAGTGGTCTGCAAGTGCTCGCGCAACTGGATACCCGGCAGGCGTTGCAATCGTTCCGCGGTCCGCAACTGCATCTGTTCGCCGGCCTCGACGGGCTGGTGCCGGCGGAAGCGGCGGGCGAGTTGTTGGCATTGCTGCCGGATGTCGAAATCGGTCTGATTGAACAGGCCAGCCACGCGTTTCTTCTGGAGGATCCCCACGGTGTGGCGGGGGCGATCCAGGCCTTTTTGCATGAGTCCGGCGATGACTGATTTATCCTTACCCAACCTGCCCGGCGCCTTGCCTGACAAACGCCAGGTAGCAGCATCATTCTCCCGCGCGGCGGCCAGCTATGACAGCGTGGCCGAGTTGCAGCGTGATGTCGGCAGCCAATTGCTCAGGCGCTTGCCGCAGGATTTTGTACCGCAGCGCTGGCTGGATCTGGGCTGCGGCACCGGGCATTTCAGTCGTGCCTTGGGTGAGCAATTTCCAGGCAGTCACGGGTTGGCGCTGGACATCGCCGAGGGCATGCTCAACCACGCCCGGCCATTGGGCGGTGCCACGCACTTCGTGGCCGGCGATGCCGAGCGATTGCCACTGCAGGATTCCTCCTGCGACCTGATCTTCTCCAGCCTGGCGGTGCAGTGGTGCGCGGACTTCGACTCGGTGCTCGGTGAAGCCTTTCGGGTGCTGAAACCGGGTGGCATCTTCGCGTTTGCTAGTCTGTGTGTAGGGACGTTGTTCGAATTGCGCGACAGCTGGCGGCAGGTCGACGGCATGGTGCACGTCAATCGCTTCCGGGCGTTTGGTGTTTATCAGCAATTGTGTGCGGCCAGCGGCTTGAGGACGGTCAGTCTGCAAAACCTCGCGCACGTGCTGCATTACCCGGATGTGCGCAGCCTGACCCATGAACTCAAGGCGTTGGGTGCGCACAATCTCAATCCCGGGCGGCCGGGTGGCTTGACCGGCCGGGCGCGGATTCTGGGTCTGATTGAGGCTTACGAGCAGTTTCGTCAGGCCCAGGGACTGCCGGCGACTTATCAAGTGGTGTACGCCGTTTTGGAGAAACCCTTATGAGCGCAGCCTATTTCATCGCCGGCACGGATACCGATGTCGGTAAAACCACGGTCGCTGCGGGGCTGCTGCATGCGGCGCGTTCGGCGGGTTTGAGCACAGCGGCGGGCAAGCCGGTCGCGTCCGGTTGTGATGTGACGCCCAAAGGCCTGCGCAACGCCGATGCGCTGGCCTTGCTGGCGGAGTGTTCGCTGCCGCTGACTTATGCACAGGTCAATCCGGTGGCCTTCGAACCGGCCATTGCCCCGCATCTGGCGGCGCGAGAGGCGGGCGTGGCGTTGACGGTGCAGTCGTTGCTGGCGCCGATGCGACAGATTTTGAGCATGCAGGCGGACTTCACCCTGATCGAAGGCGCCGGCGGCTGGCGCGTACCCTTGGCGGATCAGGACAATCTGTCGGACCTTGCCATCGCATTGAAGCTGCCGGTGATCCTGGTGGTCGGCGTGCGGCTGGGGTGCATCAGCCATGCCTTGTTGACCGCCGAAGCGATTGCCCGAGACGGTTTGCAACTGGCGGGATGGGTGGCCAATATCATCGACCCCAAGACCTCGCGGCTGGAAGAAAACCTGGCTACCCTTGCCGAGCGCATCCCGGCGCCGTGCTTGGGGCGTGTGCCTAAACTCAAGTCCGTTACGGCCGAGGCAGTGGCCGAGCACTTGCAACTGGACCTGTTGGACTGACGTTTTTGCAATGCGGGCTTTACCTATGATAAGGCACTGTGCCATTAGTGTTTTTGACGAGTGTTTTGCCAGCCACTCTGCTTCAATGGCCGCTGTTGATCCTTTGAAAGGACGAGTTCTCCCATGGAAATCTCAGGAAGCACCGCTTTTTATGCCGGTCTGAGCACCCTTCAGACAGGGCAGAACCGCGTCGATCAAGCCGCCGGGCAGATCGCCAACACGACGATCGAGCGTTCGGTCACCAGCCAGTCCTCCGAGGCGCAGGCCGATCGTCTGCGATCGGTTGATCGCAGCCAGCAATCGGACCTGGCCAGCAACGTGGTCGACATGGCCC
Organism: Pseudomonas sp. P4_B4; assembly: GCF_056402255.1. Classification (NCBI taxonomy): domain Bacteria; kingdom Pseudomonadati; phylum Pseudomonadota; class Gammaproteobacteria; order Pseudomonadales; family Pseudomonadaceae; genus Pseudomonas; species Pseudomonas sp. P4_B4. Next base: position 3,861 of record NZ_JBFUHS010000019.1, read on the forward strand.
AAGGCAAGATTCAGGCGGAACTGGGCGTGAAAGTCGCCAAGGCAGCCGACGAAGTGCTCGGGACGTTGATCGATACCTACGCTTGATTCTTTAAAGAATCCGCACCCTCCAGCGCCGCGCTTGTTCGCGGCGTTTTTCTGCGTAAGTCTTTCTTGCTCAACTAATCTTTTCAGTGTGGCGGGCTGCTTTGAAAGCGCGGCTGCGTTGCCGTGTGCCTGTGTGTCCAAGCCTGCGATGACGAACGGCAAAAGATCGACGCTTGACAAGATTTCGGCGTAAACGTATGTTTCAAACAACTGTTTGATCGCAACAACAAATCAACGCGGTCGTTCATTCCCGGTTACATCAGCAGAGGTTTATCGCTATGCCTGACTACAAGGCCCCCTTGCGTGATATTCGCTTCGTTCGTGACGAACTGCTCGGCTACGAAGCGCACTATCAGAGCCTTCCGGCTTGTGCCGACGCAACTCCGGACATGGTTGACGCCATTCTTGAGGAAGGCGCCAAGTTTTGTGAGCAGGTACTGGCTCCGCTGAACCGCGTGGGCGACATCGAGGGTTGCACCTGGAGCGAGTCCGGCGTCAAGACCCCGACTGGCTTCAAGGAAGCCTACAAGCAATTCGTTGAAGGCGGCTGGCCAAGCCTGGCTCACGACGTAGAGCACGGTGGCCAAGGCCTGCCGGAGTCCCTGGGTCTGGCCATCAGCGAAATGGTTGGCGAGTCCAACTGGTCGTGGGGCATGTACCCAGGCCTGTCGCACGGTGCGATGAACACCATCTCCGAGCATGGCACCCCTGAGCAGCAAGAGGCTTACCTGACCAAGCTGGTTTCCGGCGAGTGGACCGGCACCATGTGCCTGACCGAACCGCACTGTGGCACCGACCTTGGCATGCTGCGCACCAAGGCCGAGCCTCAGGCCGACGGTTCCTACAAAGTCTCCGGCACAAAGATCTTCATCTCGGCCGGTGAACACGACATGGCCGACAACATCGTCCACATCGTACTGGCCCGCCTGCCGGATGCACCGGCTGGCACTAAAGGCATCTCCCTGTTCATCGTGCCGAAGTTCATGCCGAACGCTGATGGTTCGGTTGGCGCGCGTAACGCCGTGTCTTGCGGTTCCCTGGAACACAAGATGGGCATCCACGGCAACGCTACCTGCGTGATGAACTTCGACGGCGCTACCGGTTTCCTGATCGGCCCGGCGAACAAAGGCCTGAACTGCATGTTCACCTTCATGAACACCGCACGTCTGGGTACCGCGCTGCAAGGCCTGGCCCACGCTGAAGTCGGTTTCCAGGGCGGCCTGAAATACGCTCGCGACCGTCTGCAAATGCGCTCGCTGACTGGCCCGAAAGCACCGGACAAAGCCGCTGACCCGATCATCGTGCACCCTGACGTACGCCGCATGCTGTTGACCATGAAGGCATTCGCCGAAGGCAACCGTGCGATGGTTTACTTCACCGCCAAGCAGGTCGACATCGTCAAGTACGGCGTGGACTCCGAGGCGAAGAAGAACGCCGACGCATTGCTTGCTTTCATGACGCCAATCGCCAAGGCCTTCATGACCGAAGTCGGTTTTGAATCGGCCAACCATGGCGTGCAGATCTACGGCGGCCACGGCTTCATCGCCGAGTGGGGCATGGAGCAGAACGTCCGCGACAGCCGCATCTCGATGCTGTACGAAGGCACCACCGGTATCCAGGCACTCGACCTGCTGGGCCGTAAAGTGCTGATGACCCAAGGCGAGGCTCTGAAGGGCTTCACCAAGATCGTCCACAAGTTCTGCCAGACCAACGAAGGCAACGAAGCGGTCCAAGAGTTCGTCGCTCCGCTGGCTGCACTGAACAAGGAATGGGGCGAGCTGACCATGAAGGTCGGTATGGCCGCCATGAAAGATCGCGAAGAAGTCGGCGCGGCCTCCGTGGACTACCTGATGTACTCCGGTTACGCCTGCCTGGCCTACTTCTGGGCTGACATGGCGCGCCTGGCTGCCGAGAAACTGGCTGCCGGCACTTCCGAAGAGGCGTTCTACACCGCCAAGCTGCAGACTGCGCGTTTCTACTTCCAGCGCATCCTGCCGCGTACTCGTACTCACGTCGCAACCATGCTGTCGGGCGCCAACAACCTGATGGACATGAAAGAAGAGAACTTCGACCTGGGCTACTAAGCCTTAACGAAGCACTTGAAAAAGCCGCTGCTCCTTCGGGGACAGCGGCTTTTTTTGCTTTAAGGTTGCCGGTGGAAAAATGTTTGTAACGCCCTTTGAAAAATACCTCAGTAATTCACTCAGCAACTCGGACTTTCTGCCGTTACAGTAGTTGGCACATTGCCATCTATTGAACTGACGGGTCGGAGCTTTACCCTTGCTGCGTTCTTCCGCTTTGCGTTTCAGCCATTTCCTGCCGTCATTACTGCTGTTGTTGGCGGGGCTTGCGGCTGCATACATCAAGGATCTGAACGTCTTCTTCACGTCGCTGTTCAACGTGCTGCCCACCCTGGTGTTGTTGCTCGGTGGCGCCTATTGCGCGGTGTACCGACGCCAGCGTGAACTGTTTCTGATGGTCACGGTGTACATCGCCTACTTCCTGCTCGACACCCAGATCGACTATTACCGCGACAACGGCAAGGTGCGTGACGATGCCGCCGTGGTCTTTCATTTGTGTTGCCTGCTGCTGCCGCTGCTGTTTGGCGTGTTCGCGGCGTGGCAGGAGCGCACCCATCTGTTCCAGGACATGGTGGCGCGCTTCGCGGTCTTGCTCGCGGTCGGCAGCGTGGCGCTGGGGCTTGAGCAAAGTTATCCACATGCGCTGCTGATCTGGCTGTCGGAGATTCGCTGGCCTGCCTTGCATGGCGCCTGGATGAGCCTGATCCAGTTGTCCTATCCGGTGTTCATGGCTGCGTTCCTGCTGCTGGCCTGGCAATACTGGCGCAACCCGCGACCGCTGCATGCTGCGCAATTGGTGGGGCTGCTCGGGTTGTTCTGGATGTTGCCGAAAACTTTCATCCTGCCGTTCACGCTGAACATCATGTGCAGCCAGGTGATGCTGATGATCGCCGCCGCCGTTGCCCACGAAGCCTATCAAATGGCCTTCCGCGACGAACTGACCGGACTGCCGGGCCGTCGTGCGCTGAATGAACGCATGCAACGGTTGGGGCGCAACTACGTGTTGGCCATGAGCGACGTCGACCACTTCAAGAAATTCAACGACACCCACGGCCACGACGTCGGTGACCAGGTGCTACGGCTGGTGGCCAGCAAGCTGTCGAAAATCGGCGGTGGCGGTAAGGCGTATCGCTATGGCGGCGAGGAATTTGCCCTGGTGTTTGCAGGCAAGACCCTCGAAGAATGCATGCCGCACCTGGAAGTGATCCGCGAGTCCATCGCCACTTACAACATTCAATTGCGAAACCAGGAAAATCGCCCGCAGGACGATAATCAGGGGCGCCAGCGGCGTGCCGGTTCTGGTGCGTCGAGTGTATCGGTGACAGTCAGTATCGGCGTTGCCGAACGGATCGATCAACGCACCACCGAAGAGGTGCTCAAGTCTGCTGACCAGGCGCTCTACAGCGCCAAGGGCGCCGGGCGCAACTGTGTGATGGCGTTCGGGCAGAACCGCCGTGGCGCCGTGCGCATGGACGCCGCTACGGTTGAGTGATGATGGCGCATTCAGCGAGCGCAAAGTGATTGTGAGGCGTGGTCGGCAGCAGTAGGTTGGAGAAATCTGCCGACGGAGAATGACCATGCCCGAGTACAAAGCTCCCTTGCGCGACATGCGCTTTCTGATCGACCACGTCTTCGACTTTCACAGCAACTACGCTGCGCTGGGGGCCGCCGATGCCAGCCCGGACATGGTCAATGCGATCCTCGAAGAAGGGGCGAAGTTCTGCGAAAACGTGCTGTCGCCGCTCAACCGCAGTGGCGATGAAGAAGGCTGCCATTTCGATAATGGCGTGGTCACCACCCCCGCGGGTTTCAAGCAGGCATTCGCCCAATATGTCGAAGCTGGCTGGCATGGCTTGGCGGCGGATCCGCTTTACGGCGGTCAAGGGTTGCCGATCTCTCTGGGCCTGGTGATCAGCGAGATGGTGGGTTCCAGCAACACCTCATGGGGCATGTACCCCGGCCTGACCCACGGTGCGATGTCGGCGATCCACGCCCATGGCACCGAGGCGCAAAAGCAGACCTATTTGAAGAAGCTCACCGCTGGCCAATGGACCGGCACCATGTGCCTGACCGAAGCCCATTGCGGCACCGACCTGGGCATCATCAAGACCCGCGCCGTCCCTGCGGCCGATGGCAGCTATGCGATCTCCGGCAGCAAGATCTTCATCTCCGCTGGCGAGCACGACATGAGCGCCAACATCATTCACCTGGTGCTGGCCAAATTGCCGGACGCACCGGCCGGGACCAAGGGCATTTCGCTGTTCATCGTGCCCAAGTTCCTGCCCGATGCGACGGGCGAAGCGGGCGAGCGCAACGGCGTGTCCTGCAGCTCGATCGAACACAAAATGGGCATCAAGGCCTCGGCCACCTGCGTACTGAATTTCGACGGGGCCAAGGGCTTCCTGATCGGCGAGCCGAACAAGGGCCTCAACTGCATGTTCACCATGATGAACCACGCGCGGCTGGGCACCGGCATGCAAGGGCTGTGTCTGGGGGAGGCGAGCTTCCAGGGCGCGATCAAATACGCCAATGACCGTTTGCAGATGCGCTCGCTGACGGGCCCGAAAGCGCCGGAAAAAGCTGCCGACCCGATCATCGTGCACCCTGATGTGCGGCGGATGTTGCTGACCATGAAAGCCTTCAACGAAGGCAACCGCGCGCTGACCTACTTCACCGCACAGTTGCTCGACGTTGCACACCTGAGCCCGGATGAAACGGCGCGCCAGGACGCCGAAGACCTGTTGGCGTTCCTCACACCGATCTGCAAAGCCTTCATGACCGACACCGGGCTGGAAGTGACCAACCATGGCATGCAGGTGTTTGGCGGCCACGGGTTCATTCGCGAATGGGGAATGGAGCAACTGGTACGCGACTGCCGGATCGCGCCGATCTATGAGGGCACCAACGGCATTCAGGCGCTGGACCTGCTCGGGCGCAAGGTACTCGGCAGTCAGGGCAAGCTGCTGCGCGGCTTCACCAAAATCGTTCACAAGTTCTGCGCGGCGAACGCCGAGCATCCACAACTGGCCGGGTATGTGGCGCAGCTCAATCAACTGAACCAGCAGTGGGGTGAGCTGACTACCAAGGTCGGTATGGCAGCGATGAAAAACCCGGACGAAGTCGGTGCCGCGTCGGTGGATTACCTGATGTACAGCGGTTACATCATCCTTGGCTACCTGTGGTTGCGCATGGCGCTGGTGGCTCAGGCGCAGCTCGATGCGGGCAGCGGTGATGTCGACTTCTGCCGGGGTAAATTGGCGACCAACGAGTTTTACTTCAAGCGTCTGTTGCCACGTACAGCTGCACATCGGGCGGCCATCGAAGCCGGGAGCGATTGCCTGATGCAACTGCCGGCGGAGTTGTTTGCGCTTTAGTCATATAAATCCGTTACAAAGAAGCTCGCCTTGCGCGGGCTTTTTTGTCGGTGACTAAAAATAACAAAATGGTCATGAGTTGACCCTATGTGTCGCAAAAGTTGTTGGGTTACACTCCGACCCAACGAAAACACTCTTCCTGTGAATCACCTGTATAGATCTTGCGAGGTTTGCCATGGCTGACTACAAAGCGCCCCTGCGCGATATGCGCTTCGTCCTCAATGAAGTTTTCGAGGTCGCCAAACTCTGGGCCGAATTGCCTGCACTGGCCGAGACTGTGGATGCAGAAACGGTCGAAGCCATCCTGGAAGAAGCCGGCAAAGTCACCAGCAAAAGCATCGCACCGCTGAGCCGTGCCGCTGACGAAGAAGGTTGCCATTGGGCGGACGGTGCCGTCACCACGCCGGCAGGTTTCCCACAGGCCTATCAGACTTACGCTGAAGGCGGCTGGGTCGGTGTCGGTGGCGATCCGTCCTACGGCGGCATGGGCATGCCCAAAGCCGTTTCGGCCCAAGTCGAAGAAATGGTCAACTCCGCCAGCCTGTCGTTCGGCTTGTACCCGATGCTGACCGCCGGCGCTTGCCTGTCGATCAATGCCCACGCCAGCGAAGAGCTGAAAGCCGCGTACCTGCCGAACATGTACGCCGGTATCTGGGCCGGTTCCATGTGCCTGACCGAGCCACACGCCGGTACAGACCTGGGGATCATCCGTACCAAGGCCGAGCCTCAGGCCGACGGTTCCTACAAGGTCAGCGGCACCAAGATCTTCATCACCGGTGGCGAACACGACCTGACCGAAAACATTATCCACCTGGTGCTGGCCAAGCTGCCGGATGCACCGGCGGGGCCGAAAGGCATTTCGCTGTTCCTGGTGCCCAAGTTCATGGTCAATGCCGATGGCAGCCTGGGCACGCGCAACCCGGCGAACTGCGGTTCGATCGAGCACAAGATGGGCATCCAGGCGTCCGCGACCTGCGTGATGAACTTCGATGAAGCCGTGGGTTACCTGGTCGGTGAGCCGAACAAGGGCCTGGCGGCGATGTTCACCATGATGAACTACGAGCGTCTGGGCGTCGGTATCCAGGGCCTGGCCACTGGCGAGCGCTCGTACCAGAACGCCGTGGAATACGCCCGCGACCGTCTGCAAAGCCGTGCGCCAACCGGCGCGCAGAACAAGGACAAAGTGGCTGACCCGATCATCGTCCACCCGGACGTGCGTCGCATGCTGCTGACCATGAAAGCCTCGAACGAAGGTGGCCGTGCGTTCTCCACCTACGTGGCGATGCAACTGGACACCGCCAAGTTCAGCGAAGATGCAACCACCCGCAAGCGTGCGGAAGACCTGGTGGCGTTGCTGACCCCGGTGGCCAAGGCGTTCCTGACCGACCTCGGCCTGGAAACCACCGTACACGGCCAGCAAGTCTTTGGCGGCCACGGTTACATCCGTGAATGGGGCCAGGAGCAACTGGTGCGTGACGTGCGCATCACCCAGATCTACGAAGGCACCAACGGCATTCAGGCGCTGGACCTGGTCGGGCGCAAGATCGTGGGTAGCGGCGGGGCGTTCTACAACCTGTTCGCCGACGAGATTCGCCACTTCACGGCGACCGCCGGCGCGGACCTCGCCGAGTTCACCAAGCCGCTGAACGACGCGGTGACCACCCTCGATGAACTGACCGCGTGGTTGCTTGACCGAGCGAAGAGCAATCCGAACGAAATCGGCGCGGCGTCGGTCGAGTATCTGCAGGTGTTCGGTTACGTGGCGTACGCCTACATGTGGGCCCTGATGGCCAAGGCTGCTTTCGGCAAGGAAGCGCAAGACGATTTCTATGCCAGCAAACTGGGCACGGCGCGGTTCTATTTTGCCCGCCTGCTGCCGCGCATCCACTCGTTGAGCGCGTCGGTGAAGGCCGGTAGCGAATCGTTGTTCCTGCTGGATGCAGGACAATTCTGATGAAGTAATGTTGTGTAAGCATTCTCTTACATAACGTGCTGCTGTTCTCCCATAGATGCAAATTGGATCCACGGCTAATCTACTTCTCATGGACGTAGCGCAGGAAGCGCAAAGCAACAACAGGGACACGTAGGATTCTGCCAGGACGGTGGAGTGAAATGGATGTCAGGGAAACAGTCTGCAAAGCCCCGCTTCGGCGGGGTTTTCTTTTGCCTGAAGAAAAGTTTTCAGCTTGTCCCATCCAGAGCCTGCGCGCTGTTCAAGCGCCCATCCGGGCCGTTTATCACCTCTTCCAGCAATGTCCGCAGCAAGGCCAGCGAGGCCTGCTGCCGTTGCACATCCCGACACACCAAACCGACTTTCAGCGGCACTCGTGGTTCGCTCAGGGGTTTCCACAGCAGTTCGTGGTTGCCATGGGTCTTTTGCGAGCGTCCGGGCAGCACCGTCGCCAGGCGCGTGTGCGGCAGGCTGTCGAGGATGCCGGCCATGTTGTTCAGTTCGGCTTGCACCTGTGGGCGACGTCCGAGGCTTGTCAGCTGTGCCTGCCAGATCTGCCTGATCTGAAATTCCTCGCCCAGCAGCAACATCGGCAGTTCGGCGGCCTGACTCATGGACACTTTCTTGAATTCACGCAGCGGATGCTCCGCCGGGATGACCAGGGTCAGTTCATCTTCGTACAGCATCACGCCATGTAAGCCAGGCTGGCGGGGCGGCAGGTAGCCGATGCCGATGTCCAGAGAACCGTTGAGCAGTCGCCGCTCGATTTCCAGGCCGGTCAGTTCGTAGATCTGCACCACTAGATGCGGCTGCGCCTTGCGCACCCGCTCGAGCATTTGCGGAACGAGGCTGGTATGCACGGTCTGCAATACACCAATGGCCAGGGTGCGCAGCGCCTGACCCTTGAAGTTGCCGAGCGCTTCCCGTGCCCGTTGCAGGCCATCGAGCAAAGGCAGGGCGTGGTTGTACAGCGTGTGGGCCGCGAGGGTCGGCAACAGGCGTTTGCTGCTGCGCTCGAACAGGCTCACATCGAGGTTTTGTTCGAGATGGCGGATTTGCTGGGACAGCGCCGGCTGGGAGATGGACAGGCGCTCGGCGGCCCGGCCCACGTGGCCTTCTTCATAGACCGCGACGAAATAACGCAGTTGCTTGAAATCCATAAGTATTACTTATCGAAAATGCTGGGAAATCGAAATGGCTGAATGCCTCGCCTGAGCCTAGTCTAACCGTATTCACAGGGCTTACAGGGCCACAGAGCGCGATGAATACCCTTTGCTTCGATGGTGTTTACATAGGTAAGGCAAAAAACCTCAAAAGGTTTTTTTTCAGATGAACCTGTTCAGTCTGCGCCGTAGTCCTCCCAGTCTTGATGATCTGGTCATGAACGCCTCCCTGCCATCCCAAGGCGTTAATCTTTCCAGCGAGTACTTGATGCCCAGTGTCGAGCGGCCGAAGCAAGTGTTTGTGCGTGGCCAGGGTTCATGGTTGTGGGACAGCGATGACCGTGCGTACCTGGATTTTTCCCAGGGCGGCGGGGCCAACAGTCTCGGTCATAGCCCTTCGGTACTTATCAACGCAATCACTGCCCAGGCTCAGTCGCTGATCAATCCGGGCTTCGGCCTGCATAACCGCGGCATGCTCAGCCTCGCCGAACATCTGTGTGCCAGCACCGGCAGTGATCAGGCCTACCTGCTCAATACCGGCAGCGAAGCCTGCGAGGCGGCGATCAAACTGGCGCGCAAATGGGGTCAACAGCATCGCGGCGGTGCGTCGCGAATCATTGTGGCCAACAACGGATGCCATGGCCGGAGCCTGGCGACGATTTCAGCGTCGGACAGTTCGACATTGGTCAACCGTTTCGAGCCGCAACTGCCAGGCTTCAGTCGTGTTCCGTTCAATGACCTGCCAGCGTTACATGCGGCCGTGGATGAACGGACCGTAGCGATCATGCTCGAGCCGATCCAGAGCGAAGCCGGCGTGATCCCGGCCACCGCGCACTACCTAAAGGGCGTCGAATGCCTGTGCCGAGAACTCGGCATTTTGCTGATCCTTGACGAAGTGCAAACCGGCATCGGCCGTTGTGGCACCTTGCTCGCGGAACAGTCCTGCGGCGTCACGGCGGATATCGTCGTACTCGGCAAAGGCTTGGGCGGCGGTGTGCCATTGGCCGCGCTGCTGGCGCGGGGCAAGGCTTGCTGTTTCGACATTGGCGAGGTGACAGGCACTCATCACGGTAATGCGTTGATAACCGCGGCGGGACTCTCGGTACTCGATACGGTGCAGGACAAGGCTTTCCTCAAGCACGTCGCACAAACCGGTCAGCACCTGCGTGAAGGGTTGGAGCGTCTGGCCCATCGTTACGATCACGGCGAGTTGCGCGGACAAGGGCTGCTTTGGGGGCTGACGCTGTCGGACGACTCCGCTGACGCGGTGGTCAAGGCCGCGCTGTACGAAGGCCTGCTGCTCAATGCCCCGCAACCCGACTGCCTGCGCTTTACCCCTGCGCTTAATGTCAGCAACGCTAACATCGATGAAATGCTCCTGCGCCTGGCGCGGGCCTTCTCCCGAGTACGCACCGCGCAATTGCAGTGCCGCAAAGGGATTGCCGTCTGATCAGACGCGCCCTGCACACATTCCAGAACCGTCTCGCGGTAATACGCACGCCCCACGCCTGGCACTTTTGGCGTGGGGCGTTTTTTTGTCTGCGAAACTCAACGAAGGGGCGGAGCTTGGGAATAGAGGGACTGAACCCTGACAAACGGCACAGGTCGATTAGCTGTAGGGCTCGAACGAGTCCACCCCAATCAGGAGCTGTCCCATGGACTTTATTCGCATCATCATCGCCATCCTGTTGCCGCCACTGGGTGTGTTTCTGCAAGTAGGATTCGGCGGGGCGTTCTGGCTGAATATTCTGCTGACGTTGTGCGGTTACATTCCGGGGATCGTGCATGCGGTGTACATCATCGCCAAGCGCTGAGCTGAGTGTCGGCAGGTAGACCGCCTTCGCGAGCAAGCCCGCTCCCACAGGATTTGTGCGCGCTACAGAACCTGTGGGAGCGGCGGTGCGGCGATCCGACTTGCCCGCGAAAGGGACACCACCGTTTCGGCATTAAGCGCAGGCTTCAGTCCACTGAATCCATCACCCGCCGATAAAACAACCACTCCTGCTCCAGCGCATGGGCCTGATTGCCGGCCTTGCGAAAGCCATGACGTTCGTCCGCGTAGTAATGCGCTTCGACCAGGATGCCGTTGTCTTGCAGCGCCGTGACCATGTCGCGGGTCTGCTGCGGGACGACCACGGCATCCAGTTCTCCTTGAAAGAAGATCATCGGCACGCGGATGTTGCCGGCATGCAGCAGCGGCGTGCGGGCGGCGTAGCGTTCGGCATCCAGTTGCGGATCGCCGATCAGCCAATCCAGATAGTCGCTTTCGAATTTGTGGGTCGCGCGCCCCAGCGCCACCGGGTCGCTGACCCCATACAGGCTGGCGCCGGCACGGAACACGTTGTGAAAGGCCAGGGCGCAAAGGGTGGTGTAGCCTCCGGCGCTGCCGCCACGAATGAACGCCTTGTTGCCGTCGATCAGGCCGCGGTCGTTGAGGTAACTGACCACGGCGCAGGCGTCTTGCACATCCACGTCGCCCCAACTCAGGTACAGAGCCTGGCGATAGGCCCGGCCATAACCGCTGCTGCCGCGATAGTTGAGGTCGGCCACGGCGAAGCCCCGCTGTGCCCAGTACTGGATACGCGGATCGAGCATCGGGTAGCACGCCGAGGTCGGGCCGCCATGGATGAACACCACCAATGGCGGTTTCGCCTCACCGGTCATCGCCGGGTAGAAGAAGCCGTGTGCTTCGCCTGAGCCACTTGGGTAGCACAAGGTTTGCGGGTGGCTGATTTGTTCGGGAGCAAGCGGTGCGATACCGCCGGCCAGTACTTGCACTTGCCGGCTCTGGCGGTCGATGGCGATGACGGCGGTTGAGCTGACGGGCGACGCCGCGATGCAATAGATGAACTGCTCATCCACGGCGAGATGGCGGAAGCGGCTGTAGTCGCCGGTGAAGTCGGCGCTGGAATCGCCGCCTATGCCCAATCGGCCAAACCCGCCCTCGGTCCAACTGGCCAGATAACTGTCGTCGCTCAGCGGCAACCAGGTGCTGCCGCCAAGTTGCCAGGGCGCGGGGCCATGGTCGGCGCTGGCACTTGGCAATGGGCTCAAGCCATTTTCAGATTCCGCCCATGGTTGCCAGTAACCTGCGCGATCCGTCAGGCAATACAAGCGACCGCCGGCATCAAACCGCGGTTGTTGCACAGACTCTTGAACGCCGTCGCCCGCCACACAACGAGCCTCGGCAAACCCGCCAGTGGCGAGGCGTTCGGCAACCATCAAGCGGGTCGCTGTCCATGGCTGATCCGGGCGACTCCACTCGATCCAGGCCAGACGCCGGGCATCAGGGCTCAGTGTCGGCGCCGCGTAGAAATCAGCACCTTCGGCCAGCAGGTGACGTGCGCCATCGAACAGATCGATTGCCACCAGTCGGTGTTGGTCGCGATGCTCCTCGACCGCCAGCACCTGGCCGTTGGCGAACTGTAAATCGCCATAACGGCACGCCCCGGACGTCAGCCTTTCGGGCGCTTCGTGTTGCGGTGATTGCCGATACAACTGCTGGTCGGCCTCGTTGACGAAAACGAGGCCGTCGTCCGTCAGACAAAACGCGCCACCGCCATATTCGTACACCCGACTGCGCACGCTGAACCCCGGTGGCGTCAGACATTTCGCTGCACCGTCGCGCCAACGCCAGATCCGGCAGGCCGCGTCTTCGGGGCGGTACTCGTTCCAGAACAGGCCCTGCCGCCCGACTTGCAGTTCGGCAAAGTCGATACCGGCGGCCACGGCTTTGGCAGCGCTGAATGGTTCAGCTTTTGGCGATGAGGCGTGAGTTTCGTTCATTGCGAAAGGCCAGTTGGTCGATGGTCTGAGTGGCGTTCTCGGCTTCTTCGCGGGCCTTGAGGATCACGCCGTGTTGTGGCGACTTGCTGCACACCGGGTCGGCGTTGCTGGCATCACCGGTGAGCATGAACGCCTGGCAGCGGCAGCCGCCGAAGTCTTTTTCTTTCTCGTCACAGGAGCGGCACGGTTCGGGCATCCAGTCATAACCGCGAAAGCGGTTGAAGCCGAACGAGTCGTACCAGATGTGCTGCATGCTGTGATCGCGCACGTTGGGAAACTGCACCGGCATCTGTCGGGCACCGTGACAGGGCAGGGCGGTTCCGTCTGGCGTGACCGTCAGAAAAATACTGCCCCAGCCATTCATGCAGGCTTTCGGGCGTTCTTCGTAATAGTCCGGCGTGACAAAAATCAGCTTGCACGGATGCCCTTCGGCTTCCAGTTTGGCGCGGTATTCGTTGGTGATGCGTTCGGCGCGCACCAGCTGCTCTTTGGTCGGCAATAACCCAACGCGATTGAGTTGCGCCCAGCCGTAGAACTGGCACGTGGCGAGTTCGACAAAGTCCGCTTCCAGGGCGATGCACAGCTCGATGATGCGGTCGATCTGGTCGATATTGTGCCGATGGGTGACGAAGTTCAGCACCATCGGATAACCGTGGGCCTTGACCGCCCGGGCCATTTCCAGTTTCTGCGCGAAGGCCTTTTTCGAGCCGGCCAGCAGATTGTTCACCTGCTCGTCGCTGGCCTGGAAACTGATCTGGATGTGATCGAGTCCGGCCTTCTTGAAATCGCTGATTTTCTGCTCGGTCAGGCCGATGCCGGAGGTGATCAGGTTGGTGTAGAAACCCAGTTTGCGGGCTTCGGCAATCAGCTCGGCGAGGTCCTGGCGCACCAGCGGTTCGCCACCGGAAAAGCCCAGTTGCGCGGCGCCCATTTCCCGCGCTTCGCGAAACACTTTGAGCCACTGTTCGGTACTCAGCTCTTTGCCTTGCTCGGCGAAATCCAGCGGATTGGAGCAGTATGGGCATTGCAGCGGGCAGCGATAGGTCAGCTCGGCGAGCAGCCACAGCGGCAGGCCGATCTCGGGTTTGGGTGGTACTTGCACCGATGAATCAGGCAAGTTCGATCCAGTGCTGCGCACGGGCAACCTCCATGAATTGCTCGATGTCGTCACCGAGCTCGGGCACGCCGGGGAACTGTCGGTCGAGCTCATTGATGATGGCCGCGACATCCCGTTCACCGTCAATCAAACCGCCAATCAACGCGGCGCTTTCATTGAGCTTGATCATGCCTTCCGGGTACAGCAGCACATGGCCTTTTTGCGCCGGTTCGTACTGGAAGCGGTAGCCGGGGCGCCAGGTCGGGGTCTTGCTGCGATCGAAACTCATAAGGTGATTCCTTTGTGCCAGACCCGTTCCCCGGTCACGCTGTGATACGGCGGGCGTTTCAGTTCGTAGGCCATGCTCATGGCATCGAGCATGCTCCAAAGAATGTCCAGTTTGAACTGGAGAATTTCCAGCATGCGCTCCTGGCCTTCACGGGTGGTGTAGTGCTGCAGCGTGATCGCCAGACCATGCTCGACATCACGCCGGGCCTGGCCCAGGCGCGTGCGGAAATACTCGTAGCCGGCCGGGTCGATCCACGGGTAATGCTGGGTCCAACTGTCCAGGCGCGACTGGTGGATCTGCGGGGCGAACAGCTCGGTCAGCGAGCTGCTCGCGGCTTCCTGCCAACTGGCGCGGCGGGCGAAATTGACATAGGCGTCCACGGCGAAGCGTACGCCGGGCAGCACCAGCTCCTGGGAGCGCAGCTGGTCCGGGTCGAGGCCCACGGCCTGGCCCAGGCGCAGCCAGGCTTCGATGCCGCCGTCTTCACCGGGCGCACCGTCGTGGTCGAGCAGGCGCTGAATCCATTCGCGGCGGATCTCGCGGTCAGGGCAGTTAGCGAGGATCGCCGCGTCCTTCAGGGGAATGTTCACTTGATAGTAGAAACGGTTGGCGACCCAGCCCTGGATCTGTTCGCGAGTGGCCCGGCCTTCGTACATCGCCACGTGATAGGGGTGATGGATGTGGTAATAGGCGCCCTTGGCGCGCAGGGCCGCTTCGAATTCGGCGGGGGACATTGGGGTGTCGGTCATTGCGGTTCTCCGGTGTGCAACCGTTGAAATCTTGGGTGTCTGGTCGGACGCTTTCGCGGGCTTGCCCGCGAAGGGGCCCTCAGCTACAACACAATACTCATGCCGTCATACGCCACTTCAACCTGGCGCCGATCCAGCTCTGCGCGCTCCAGCGAATCCTCATCAAGAATCGGGTTGGTATTGTTGATGTGGATAAGCACTTTGCGTTGCTTGGGCAGTTGTTCAAGCACTTCGAGCATGCCGCCGGGGCCGTTTTGTGCCAGATGGCCCATCTCCCGACCGGTGCGGGTACCCACGCCACGACGCTGCATTTCATTGTCATCCCACAGCGTGCCGTCGACCAACAGGCAATCGCTGCCGGCCATGATTTCCAGCAACGGCGCATCAACCTTGCCCAAGCCCGGTGCGTAGAACAGTTTGCCACCGGTGTTGAGGTCTTCGACGATCAGGCCGATGTTGTCGCCCGGATGCGGGTCGAAGCGATGCGGTGAGTAGGGCGGCGCAGCACTGCGCAGTGGCAGCGGGGTGAAGCGCAGGTTCGGGCAGGCCGGTACGCTGAAGCTCTGGTCGAGCTCGATGCGATTCCAGGTCAGCCCGCCATTCCAATGGTTCAGCATGGTGAACAGCGGAAAACCGGTGCTCAGGTCTTCATGGACCATGTCGGTGCACCAGACCTGATGCGGGCAGCCCTCACGCAGCATGAGCAGGCCGGTGGTGTGGTCGATCTGGCTGTCCATCAGGATGATCGCGCCGATCCCGGTATCGCGCAGGGCGCGGCCCGGCTGCATCGGGGCGAAGCCCTGGAGTTGGGCGCGGATGTCCGGGGAGGTGTTGCACAGCACCCAGTTCACGCCGTCATCGGAAATCGCGATGGACGATTGCGTCCGCGCCTTGGCCTGCAGGCTGCCGCTGCGAAAGCCCGCGCAGTTCACGCAGTTGCAGTTCCACTGGGGGAAGCCTCCGCCGGCAGCGGAACCTAGAATCTGGACAAACATGGACGCTCCATCATTTCAACGCTGAAAATAAAACGCCTCGGATAACCGAGGCGTTGTGCTGCATCTCTGTCAAAGCTGAGATTAGCGGCTTGCGAAGTACATGGTGACTTCAAAGCCAATACGCAGGTCGGTGTAGGCAGGTTTGGTCCAGGCCATAAATTGAACTCCTTCAGGTAGGGTGGGATAGCGCTATCTATAGGTATAGTCCACCTCAAGTCAGAGATGTTCCAAATAGTTAGGTTGCGATGTTACTCAAAATTTCAAAGAAATTGCCCGTGAAACTTTGAGAAAGCTCCTTGCAGCCCCGGTAAAGATCATTTTGCCGCTTGCCATGGCGCGTCTGGTGCAGCGCTGTTGGCAAGGCACAGCCAGCCGCCTTCGGCCTGATTCAGGCGTCGGGCCGCAGCCAGTAAAGCGGTCCGGTCAATGCGCACAATGGCCTCGGGCAATTGCGTCAGATAATCCGACGAGCGGCCGGCCAGCTTGCCCTGCCAGAGCAATTCGGCCGCTTGACCCGTGGTGAGCGCAGCGCTGGAAAACTGATCCGCCAGGGCCTGGCGTTGAGCGTTGAAGGTGGTGTCGTCGAGCGAGTGGATCAGCTCCGGCAATCGATTCAGGAATTGCTCGATGTGTTGCAGCAACTCCACCGGCGCAACGCTTGGCGATTGCACGCCGAACAGCAACCCGGTTTGCCCGTGAATCTGGCGCAGGGCGCTGAACACCGCATAGCCGAGTTGCAGCTCCACCCGCAGTCGTTGGTAGAACGGTGTCTGGCAGACATGCGCGAGCAAACGCCACGCGGCTTCGTCGGCCATTTCCTGGGTGGCTGTCGGACAGAACAGCAGCAACGCGTGCTCGCTGGAGGCGGTATCGACAGTGCTCCACAGATGCTGTGCAAGGATCGAAGAGGGCGGCGTCAGTTGATTGTCCGGCGTGCCGGGTATGCGGCTCAAGGCCAGGCCCATGGCCGCTTGAGTCTGAGTCGATAACCCGATGGCCAGCCCATCCCAGCGCGCACTCGACCAGAGTGGCTGCATGTCGTCCGAGTTCGCGGTGTGCCCGAGGCAGTGATCGGGCAATGCCTTGAGCAGTTGTCGAATCGGTATCAACGCAACGCTGGTCGATTCGGCTTGTGAGACAGCGGCATCGGGTTTTGTCAGTTCTTTCAGCACATGTTCCAGGACGCAGGGCATCGACTCCTGTAGCCCGTTCAGTTTGAGCAGCCATTCGTTGCCCGACGCACTGAAGGAAAAATCCACACCGGCCTGACGCGCGTCTTCGCGTAATGGTTGCAGGTGGTTTTCCAGCCGTGATTGAAGGTGGCTGCCGGGAGCCGAGCCCAGACGCCAGCGCAGATAAATCGCACCTTCAGCACCGTTGTCCGGCCATGCCTGGCTGAACTGCATCGGCGAGCGTTCACGACGGCTGCGCGAGCGATCCTGGGCAAACGTGCGCAGGCCACGGTGGGCGCTGGTTTGGCCACGAATCAGTCCGGCGTTCGATGCCGGTGCTTCGGCGCGCAGAAAAGGGTTGGGAGTCGGCAATTGCCATGGGCCGCTGAAGTTATCCACAGCGCCGATTTGTTGGAGGATTTGCTTGAGGGCTGAAACGCCCTGCTCGGTTAACCCGACTTCGCGTTGTTCGCTGTCCAGTCGAGACAGTTGCAAGGCACTGCTGACTTGCTGCTGGCGCTGGAGCAGGGTGGCGTACTCTTCGCGCAATCGGTTCCAGTCTTGCCCGGCAAAGAAACCGAGCCAGTCCATCAGGCGTTCGCGAATCCCGGTTACCGGAGAATTGGCGGGCAATGTGAGCTCGAAGTGCAGCAAGGCTTGCCCGGCGAATTGATACAGCGACTCGGCCTTCAGTTTTTCGGCCAATCCACGCTCACGCAAATCCGCCAGCAATCCTCCCGGCTTCCCGGTGTTCAGCCAATGACACAGGAACAGCAGTGCTTCGGTGGAGGATTCGGGTAACGCTTCGAGGGCAAACAGCAGATCCAGCCGGCGTTCGCCAGCCTGTTGATAACTTAGGTCTGAAGTCGTCATCAGCGGCGCGGGGGACTGTTGTGGGACTTTTTCACCCCCACCAAGGACACGACCAAATGTCTTGGCCATCATCCCCAACTCATCGAGGCTCTGCGGCCCGACCAGGCTCAAGGTCATTTGTCCTGTCTGATAGAACCGCTGATAAAAATCCTGCAATGCCTGTTGAAATTCGGGTTGCGACACTGGGAGGCTGTCGCGATTGCCGGCATGGAAACCGCGCAGCGGATGAGTTTCAGAAAGCCCATCGAACAATGCCTGCTGTTGTTGCGCCACCGGATCCTGCGACCACGCGATAAATTCCGCGTGCAGCACTTCCCGTTCCCGCTGTTGATCGTCCGGATTCATACGCGGATGGGCGAGCATGTCTGACAGACGCTCCAGCCCACCGGCAAATGCCTGGATCGGCAATTCGAAAAAGTAATCGGTGGTGCGCTCGCTGGTCCGCGCATTCACTTGCCCGCCATGGCCCTGGACGTAGGCCATCAGCCCTTGGTCCGCAGGAAAACGCTCAGTCCCCAGAAACAACAAATGCTCAAGAAAATGCGCCAGACCGGGCCAGGCCAGCGGCACATCATGGCTGCCGGCAGCCACCCGCAACGCTGCTGCGCAGCGCTTCAAATTCGGGGCATGACGCAGCGTCACCCGCAGACCATTGGCCAGGGTTTCAGTAGGGGGGCGAGGGTGATTCAGCGCGGGCATGGGCACTTCCAGAACAGTGAAGTGCCAATGCTAGCGGATTAGGGGGCGTTCTCAATTAGTTTCCGCGCCGCGCCGGGTCTGCTGTTGTGCAGGGCAAGGCGCGAGAAGCGTGGTTTGGTTGTTCCAAATAAGCTTCGAGCAACGCGGCCCTGCACAACAGCAGGCCCGGCCCTTCGGGTTGTGCCTTAAAGCGGGCCAGGCTGCGTTGCAGGCCTTGGAAAGGGAACACCATTCCCAGCGGCCTGCGCCTTGCCTGGCCCACTTTAAGGCGACAACGCGACGGGGAAACTAATTGAGAACGCCCCCTAGGACTAGCGCTTGTTCAGGTCGCTGTAAAGCTCGGGACGACGATCGATCAGGTAGCGATTGGCGGCGCGGGAGTCGAGCATCAACTGCCGATCCAGCTCGCCGACGATCAGTGCTTCATCCAGCCCGGCCTGGGCGATACGGCTGCCATCCGGTGCGGCGATGCTGCTCTGGCCGCAATAATGGATGTCGCCTTCATGGCCGCAGTAGTTGGCGTAAGCCACATAGCATTGGTTTTCGAAGGCGCGGGAGCGCACGGTGACATCGGCGACGAAATCGAACGGAATCATGTTCGCGGTCGGCACCAGGATCAGCTCGGCACCGGCCAGGGCCAGGCGTCGGGCGTTTTCCGGAAACTCCAGGTCGTAGCAGATCAGGAAACCGAGCTTCCAGCCGTTGAGCTCAACGATGGGAAACTCGTCGGAACCTGCGCTGAACATCGAGTGATCCAGATCGCCGAACAGATGGGTCTTGCGGTAGTTGCAGATGCGCTCGCCGTTAGCGTCGATCAACTGCACGGCGTTGTAGATCTGCCCGTCCTCGGTGCGCTCGGGATAGCCATACAAAATGGCGATCCCGGTAGCCTTGGCAATGCGCGCAATCTGCTGCGCCGACTCACCGTTATGCACCTCCGCCAGCACGCTGACGGCATCGACACCGATGTTGTAGCCGGTCAGGAACATCTCCGGCAGCACCAGCAGATCGGCACCTTTTGCCTCCAGCGCAAGCTGCTGCAAGCGTTGCAGGTTGCCGGCGACATCCAGGGGCAGCGGCGGACATTGGTAAAGGGCTACGCGCATTTCGGATTCCTCTTACTCGGGCAGGGCGATCGGTCCGATCTCGTTGAATACATCTCCTGGACCCGGATTCTCGGCGTGAGTTGCACCGCCGAAGTGTTTCATGATGCCCCATACCGCGTTGAGCGAGGTCTGTACCGCGCCCTCAACCCAGGCCGGGGTCCACGAAACGTCGTCGCCGGCGATGAAGATCCCGCGCTGTTCGGCTGGCATGTCGTCCTGCATGAAGTGCGCGTACATGCGCTGGTTGTAGCGGTAGTGGCCGGGCAGGGCCCCTTTGAACGCGCCGAGGAAATGCGGGTCGGCCTCCCACGAAACGGTGATCGGATCGCCGATGATCCGCGCGGCGATATCGACTTTCGGATAGATCTTCTTCAGCGCATCCAGCGCCAGCTTCACGCGTTTTTCCACCGGTTGCGGCAGCATTTTCAGCGCGTCGCTCATCCACGAGTACGACAGGCAAATCACCCCCGGCTTGTCGTCGCCGTTGTCGAACAGATAGGTGCCACGGGTCAGGCGGTCGGTGAGGGTCATGCTCATCAGGTCGCGGCCGGTTTCCGGATCCTTGTCCTTCCAGAACGGGCGGTCGACCATCACGAAAGTTTTCGACGACTGCATGTAGCGGGTGCGGTCCAAAGCCATCCACATTTTTTGCGAGAACAGGGTTTCGTCGCATTCGATCTGGGTGGTCAGCAGCCAGCTCTGGCAGGTGGTCAGCACCGCGGCGTATTCGCGGGTGTCGCCCCAGTTGTCGGTGACGGCGAAACGGCCGTTCGGCGCGTGGGCAATTTTTTTCACGCCGGTACGCGGTGCGCCGTTGTGCAGCGAGCTGAGGCTGGTGCCGGCCGGCCAGTGCGCGCAACGCTCCGGCACATGGCGCCAGATGCCTTGTGGCACCTGTTCCACGCCGCCGACCACCAGGTGCTGGTGATCGTCGCAGTTGGTCATGACGACGCGGAAGATTTCCAGCATCGAGTTCGGGAAGTCCGAGTCCCAGCCGCCGGTACCGAAACCGACCTGGCCGAACACTTCGCGATGATGGAACGAGAGCTTGGCGAAGGCCTTGGAGGTGGCGACGAAATCGTAGAAGGTGCGGTCATCCCACAGCGGCACGAGGGTGTTCCACAGCTCTTTCAGACGTGGCACATCACGGTCGCGGATGGCTTGCTGGATATCGGCGAACTGCGAACCGGCTTCCAGGGCATCGGCCCAGGCGTCAGCCACTTCCTGGAACAGTGCAGGAAGATCCGACAGCTTCTGTGCGTAATGGGTCTGGCCTTCGAGGTCGATCACCGTGCTGCCCGATGCGGGCGTCAGCGGGTTAGGGAAAGGTTTGGTTTCCAGACCGAGTTTGTCGACGTAGTGATAGAACGCGGTGGACGACACCGGAAAACGCATGCCACCCAGCTCGGCAATGATGCCTTCAGCGCCGTTGAACGCCTGGGAGCGCAGGCGGCCGCCCATTTTCGAGGCTTCGTAGACGACCGGTTTCAGGCCCAGCTTCATCAGCTCATACGCCGCCACCAGGCCGGCGATCCCGCCGCCGACAATCGCCACTTCGGCACCGTGATTGTGCTCGGGAATGCTGCCCAGGCCGGCCGGATGTTCGATCCAGTCGTCGAAGGCGAAAGGAAAGTCCGGGCCGAAAATGGTGACTGGCTTTTTACCGTCTGCAGGATGGCGATTGTTCTTGTTCATGGTTGACCTTGCTGGCGACCCGACGCGGAATGCGCATCTGAGTATAGGAAAAGATGCCAGCCATTCTAGAGAGCACAGAGCACGTTAATAAGACGCAAAGTGTCGTCATTTTGCCATTTTATTGGTCAATATGACGATCTTGTGATGCACACTGTCCCCCTGTGGGAGCGAGCTTGCTCGCGAAGGCGTCAGCTCAGGCGCCAAAAAAACTACAGGCAGAAACTCAAACCGGCTGCCCCCGATCAATCTTGCTACTCAAGATGATCGAGGTCGTGGTCTTCTCCACCCCATCCACACTACCAATCTGATCCAGCAACTGATCCAGCTGCTCCGGCGAATCGGTGCGCAACCACGCCACATAATCAAATTCGCCACTCACCGCACACAACTGCTGCACCTGCGCCATCGCGCTCAGGCGTCGCAGCACCTCCTTGCCGGAACGCGGTTGCACGGTTATCCCCACATATGCCTGCAACCCGCCATCCACCACCCGCTGGCCGAGGCGCACGCCGTAACCGGTGATCACCTTGGCCTTTTCCAGCCGCGCCAGGCGCGAAGTGACGGTGGTACGGGCGATGCCCAGTTGCCGGGCGAGCATGGCCACGCTCTCGCGGGCGTTGATCTGCAGGGCGGCAATCAATTGGCGGTCGATTTCATCGAGAACGGGCGTGCGAGTGTCAGGCAAAGGGTTATCTCCAGCGGCATGGATCAGTGCGCAAGCATGTTACAGGCAGTTCCTGCAGGACGCTCGCGACGGAAATTTGATCTAGCCTCAATACCGTTCATGACATTTTTGCCTGCGACAAATTGCCATAAGTAACTAGGTAGTACATTATTCCGCCCTTGTCACAAATGGGGAAAATGTCCGACATGAACAATTCTGGGGCTGCCGCCGGCAGCAAATGGTTGCTGGCGGGGCTGGGTGTGCTGATTGCACTGATCGGGCTCGGCCTGGCCGGTGGCGGTGGTTATCTGATCGCGTTGGGTGGCAGCTGGTATTTCCTGCTGATGGGCCTGGCGATGCTGGCGTCCGGATTGATGATTGCCCGGCGCAAGCCGCGCGGCGCCTGGCTGTATGGTGTGGCGTTGGTCCTCACTGCGATCTGGGCCGTTTGGGATGCGGGTTTCGAATACTGGCCGCTGGTCTCGCGGGTACTGACCTTCGCCGTGATCGGTCTGGTGGTGGCGTTGATCTATCCGACCCTGGTCCGCGCTTCGGGCACGACCGGAGGGCGTGGTGCCTACGGTCTGGCTGGCATTCTGAGCGTGGGAGTCGTTGCGACGATGGCCTACATGTTCGTGCCGACCCACGTGGTCAAGGCCACTACCGAACCTGCGGTAACGCCGGTCACTCCAGGCACCGAACAGAAAGACTGGGCCCACTGGGGCAACACCACGGCCGGCAACCGCTTTGCTGCGCTGGATCAGATCACCAAGGGCAACATCGACAAGTTGCAGGTCGCCTGGACCTTCCGCACCGGCGACATCCCGCAAAGCACCGGCGCCGGTGCCGAAGACCAGAACACCCCGCTGCAAATCGGTGACACGGTCTACACCTGCACCGCCTACGGCAAAGTCTTCGCCCTGGATGCTGACACCGGCGCCCAGCGCTGGAAGTTCGACCCGCAAGGCACCGCGCCCAACTGGCAGCGCTGCCGTGGCCTGGGCTACTCCGAAACCCCGGTGTCTTCGGACAGTCAGCCAACCGCCTGTACGAAACGCCTGTTTCTGCCGACCGGCGATGCGCGTCTGATCGCCATCAACGCCGACACCGGCAAGCCTTGCGAAGAATTCGGCAACAAGGGCACCGTTGACCTGACCACTGATATGGGAGAAGTGAAGCCCGGTTACTACCAGCAAACCTCGACCCCATTGGTCGCAGGGGACGTGGTGATCGTCGGCGGCCGCGTGGCCGATAACTACTCCACCGGCGAACCGCCGGGCGTGGTGCGTGCCTACGACGTGCGCAGCGGTGAACTGGTATGGGCATGGGATCCGGGCAACCCGAACACCACCAAACGTCCGCCGGCCGGTGAAACTTACACCCGTGGTACGCCGAACGTCTGGTCGGCCATGTCCTACGACGCCAAGCTCGGTCTGGTTTACTTGCCAACCGGCAACGCCACCCCTGACTTCTTCGGCGGTCAACGCACCGAGTTCGACGACAAGTGGAACTCGTCCATCGTCGCCATCGATGTGAAGACCGGCCAGGTGCGCTGGCACTTCCAGACCACTCACCACGACCTGTGGGACTTCGACCTGCCGGCGCAACCGCTGCTGTACGACGTGCCGGACGACAAGGGCGGCACCCAGCCAGCCCTGGCGCAAGTCACCAAGCAGGGCGAGATCTTCCTGCTCAACCGCGAAACCGGCGTGCCGATTGCCCGCGTCGAAGAGCGCCCGGTGCCGCAAGGCAAGGTGCCCGGCGAACGTTACTCGCCAACCCAGCCGTTCTCGGTGGACATGCCGTCAATCGGCAACAAGACCCTGAGCGAAGCCGACATGTGGGGCGCCACGCCGTTTGATCAGTTGATGTGCCGCATCCAGTTCAAAGGCATGCGCCACGAAGGCGTCTACACCCCGCCGGGCATGGACCGCGCCCTGCAATTCCCGGGCTCGCTGGGCGGCATGAACTGGGGCAGCGTCTCGGTTGATCCGAACACCCACTACATGTTCGTCAACGACATGCGCCTGGGCCTGGCCAACTACATGATCCCGCGCGACAAGATCAAAGCCGGGGCCAGCGGTATCGAAATGGGCGTGGTACCGCAGGAAGGCACACCGTTCGGCGCCATGCGCGAACGCTTCCTCTCGGCGGTCGGCATTCCGTGCCAGAAACCACCGTTCGGCACCATGTCGGCCATCGACCTCAAAACCCACAAGCTGATGTGGCAAGTTCCGGTCGGCACCGTGCAGGACACCGGCCCGCTGGGCATCCGCATGCACCTGCCGATCCCGATCGGCATGCCGACCCTCGGCGCTTCGCTGGCCACCCAGTCGGGCCTGCTGTTCTTCGCCGGCACCCAGGACTTCTACCTGCGCGCCTTCGATACCGGCAACGGCAACGAAATCTGGAAGTCGCGCTTGCCGGTGGGCAGCCAGTCCGGGCCGATGACCTACGTTTCACCGAAAACCGGCAGGCAGTACATCCTGCTGACGGTGGGCGGTGCGCGTCAGTCGACGGATCGCGGGGATTATGTGATTGCCTACGCTTTGCCCAAGTAAGGGCTGAAGCTTGAGTATCAAAAGCCGCGCCATTGCGCGGCTTTTTGTTGGGCGAAAAAGAGCACGAGTGGAAATCGGCTAGGATTGAGGCAGTCAAGGGTGCGAGGCGAAGGACATGACAACGAAGCTACCTGCTGCTGTACGGGACCGTGCATTGCAGATCGCCCATCACGAAATGGGGCACTACGTGGTGGCCCGCGCCCTGGGGTTTGAAACGGGTGGCGTGACCCTGACAGTGACAAAGGATTTGCGGCACCAGGGAGGGGCCTCCATTACGT
This sequence comes from Pseudomonas sp. P4_B4, assembly GCF_056402255.1. NCBI lineage: Bacteria > Pseudomonadati > Pseudomonadota > Gammaproteobacteria > Pseudomonadales > Pseudomonadaceae > Pseudomonas > Pseudomonas sp. P4_B4. Next base: position 28,479 of record NZ_JBFUHS010000019.1, read on the forward strand.
TGGTGCGCCCCATTTCGTCGATGGAAGCCATGAAGGAACATCTGGAAGCCCGAATGATGGTGCTCCTGGCTGGCGCGATGGCGCAGACACTGCCTTCAAAACCTTCAGCCGCAAAACGCGTCGATAAGCCCAAAGCCACGGCCATCCTCAAAGGCGAGCAAGGGGCGGAACAGGATTACGCAAAAGTCAGGGAGCTTCAGCACCTGCTGCGCAACATCGCCTGCCCGGATACTGATCCTGCGTCGGGTGAGCGCATTTCGGCGGAGCTTAAATCGATGACTGATCGGCTTTGGATTCGGACTCAAGAAATCGTCGAAGATCAGGCCGAGACGATTGCCGAATTGGCTGCGGCGCTGGTGGACGGTATGGTCATCGTCGAGCAGTGGGGACGGCCGGCGGATACGTATGAGGGCATGCTGACGGGGCAGATGCTGGAGCGGCTGCGGGCCGTGCAGGCCATACCTTCGTGATGTGATTGGACTGAAGAACCGAAGAATCTGGCTCTATCAGTCCCAAAAAGGGAACGCTCGGTCCCTTTTTGGGAATTTTCAGACTCTGTGAATATTGTTCTATTGATCTGCATCCGCTCTCGATTGAACAGGCCTTCGTGTCAGCACCTTCACCACATCATCAATCACCGCTTTGCTCATCGTCGTAAGGTAGTGCGCAGCCCAGGCGTGACGGTCGGAGTCTTGGGCGTAGGCGGCGTCCACGGTCAGGGACTTGGCGAGGAACAGCAGGTCGGAGGCTTGGGCAAGGGCGTCGGCGATGGGGACGTCGCGGCAGACGTGGAACAGTGGTTGATCCGAGAGATATAGGAAGGGGGTGAAACCGATGGTTTTGAGTTCTGACGGTAAGGGCGAGTCTGTTTTACTCATGGGATTACTCCTGGTTATTCAAGGAGCCGCCACCTTCGTTTCCAAGCGAATGGGTGGCAGCTGCGCGCAGGTTGGAAAACCGGGAACCAGAGAAACCGGCACGCCCGAAGGCGTCCCACGCACAGCTGCCATGACACAGGATTGCAGTCGTAAAAACGTCTGCAGTCTTGATTGGGCGCTATTGCGTAGCGGTTCGACGGGTTTCCAAGCCCGATCGCTGAATGGTCAGCGACGTCCGGAGACTATCCCGTCGGAGAAAAGCGCAACAAGGCGGCAAAGTGCCCAAATAGAAGATTCGGAGTTTGCCTACAAGGTCCTAAGGCGTCATCCGATATTGCGTCACCTTCAGTAAACAAAACCAAACAATCAGGCAAAAAAACTGCAAATAAAACGCGGCGTTTTAGTTTGACGTACACAGCCCCCCATCAGTACCAGCACGATAATCGGGCCGGTCGTAAAATGGCTTGACTGTAAAACTTTTCTCGTGCGACAACTGTCCACGTTTTATGGAATGTGGACAGCGAGGCTTTTTGAGTTCATGAAGAGTCAAGATATTTTGCTTCTTTTTAAAATGGCTAGTCTCCACGCGCAGGAGGAGAAGCTTTTTGGAAGAATGGAATCGGAGTCAATGGCGGATTTCGTTGAAACGCTACTGGAACCCAGTGTGAGCTCACCAATGGTGGCTGGTGATCCGGTGGGTCGCGCATTGGCTGCTCACAACCCTGATCCTGAAGACACAGTTTATCGCGTGCAGGAGCTTGATACCCCCATGGGGGATGCTGACAAGTGGGAGGGGTGGTCGGACGCGGTTCCGTCCCCCCCAGTGTCAACCTGGATTGAAAGTTACTCCTTGCGCRCACTCTCGGCATCTCTTGGCCTGAGTAAAAGTGAGGTTTCGAACTCAATGGCACGGTGTCGTGAGGCGGGGTTGCTCACCAACGACTACGACACCTCTCTCCCGAAGGTGAACCGCCGAGAACTCGTGAAAATCACGGAGCATGCCCTCAAATACTTTTACCCAGTAAAGCTAGGTGCAATTGTTCGCGGCATCCCCACCGGCTTTGCAGCGCCAGCGCTGTCCAAGAGCCTCAAAAGTGCTGGTGGGCTCATTCCAGTTTGGCCTGATCCTTTGGGGAGTGAGCGCGGTCAGGCGATAGAGCCGCTCTACAAAACTGTTCCAGACGCGGTGAAGAAGGACCGAACCCTTTATCATTATTTGGCGCTCGTTGATGCGATCCGCGTTGGCGGACCTAGAGAGTGCGCAGTAGCGGTCAACATACTCAAGGCGGGGATGGGGCTGAAATAAGATGGCATCAAATGCTGACCATAATTACGAGCTGATCGAGTATGTGGCTGAAGGTCTGGGCAAAGAATTTTTGGCTGAAGTTGCCTTTGTTGGTGGATGCACGACGGCAATGCTGGTGACCGACACCGCTGTCATGGATGACATCCGGTTTACTGATGATGTCGACTTGGTAATCGAATTGGCTGGTGTTAGTGCCTGGCAACGCCTCACAGAACGCCTGGCGGCCAAAAAATTCAAAATCACAGGGGAAGACGAGGTCAACTGTCGATTTCGTTTCAACGATGTCATCGTAGATGTGATGCCTTCGGATCCGGCTGTTCTCGGCTATGCGAACCGCTGGTTCGTGGAAGGGCTCGCTCAAGCTGTGAAGTTCGCGCTACCCAGTGGTCTAGAGATACAGATCTTCAAGTCGACTTACTTTCTTGCTACGAAGTTGGAAGCCTTCAGCGGGCGCGGAGAAGGCGATCCTTATCACAAGGATGTCGAGGACATCGTTATCTTGATTGATGGGCGCGCGGAGCTACTGGAGGAGGTTCGGCGGGCGGAAACCGAATTGATGCAGTTCATTGTCAAAGGGGTTGGTGAGCTGTCTAGGCTCAGCGGCATCGACTATGCGATTCAAAGCTCAGGCTCGGTTCGGGCAAACCCCGCTCGTGGCATGCTCATCCATCAGCGTATGAAGGATCTGAGCCGGCTCGCATGAGATACGAAATCAGATCGGTAAAAGGGCGAGCCCGAGAAGCCAACCATGATTGTGCTGGCGCGGTATTCGATGGTGTCAGGGGGTTGTTTGTTGTCGTGGATGGCACTTCGAAGCCCGGTAGCGGCCAGTTGGCCCATGGATTTGTGCAAGCAGTGATGGATGCCTGTCAGGCCCGTATTAGCCAAGGCGCTGAAGACACTACTCATAGTGGCGTCCAGCAGCTGCTACGGTCTGTACTTACAGATTTACACGCTCCACTGTTTGCTAAGCACACCGGTACAACAAGCTACTTGGTTGGTGTTGCTTCTCATGGGCAGCTCACCCTTGCATATGAGGGCGACTGTTCATGTGGCTTTACCAGCGCGGAGGGTGGAATCGAGTGGTTTACACCACCGCATTGCAAGGCGAACTGGAGGCGTGACCGATCACATCGGGAACTTGCGCCTGATCCGGCCCGCAATCTGATCACCCGTTGCTATAGCGCCAACCGTTCCCCGGATCCAGATTTTGTTTTCCGTTCAGTGGCTGCAGGCGAGCGTCTGGTGTTCGCAACGGATGGCTTTTGGGCGGAGCTGACCGATGCTCGACAGGATGACGTGCTTGCAACTCCTGCCATTGAAATCACCGATGTAGACGATGATGTGACTTGGATTGATGTGAAGCTGTAAAACATTGCGAGTTGGCCGGTTTTTTCATTGATGGCGCGCCACTTGCGTATGAAGTGGGTCGAAGGGCTTGAAATGGGGCCGAAGTCATTCCAACTGAAGAGTTCCAGTCGCTCCCACCGACCAGACACGAAAAAGCCGCGTAAGAACGCGGCTTTCTTGTTTGGTGGGCCCACACGGACTTGAACCGCGGACCAAAGGATTATGAGTCCTGTTAAATAGCTATCCCAAAACATCCCGAAACGTTGATAGAATATGGTCTCTAGCCCAGTAATATCGGGGCTTTGCCATTCGCCTTTGTTGATCTGTTTACCGATCTATCTTGGTCGGATGCTTACAAAGTGCTTACAAAGATTCGGGGGTGTTATGGGGCAGAAAAGGCGATTCGGGTTGACGGTCAAGCGCATCAATGACCTGTTGCCGCCTGCCGCTGTCGGTGGTCAAGACTTCTATTGGAGTGCCGATCAGGCCGGTCTAGCTGTTCGTGTGACAGCGGGCAAGAAGGCATTCATCTGGCAAGGCCGCTACTTGGGCAAGGTTGTTCGGATCACCATCGGCGATTGGCCGGGTAAGAGTATTGGCGATGCCGAGAAGGTGGCGCGCACGTTCCAGGCCGAGCTGGATCAAGGCCGCGATCCCCGGCAAATGAAGAAGGACAACGAGGCTGCTGCTGTTGCTGCGGTTGAGCAGGCCCGCCTGGAGACTGTCACGCTAGCCGATGGTTGGACCGACTACCTTGCCGACCGTCGTTCGCACTGGGGCGATGCTCATTACCAAGACCATTTGCAGCTGGCCAAGGCTGGTGGCGAAAAGCGCAAGCGCGGTGCTGGTGAAACGGTCGCCGGTCCGCTGCATTCTCTGATGGGGCTGCCGTTGTCGGCGTTGAGTGGCGAGGCGCTGGAGCGCTGGGCAGCCCAGGAAGGCGCAACAAGGCCAACTCGCGCAAGGCTGGCCATGCGTTGCCTCAAGGCATTCCTGCGCTGGGCCGCTGATGAGCCAAAGTATCGGGCCGTGGTGGCTGGCGATCAGGCCATCACCAAGCGCGCCAAGGATCGTTTGGGGCGTGCCGAGGCAAAGCAGGGCTGCCTTCTGAAGGAGCAGCTGCCAGCGTGGTTTGCTGTCGTGCGTGGCATCGACAACCCCGTTATCAGTGCCTACCTGCAAGTGCTGCTGCTCATTGGTTCGCGCCCAGGCGAACTGTTGGCATTGAAGTGGTCGGACATTGATTGGAAATGGCACAGCCTGACCATCCGCGACAAGGATGCCAGTAAGGGTGGCCGAGATGGCACTCGAACAATTCCGATGACGCCCTATGTCGAACGCCTGCTGAGTGATCTGCCACGGCGCAATCAATGGGTATTCTCAAGCCCTGCCAGCGCGACCGGGCGCATATCCGAAGCCAACCACGCGCTTGAACGCGCCTGTGCTGTTGCTGGTGTGTCGGTAACGCCGCATGACCTGCGCCGTTCGTTCGTAAGCCTGTCTGAGTGGCTTGAGTTGCCGTCTGGGGTTATTGCGCAGATTGGCGGCCACAAGCCAAGCGCGACTCAGGAACGCCACTACAAGGTGCGTCCGTTGGACCTGCTGCGCCTGCATCATGAGCGGTTCGAGGTGTGGCTGCTGGAGCAGGCTGGGGTGCCGCTGCCGGTCGCTGATGGCCAGCGCTTGAGGGCTGTTCGATGAGCAAGCGCGCCGGATGATTTATTGGGGGGGGGTGTTCGGCCTGCTTGACCGTTCGTCGGTATTTTGTGGTTGGGCGGTGGGTGTCCTTATAACCAATAAGAGGGTCTGACACCTTCGGCCTATGAAGGCCGCAAAGGCTCTATCCTCTTGGTTGCGGTAATTCAGTGAGCCTTGGCGCTTGCGTTGCGGGTGTACACGATGGGTGTACAAAAGTCAAGCTTTTTTGCGCGTGTGCTCTTGGGGGCGTCTGAAACAGCCGTGACACGGGGGGTTATCTATGAATAATCGATTTCCGATGAGAGCAAAAACAATCTATCGGGAAACCCCATGAACAACTTTCAAACCCTTGATGCAATCGACCGCCCGTACATGACCACCAATGAGGCGGCGCATTTCCTGAATCGAAAGCCGCAGACCTTGCGCAACTGGGCAACCATGAATGACGGGCCGGTGAAGTGCATTCGCATCGCTGGCCGCCTTGCGTGGCCAACTGCTGACGTTCGCGCCCTGCTGAATGTGGGCCGCCCTACTAAATCAGTCGCATAAAAAAGCCGGACGTGGGCGCGTCCGGCTGTGCCAATCACCGCCGCCAAGTGGTGATAAGCACGCTGATTGTCGCGTTTTTTCCGGCCTTCGACAATTATCGAGGGCTGTTCGATGATTCTCCATGACGAGATAAAGGCCCCCTGCGGGCCAACTGCGGGGGCTCCCGCGCCTGCTGGCAAGATTTCCCGTTTCCCCGTATTGGGCGACAAGCCGGGGCATCGCACTGGCTTCGCCGTCTGGCTCGCCGATGGCGACCTGCTGCTGTCGTCGGCGCATCCGCATAGCACTTTCATCTTGCACGGCCATGGTCTGGTTCGAGGGTTGATCCATGGCGGGTGACTGGATCAAGGTTCGTGTTGATCTCGCGACTGATCCCGCTGTTATCGGCATTGCCGCCAGTCTGGTTTGTTCTGAGTTCGAGGTTGTCGGGATGCTTCTTCACTTCTGGGCATGGGTCGATGCTCAGTCACGCGATGGTCACGTTGTTGGCGTGACAAAAAACTGGATTGACCATCACGTGCGCCGTGATGGGTTTGCGGTAGCGATGGAAAAAGTGGGCTGGTTGATTGATGGGAATGACGGAATTTCGATTCCGAACTTCAGCCGGCACAACGGGCAGTCGGCCAAGAAGCGCGCCGTAGACGGGAAGAGGCAGCAAAACTATCGCGAGAAGCTGTCACGCACTGAGAGTGACAGCAGCGTGACAACAGCGTGACCAGAGAAGAGAAGAGAAGAGAAGAGCCCCCCAAACCCCCCAGGGGGTTCAATGCAATCGCTTCGCTCTTGCTTTTGCTCTGCCTGATGATCGAAAGATCATTGACTTTGATCTTTAGCCCGACGGGGCCCCGCTTGCGGGGGTGAGGGCTTGCAGTTGTCCACGGGCGCAGCCGGTGGGCAAGTGCATCCGGCGCTCTGCGCCGGGGAGGCCTGCGGCCTCCTGTGTTTCGCGTTTTCGCGTGCGAGCGCCTAGGGGAAAGATATGAGTGAGCCTTCGCAGGTTATTGGCTGGGCGGTGTCGCGGCTGCTGGCTGAGTTTGAACGTGACCCGCAAGCCGTGTTGGTGGCGCTGCTGACGCTCTTTTACGGCCAGCCGCTGGAGGTGACGCGGCTGGCGCGCTGGGTGGACTTCGATTTGCGGGAGCTGGTGTGGCGAGTTGGTGCCGACCGTCTGCCACTGACGACTCAGGCCTTGGAATTGATGGCGCGCTATTGGTCGGTGGTTGGGGGGCGCGGTGAATACCTGTTCACGGGGGTTGATGGTCAGCCGCTGAGAAGGTCACGGGTGGTTTTTCGAGTGTTGAAACTGTCGGGCGAGGTGTTGCCGTTGGAGACGTTACTGGCATGGGCGCTGAAGGGTTGCCCGGATCTGGATAGCGCAACTGATCGGGCTGAAATTCTGCGCGAATTTGCCGTGCGAGGCGCGTCGGTGGTGCAGGTGGCCGGGCTGGAGCGCGAGTTTGAAGTGCGACTGCGCTCGCGTGTAGAGGGCTGGCACAACGTGTTATTGGCCAGGCGGGCGGTCAATGAGCTTGCTGGTTGGGGAGGCAGAAAGTAGGCGGCGCGACGAAACAGGCGCGTGTTTTGTTCGATTCCAGCGTGAGGTGTGCGATGGGTGAAACGCGATATGTCGACTTCAGTGATGCGGCGATTCGGGCTGAAGGTAAAGATGAGTTTGTGCGCGACCTGCGTGACAAGCGTTATCCCGACTTGAGGTTTCGTTTTCTCAAGGATCGGCGGCACGGCACTTGGTACACGGTGCACGATGGCAAGTGGCAGAAAGCGGCTGATTGGCCGCGCTGTGACTGCAAGGAAATTGATGCGCGAATGTCGTCGCTCAAGTTACTGCGTGCTGGAGGTGTTCAGCCTGACGCCATGCTGCGCGCTCTGTATACGGTGGGTGACGTGGTGTCGTGGTATCTGGAGCGGCATTTGAACACGGCTACGATATCCAAGGCGCGCAAAGCCAGTTGCCGGTCGCTTGCCAAGAACTGGCTTTTCCCGCGCCTGTGGGGCGTGCCGGTGGATCAGTTGAACACGGCCACGCTTGACCGGTTGTTGGTTCAGCCGATGCAAGCGCAGGTAGCCCCGGCCACGGTGTGCAATGCCTACCGGGTATTGAGCGCGGGGTTTCGCACGGGTAAGCGGCTGGGGCTGCTGAACGTCAATCCACTGGCTGGCGTCAGGTTCACTGATTTCGGGCTGGGCCGCTTGAAGCCGAAGGGTGCGCGGTTGTTTCCGCGTGATGTTGGCTGGCTGATGGATCTGCTGGCGCAGCATTTCGAGGACTTGCCAGGGCCTTGCCTGTTGGCGCTGTTGATGCTCTGTCACGGCACGCGGATAGGCGAGACACGGCAGGCGCGGTGGGATCACTTCGACCTGGACGCCGGGTGGTGGGTGATTCCGGCTGAGCTGACCAAGACGCGAACGCGCCATGAGCTGCCGCTGACACCTGCTGTGGTGGTTCTGCTGCGTTGGTACAAGGATCAGCAATCAAGCAGGCCGAGCGTGTATCTGTTTCCCGGTGGCCATGGTCACGCGCTGACGGGGCCAGGGGCGTCGTTGGCGATTGCCGGTTTGAGCGCTGGTGACTGGTCAAGCCACGACCTGCGCAAGCTGGCACGGGCCGGGTGGCAGCATCTGGATGTCAACTATGTGATTGCCGAGCAGTTGCTTAACCATGCGATGCCGGGGCTGACCGAAACGTATGTGCAGGGTGACCTGTCGTCGCTGAAGCGGCAGGCGCTTGAGGACTGGCACGGAGTCGGTGCAGGTGGTGTTGATGGGCTGGATTTGTCGCGGCGCTTCGGCTTTATAGTCAATCCGCTCTAATTTTCCTGATCCTGCTAAGGCGCGTGCTGGATGGGCTGCGCGCCTCTAGCTGCGTTTGCCCGGTAAATGTGCGTTTTTATGGGGGTGGAACGGGGGGGTTCAAAAAAAGAATAGCTGCGAGATGTTTTCGGGGTAAGGCCTGAGAGGTGCGGTTTAGAGGAGGTGCGTGGTGTTGGCTGGATTTAGCTTATCAGTCTGAGGTGTTCGAATGTCATATCCACTGTGACGCGCTCTAGTTCGTGCCTTTGCGGGCTGTGCGTGGAGCTGGCAGGTATGGGATCGGTAACAGTGGGCATGAGGAGGGCGCGTTGGAAAAGTTTCCCTGCTCCGATTCCATCATGTAAATCAACGGGTTGCGAAACAACTAGGCGGGAAAGGTCGGGGCAGAGGTGCCACAAATTTCTGGAGCATCGACGCGGCAAACCAATTACATCCAAGCCAAATGGGGTGATTTTTTCGGAGTGGACCGCTTGAGTTTCTGGTGCAGCATCCGCCCGTTACCATGTAGATAGCAGGCGATCCAGCGAACACAATCCACTAAGCGGGTCTTGCCGCTTTAACCGCCATCGCCCTCAACTGCTTTCTAACCTTCTTTGACCTCTAACGGTGCTGGGGTCAGATCGAGGTACTCATATCGTTCTTCATTTCTGAATCCCTCGATAGGGTACGTCTTCACTATCCTCATCTTCTCCGCGTCATAACTCATGCTGTCCACCAAGCACGCTTCGGCCAATTTTTGGTTGTGAGCTCGCAACCGCATGTAGTTAGTTTGAGTCCAGGACAAGATCGCTTTGTGAAGGGGCCAACTTCTACTACCGTATCCATCCTTCCTGAGCGTCAAACCCAATACGTTCAGAAATAAGCCAAGTGCTTTTGCCCCCCGGAAGCTCGGGAGCGAACGCCTGCCAACTACTTCGTTGTACAAGAGTCGACGTGCTTTATGCGCGATAATTTTGCTGGCAGCACTGGATTGCTTATGGTCGCCTAAAAGTCTGCTCCACACGGAGTTGTGTTGGACAATCCAGCTTTCCCACCAAGGCGAGGTAACCGAAGATGCAGCAAATACCACTTCGGCGATCATGACCGCGAGATTGTCGTAAATCGATTGGCGACTTGGCTCGTTTCCCTCATGGATACGTAATCGCACATATCTCGGGACCCCTTTTTTGTCGAGAATTTCGACTGCTCGGTTTATAAAGTTGACCGCGACGCGCACGCGATCTAGCACATCACTATCCCAGGCGCTGTTGGCTACTCCGTTGAGGGTTTGCAGATCAGACACAGAGCTTTCGATATTGCCCATGGCGCGATAAAGCACAACGGAGTGGTTCCACATTTGCTTGTCGACATAGTCGCTGAATGTCATCAATACAACACGGCAATAGGCCTCCCACTGGGTTGCATCCCACTTCACCCCCAATTCGGGGTCAAAAATGGTCCCCACCACCTCGACCAACTTATAGGTCGAGAACATCGCTTGACTGAGGGGCTTGTGATAGCCCATCAGACCCGACTCATACCCTTCGGCCTCATGAAATATGAAGGAATCTCTATTCTTAAGGGCCTCGTTCATAATGTTTTTGGCGAAGGTGTCTACGTGCACTCCATATTTTTCCGCTTTGCCCATCGCTTGGAAAACAGCCAAGGCAGTACCTGGTGAAGACTCGACAATCGCGCGGCAAAGCCTCTTGTCGGCGATCAGTAGCATCAAGTCACTAGCATATGCCACCACTTTGGTGGGCTCCTTCCGCGCCCTCTCTCTTGGCTCCACCTGGTGGTCTCTAATCTCAGCCTTGATCATTGCATGATGCACAAGCGCCCCCGCAGAACGGGAAAGCTCGTCTGCAATAACCGCCAGTTCGGACGGGGAGCCTTTTAGGATTACGCGGTACAGGGTTACTGCAAAGCGCTCGGCGTTTCTTTTGCCATATATTGGTGGCTGGATAAACGCGAACCATGCCCAAGTAAGGAATGTCAGAAGGAATAACGCGCCGAGGACAGCCTGCCAGGACGCAGGAGTTAGGAGGTTTCCTCGAGGTACCAGCCATTGCTCTGCGCGCCACAAATCTGTCAATAGGGTGAGTATTCCTACCGCAGTGACGACTGAAAACGTAATGCCCCGAAGGGGGATCGGCGCTGTTTGGACGCGAAATCGATAGCGTACATCCCCAGTCGTCCAGGCTAGCACCATGAGCGCGAGGCCAGCCAAGAACTCCGAGAAACCGAAAAATTTGGACCCGGTTGCATCCAATGGAATGAAGCACACGCTCATGAAGCATTGCTCAGCTGACACCGGCCCCTCTCTTTTTCGTCCGCGAATTTAGTCGAAAGTCATACTGAGGCCGCAAATAAAGAAGGACAACCATCGGGAAAGCCGATAGCGGTAGTCTTGCAAAGCCCCCCCCTCGACCACCCGCGAGCCCAGGTCATAAATGCATGATTTGAGAAGCAAATGTCTACCGCTTCTCTGTTTTTTCCGAGCGCGTAAATGGGCGGATGCAGTGGCCTATACATTGGTCACCGTTCTGGTTCGGCCGCGCAAGACCATCAAGTCCGGCCAATTACCTAAGCTTTTTTGGTTGGATGCTTACAAAGTGCTTACAAAACTATCAGACACAAAAAAGGCCAATCGCAATGATTGACCTAAGTCGTTGATTTTATTGGTGGGCCCACACGGACTTGAACCGTGGACCAAAGGATTATGAGTCCTCTGCTCTAACCAACTGAGCTATAGGCCCTCAGTAGGTCGCGGATTATAGCGATGGTTTCGCGGCTGTGCTATCCGAAAAATCCAATACGGTTGTACGAAGAAACGTCGCGGCAAATTCGTCGGGGGGTAGGGGCAGGCTGACGATGTAGCCCTGGATTTGTTCACAGCCCTCGGCAGCGAGGAATTGCTGTTGCGCCAGGGTCTCGACTCCTTCGGCAATCACGGTGAATGGCATGCTGCGTCCGAGCGCGATGATGGCGCGTACGATCGCCGCATCGTGGGGATCGTCCGGCAGGCCGCGGACGAAGGACTGGTCGATCTTGAGGATGTCCAGTGGCAGGCGCTTGAGGTAGCTCAGGGACGAGTAACCGGTACCGAAGTCATCGATGGCCAGTTGCACCCCCAGTTTTTTGAGTTGATGCAGCACCGCCAGCGCTTCCTCGGCCTGGCTCATGATGAAGTTTTCGGTGATTTCCAGTTGCAGGAAACCGGGGTTGAGGCCGTTGTCCTTAAGCAACTGTTCGATTCGGCCCAGCAGATTGGGTTGGCGCAATTGGGCGCCGGCAAGGTTGACCGACAGTGGGCCGGGACTGTCGTACAGCCGGTGCCATTCGGCCATCTGCCGGCAGGCGGTTTCCAGCACCCAGTCGCCGATTTGCAGGATCATGCCGTTTTCTTCAGCCAGCGGGATGAAGTGTTCCCGCGGCACGTCGCCAAAGGTCGGATGGCGCCAACGGATCAGGGCTTCGGCGCCGACCAGGCTGTAGTCCACGAGGCTGATTTTCGGTTGGTAGCACAGGTGCAACTCGTTGCGTTCGATGGCGCGGCGCAGTTCGTGTTCCAGCGCCACGCGTTCGCTGGCCTGGGCGGTGAGGTCGCGGGTGTAGCTTTCGACGCGGTTGCGGCCCTTGGCCTTGGAGCGGTACATCGCGGCGTCGGCGTTCTTGATCAATGTGGCAACGTCGCAGCCATCCTTCGGATAGAGGCTGGTGCCGATACTGGCGCTGATGAAAAACTCGTGTTCGCCAGCCTGGAACGGCGCGGCGAAACAATTGAGCAATTTAGTGGCGATGTGGTCGGCATCGCTGGATTGTTGCAGGCCCGGCAATAGAATGATGAATTCGTCACCACCCAGGCGCGCCACGGTGTCGATGTCACGCAATTGCTCCTTGAGACGTACGGCAATGCCCTTGAGCAGCAGGTCGCCGACCGGGTGGCCGAGGCTGTCGTTGATGTGCTTGAAGCGGTCAAGGTCGAGGAACAGCACGGCGCCTTGGCCGCCGTTTTCCTGTTGGTTGTTGAGCGCCGTCAGCAAGCGGCTTTCGAACAGCGTGCGGTTCGGCAGGCCGGTCAGCGGGTCGTGGTGCGCCTGGTAGTCGAGTTTGGCCTGGGCATGCTTGAGGCTGGAAATGTCGGCGAACACCGCGACAAAGTGGGTGATGAACTTGTCGCGGTTGCGCACGGCACTGATGGTCAGCCAGCTCGGATACAGCTCGCCATTCTTGCGCCGATTGGAAATCTCGCCCTGCCAATGACCTTCGGCGGTCAATTGATGCCACATGGCCGCGTAGAACGCGCTGTCATGCAGGCCTGAGGCGAGCAGGCGTGGCGTGTGGCCCAAGGCTTCGTTTTCGCTGTAACCGGTGATTTCGGTGAACGCACGGTTGACCGCGCTGATGTGCTGTTGGGTATCGGTGATCAACACGCCTTCGGCGGTGCTTTCGAACACGGTGGCGGCCTGTTGCAGTTTTTCCTGCATCAGGTGCCGCTCGGTGATGTCCCGGGCGATGGTCAGCATGCAGTCTTCATCGCCAATCGGCAGCGGACGGCTGGACACTTCACAGAGGCGGATCTGCCCGTCGCTGCGGCGGATATGGCAGCTGAAGTCGCGGACAAAACCGTCGCGGTGCAGCAGGTCGAGCATTTGCTTGCGTTCATTGAGGTTCACCCAGATTCCCAGGTCCAGCGCCGAACGATCCACCGACATGGCGCTGTTGAACCCGGTGATGCGGCTAAAACCATCGTTGACCTCCAACAGCAAACCATCACTTTGCCGAGACAGCAGCAAACCGTCGGGAGAGGCGTGGAAGGCCTTGGCGAATTTTTCTTCGGAAGTTTGCAACTGTTGCTGGGTTTCCTTGAGCTGGGTGATGTCCCGCACTACGACCACCAGCGCCGGTGTCATGTCGAGGTTGAACGGTTCGGCGGAGATCAGGCCGGTAAACACCTGGCCGTTGCTGCGACGAAAGGGCATTTCCAGGTTGCGGATGCTGCCGGCCTGCAAGCGTTGCAACAGGCCCGGCCCAACACCGGGAATCCCCCAGATGTTCAGGTTGGTGGCGGTCTGGCCAATGACGTCCTCGGCCTTAAGGCCGATCTGTTCTTCGAACGCTTCGTTGACTTCCAGCAGGCAGCCGTCGCTCAGGCGCGCGATCACCAGCATGTCCGGGCATTGCTGGAACACGGAAGCGAATTTCTGTTCTGACAGGCGCAGCGCTTCCTCGGTGCGCTTGGCGTCGGTGATATCGATCATCAACCCGCGCAGCACCGGCTCATGCCCGTGTTCGATCAGGCTGACGATATCGCGCACCCACAGGCAGCGGCCGTCGGCGGTGATCACCCGGTAATCGAGGCGGTGATCGCGCCCGGCCAGCACTTCGTGATCGCAGAAGGTCTGGGCACGGGTCAGGTCGGCGGGGTGAATGATGTTGCGCCAGAAGCCCGGAATCAGCCAATGGGACAGGGGATAACCGAGAAGGTCTTCGGCGTGGGGCGATACATAGCTGTAGGTGAAGTCGGTGACTTTTGCTTCCCAGGCGATGGCCGACAGGCTCTCCACCAGGCCGCGGTAGTGGTATTCGCTGCTGCGCAGTTCCTGTTCAAGGTTGACCCGGCGGGCGATTTCCGAGCTCAGGCGGCGGTTGATGCGGATAACCACCGCCAGCACGGTAGTCAGCAGCAGCAATCCGGGCAGGCCATACACCAGCAGGTCATTCCAGAAAGTTCGATGATCGAGGACGTTGCCGACCCAACGCTCCTGAATGGCGCTGATTTCAGCGGGGCTCATGTCCGCCAGGACTTTGTCGAGAATGCCGACCAGCATCTTGTTGTCGCGGGGTACAGCCATGGCCAGTTGATAGCGATAGGGGGTTTCACCGCTGACATACAACCCATCGAGCTTGAGTTGGCGCAGGCTCCAGACGCTGGAAGCCAGATCGCCCACCACGGCGTCCACTTCGTCGGTGGCCAGCGCCTGTAGCGCCGAGCTGACGTTGGGCATCGCCACCAGGTTCAAGTCGGGATGGTGGCTGCGCAGCAGCTCGTGGGGGGCGTAGTTTTCCACCACGGCGATTTTCAGGCCGTACAGGTCTTGCAGATTATGTGGCTGGGGGCCCCCGACATGGGCCAGGATGACAATCGGAAAATCCAGATAGGGGCGGGTGAACGACAGATATTTCTGGCGTTCAGGGGTCGACATGATGCCCGGCAGCAGGTCCAGTTTGCCCTTTTTGGCTTGTTCCAGGACGGCGGTCCAGCTCACCGGCTCGATGGGCGTGAGCCGGGTTGCCAGCCTTTTGCGGATGACCTCGATGTAATCCGCGGCAAGGCCCTGGTAGCGGCCCCCATCGTCACGAAACTCGAAGGGCGGCCACGAAGCATCGACACCCAGGCGCAATTCCGGGTGAGCCGCCAGCCAGCTACGTTCATCGTCAGTGAGAGTCAGCGCGCCAGCCGTTGCGGTCCAGGTCATCAGCGACAGCAAAAAAAGCACGGTCGGCAGTCTGGGCATAACGGTCTCGTTATGGCTCGGGGGAATGTTTCGAGTGTAGACGGCTACAGGGAGGAGGGGGGAAGCGGGGAAATTTAATCTGTACAAAGCAAAACCCCCGGCCTGGGCCGGGGGTTCTGTGATCACTCGTCGAGGAAGGAGCGCAGATGCTCGCTTCTCGTCGGGTGGCGCAGCTTGCGCAGCGCCTTGGCTTCGATCTGACGAATCCGCTCACGGGTCACGTCGAACTGCTTACCAACCTCTTCGAGGGTGTGGTCGGTATTCATGTCGATACCGAAGCGCATGCGCAGCACCTTGGCTTCACGGGCAGTGAGGCCGGACAGCACTTCGCGAGTCGCTTCTTTAAGGCTCTCAACGGTTGCAACATCGATTGGCGACTGCATGGTCGAGTCTTCGATGAAGTCACCCAGATGGGAGTCTTCGTCATCACCGATCGGGGTTTCCATGGAGATCGGCTCTTTAGCGATCTTCAATACCTTGCGGATCTTGTCCTCAGGCATTTCCATGCGTTCGCCCAGCTCTTCCGGGGTCGGTTCGCGACCCATTTCCTGCAACATCTGGCGGGAAATGCGGTTGAGCTTGTTGATCGTCTCGATCATGTGCACCGGAATACGGATGGTGCGGGCCTGGTCGGCGATCGAGCGAGTGATCGCCTGACGGATCCACCAGGTGGCATAGGTCGAGAACTTGTAGCCGCGACGGTATTCGAACTTGTCTACCGCTTTCATCAAGCCGATGTTGCCTTCCTGGATCAGATCGAGGAATTGCAGGCCACGGTTGGTGTACTTCTTGGCGATGGAGATCACCAGACGCAAGTTGGCTTCAACCATCTCTTTCTTCGCGCGGCGGGCCTTGGCCTCGCCGATCGACATGCGACGGTTGATGTCCTTGATCTCGGCGATGGTCAAGCCGGTTTCGGTTTGCAGCGCGGTCAGCTTCTGCTGGCAACGGATGATGTCCGGCTGCAGACGACCAATGGCTTCAGCATATTTGCCTTTGCCTTTGGCCAGGGCATCACTCCAGCTTTCGTCGACTTCGTTGCCCGGGAACTGGCGCAGGAAGTCGGCACGCGGCATGCGTGCATCACGAACGCAGAGCTGCATGATTGCGCGCTCTTGCTGACGCAGGCGATCCAGAGCACTGCGAACACGCTCGACCAGGCCTTCGAATTGCTTCGGCACCAGTTTGATCGGCATGAACAGTTCGGCCAAGGCCAACAGCTCGGCAATCGTTGCCTTGTTGTTGCGACCGTGCTTTTTCAGCGCCTTGCGGGTGATTTCCATCTGATCGGCCACAGCGCCAAAGCGCTGTGCAGCGATGACCGGATCCGGACCGCTTTCGGCTTCTTCCTCGTCATCCGAGGCTTCGCCGTCTTCGTCGTCGGAATCGTCATCCGCCTTGACGGCTTTCGCGTCAACCGGTGGCGGCACTTCTGCCGCAGGCGGCGCGATGCCATCGTCCGGGTCGATATAACCGCTCAGGACGTCGGACAGGCGACCACCTTCGGTGGTGACGCGGGTGTACTCGGAGAGAATATGATCAACCGTGCCGGGGAAGTGCGCGATTGCGCTCATCACCTCACGGATGCCCTCTTCAATACGTTTGGCGATTTCGATTTCGCCTTCACGCGTGAGGAGCTCCACCGTACCCATTTCGCGCATGTACATGCGCACCGGGTCGGTAGTACGACCAATGTCGGTCTCGACCGCAGCCAACGCTGCAGCGGCCTCTTCGGCTGCGGCTTCGTCGGTATCGGCGTCGGCCAGCATAAGGGAATCCTTATCTGGCGCAACCTCGAATACGTTGATCCCCATGTCATTGATCATGCGGATGATGTCTTCCACCTGTTCCGGATCTGAAATATCCTCCGGCAGGTGGTCGTTGACCTCCGCGTAAGTCAGGTAGCCCTGCTCACGACCAAGTGTGATCAACTCTTTGATACGAGACTGCTGTTGCGCTTTTCCGGACATAACACCCTATCCACTGAAGGTCTTGGCGGGCAAAAAACAAGCCGAGGATTATACCTGAGCTATGACCTCACGCGCCAGTTGAGGTCGGGTTTGTTGCGGAAACATTGCGACTCAAGAGATCGCGCAGTTGATTTTTCTCTTCGCTGGTCAATTCGCTTTGACGCGCTTTTCGCAGAAGTTGTTCCAGGTTTCGCTCGCGTTGGCGGGCTGACAAGCTAGTAATGGTGTCGAAAAACTGTTGTTCAAGGTTATCTCCATCAATCAGCCATTCCTTTTCGGCCAGCGCCCTGAGCAAACGGCCTTGTTCTGTGCCGTGCCAACGCGCAATCAGTTGAATTGAGTTTAGCTTGGGATTCTTCTGCACGGCTTCGAGCAGCGCCACCAGCAATTGTGTGTTGGTGTGATCTTCGGCGGCGAAGTGCCCGGCATCCTCGACTTTTTCCGCCAGTTGCGGGTGATGCAGCAACGTGCGCAAGGCGGCGAGGGTCGGCGGTTCTACGGCGGCGGGTACCCGTGGCGCACGGGGTTGATCGCGATCACCGCCCCGTTTGCCATTTTTGTCCCACGGTTTCTTGTCCCATTTCTTGCCTCCTGCACCGGGTTTCTTCGGCGTCCATTCCTGCTGCGGCACATACATTTCCTGTGCCTGCGGCTGATGATAGTCGCTGTAATCAGGCATCGCGTCGTAATCGATGCCTGGGTCGTAGGCCGGTGGTGCTTCTTGCGGGGCGCTTTGTGCCAGTTGGCTCACCGCTTCGCCGCTCAGACCGGTGATTTCGCTCAGGCGCTGACGCATCAGGGTGCGCAGGTTGGCGCCCGGGACTTTGTCGATCAACGGCGCGGCGAGGGTGGCCATATGGGCCTTGCCTTCAAGCGAGCGCGGGTCGGCTTCTTCCGTCAGTTGCTGGAAGAAGTAATCGGCCAGTGGCTGTGCGTGCTGGTTGATGCGTGCGCGGAAGGCGTCGGTACCTTCGGAACGGACCAGGGTGTCCGGGTCCTCGCCTTCGGGCAGGAACAGAAAGCGTGCGCGACGACCGTCCTGCAGGCTCGACAGTGTCGCCTCCAGTGCTCGCCATGCCGCATTGCGGCCGGCCTGGTCGCCGTCGAAGCAGAACAGCACGCTGGGCACGACGCGAAACAGCCGCTTGAGGTGTTCCTCGCTGGTGGCGGTGCCCAGGGTCGCGACGGCATTGCGCAGGCCTTGCTGGGCCAGGGCAATGACGTCCATGTAACCCTCGACGACGATGATCTCGTCGAGGTTGCGGTTGGTCTTGCGCGCTTCGTATAGGCCGTAGAGTTCCTGGCCTTTATGGAAAACCGGGGTTTCCGGGGAGTTCAGGTACTTCGGCTTGTCGTCGCCCAATACCCGGCCACCGAAGGCGATGACGCGCCCGCGACTGTCGCGGATCGGAAACATCACGCGGTCGCGGAAGCGGTCGTAACGTTTACCGCTTTCGGCATTTTCGATCAGCAGGCCGGCATCGATCATGGCTTTTTGTTGCAGGGTATCGCTGCTCAAGTGCTTGAACAGGTTGTCCCAGCCAGGCGGAGCAAAACCCAGGCCGAAGTCCCGGGCGATTTCGCCGGTCAGCCCGCGACCTTTCAGGTAATCCACGGCGGCCTTGCGCGATGGGTGGCTTTTCAGGGCCTGGCGATAAAAGTCGGCGGCGGCGCTCAGTAGCGGATACAGCGGCGAATCGGTCGGCTGTCGCGGTTTGTGCGGGCGGCCGCTTTCTTCGCGGGGGATTTCCATGCCGGCGGCTTTGGCCAGTTCTTCGACGGCCTGGACGAAATCCAGGTTGTCGTGGTCCATGATGAAGCCGAGGGCATTGCCGCCAGCGCCGCAGCCGAAGCAGTAATAGAACTGCTTGTCGGGGCTGACGCTGAACGACGGAGTCTTTTCCTTGTGGAACGGGCAGCAGGCGGTGTGGTTCTTGCCGGCCTTTTTCAATTGCAGGCGCGAGCTGACCACATCGACGATGTCGGTGCGGTTCAGAAGGTCGTCAATGAAGCTCTGGGGAATTAGCCCGGCCATGGCGTTCTCGTCATCTGCGCTGAAAGGATCCCGTAACGTACGGCGACCGAACGGCGGTCATTGTTTGAGGCGCGCAAAGTGTGCGGCTCGACCAGTGTCGTCTGCGTAATCGCTGTCGGGAAGTGTATCTGCCGAAAATCCAATGACGTTAATGCCAATCAGTATTCGACTGTTTGAATGTGTTGCGCTGAATCCGCTGTGGCCAATCATAGGCCCCGGATAGCTCATCATCTGGCACGCAAGCAGGTGCCTTGGGCTGATCGTCGTGAGAGGAATCAGTGGGTGTGCTCGTCAGTAGCCTTGAAAGGCTCGTCAGAAAAGACGTGCACCGCTGGCAAAAAAGCCAGGTCTGACGCGGTGAAGCAGATTTGTCTCGGTCGCGTCTGCGGCTTTGACAGTGAAGCATCAAGCGTTTTACGCAAATGCCATAAGCCCGGCTGAGGGCCGGGCTTGGCAGAAGCTTGCTACGATCGTCTGTGTATTAGTACAGACGAACGGCGCGGCGCTGTTCGCGCTGAACTTTCTTGGCGTGACGCTTAACAGCGGCTGCTGCTTTGCGCTTACGCTCAGAAGTTGGCTTCTCGTAAAATTCGCGGCTACGAACTTCAGCCAGTACACCGGCTTTTTCGCAGGAGCGCTTGAAACGACGCAGAGCTACGTCGAAGGGTTCGTTCTCTTTTACTTTGACGGCTGGCATCCAGAGCTACCTTCATTCATTACCGGGGTCAACATCCTCGCGGCAAAAGAGCACTTGAAGACGTCGGTTTTTAAGGGTTGCGGATGTTAACCCCTCAACGCTCGGAATGCAAAGCCTCTGATCGAAAACCGCTGGTCGGGGCATCACGCGACGACTATTATGCGCGCCTTCGAATTCAGCCTAAACAAGGCGCAAACCCATGCTAGTACTGGGATTAGAAACCTCCTGCGATGAAACCGGTGTCGCACTTTACGACAGTGAACGCGGCCTGCTGGCCGACGCGCTGTTCAGTCAGATCGACCTGCACCGCGCCTATGGCGGCGTGGTGCCGGAGCTGGCTTCGCGCGATCACGTCAAACGCATGCTGCCCTTGATTCGTCAGGTGTTGGCCGAGGCCGACTGTGTGCCGACCGAGATCGATGCGATCGCCTACACCGCGGGTCCTGGCCTGGTGGGCGCGTTGCTGGTAGGGGCTTCCTGCGCTCAGGCGCTGGCCTTTGCCTGGGGCATTCCGGCCCTTGGCGTGCATCACATGGAAGGCCATTTGCTGGCGCCGATGCTGGAGTCGCAACCGCCGGAATTTCCGTTCGTCGCTTTGTTGGTGTCGGGTGGTCATACGCAACTGGTTCAGGTCGACGGAATTGGTCAGTACACGCTTCTGGGCGAGACCCTGGATGACGCCGCTGGCGAGGCCTTCGACAAGACGGCTAAGATGATGGGCCTCAATTATCCGGGTGGACCGGAGATCGCTCGCCTTGCAGAACAGGGCGTTGCAGGACGTTTCGTCTTCCCGCGTCCGATGTGCGACCGCCCGGGCCTGGATTTCAGCTTCAGTGGCTTGAAAACCTTCGCACTGAATACCTGGCAACAGTGTGTCAGCGCCGGGGACGACAGCGAACAAACCCGTTGCGACATCGCGCTGGCATTCCAGCAGGCCGTGGTGGAGACTTTGACCATCAAGTGCAAGCGTGCCCTGAAGGCCGCCGGCATGAAGCGCCTGGTGATTGCAGGGGGCGTCAGTGCCAACAAGGCGTTGCGCGCTTCCCTGGAGAAAATGCTCGGCGACATGAAGGGTGATGTGTTTTATGCCCGTCCGCAGTTTTGCACCGATAACGGCGCGATGATCGCCTTTGCTGGCTGCCAGCGCTTGCAGGCCGGTCAGCAGGAAAGCCTGGCGATCAGCGTGCAGGCACGCTGGCCGATGGAGCAGTTGTCCGCATTGTGATGAGCGGCGCTCATGTCCGGCCGCTAGAAATGCCGTTCGCGCCCGGCAAACAGGTCGCGTAGATTGCCGCGATGACGCCAGACGATCAGCCCAGTGAGCGCGCTCATGGGCAGCAGGGTGGCCGGTTCTTGCCAGGCCAGCAACGGCAGGGTCAGCGGTGTGGCGATGAGGGCGGCCAGGGAGCTGGTGCGGGTCAGGTAGAACGTCAAGAGCCAGGCGCAGACCGCCAGAAGGGCGGCGGGCGGGTATAGTCCCAGCAACATGCCGGCAGCGGTGGCGACACCCTTGCCGCCGCGAAAGCGAAAGTACAACGGAAACAGATGGCCGATGACGGCATAGACGCCGATCCAGGCCTGTTCCTGCTGCGAAAGACCCGCAAGACGCGCAATCAGTACCGGCAGCAGGCCTTTGCAAAGGTCGCCGAGCAGGGTCAGGATGGCGAGTTTCTTGCCGGCCAGGCGCAGCATGTTGGTGGCGCCGGCATTGCCCGAGCCACTCATTCGCGGATCGGGGTTACCGGTCAGGCGGCTGAGCAAAATGGCAAAGGACAGAGAGCCGAGCAGGTAGGCGAGGATCGCCAATAACCAAAACATGCTAACTATTCCGGGCGAGGAAGCCCTGATTCTAACGGCGCATTGCGCCCTTGTCGTGTAGCGGAGAGAAGTGCTTGGACAGAGTGTTTATCGAGGGCCTGGAAGTCGACACGGTGATTGGTGCCTACGACTGGGAACGAGGCATCCGACAGTGCTTGCGTCTTGACCTGAGCTTCGCCTGGGATAATCGCCCGGCCGCAGGCGGTGATGACCTGACCCTGGCGCTCGACTACGCCAGTGTTTCCTCGCGCATCCAGGCGTTTGCCGAGCAGGCGCAATTCCAGCTGGTGGAAACCTTTGCCGAGCGCCTGGTTGAAGTGCTGATGAGCGAATTCAAAATCACCTGGATGCGCCTGAAGCTGACCAAGCCCGGTGCCATCCCGGCTGCCATCGGCGGTGTGGGCGTGGAGATCGAGCGCGGATGTCGCTGACTCAGGTGTACCTCGGGCTCGGTAGCAATATCGAGCGTGAAGCCCATTTGCGGGCGGGGCTCGATGCATTGGCGGCGTTCCTTGTCGATATCCGCTGTTCGGCGGTGTTCGAAAGCCAACCGGTGGGCATCAAGAGCGGGCCGTTCTTCAATTTCGTGGTGTCGGCGTATACCGATATGCCACTGATGGAACTTGATCGTCGATTGAAATTCATCGAGGCGGATAACGGTCGTTACGCACCGGATCGCCGAGGTTTGCCACTGGATATCGACGTGTTGTTGTTCGGTGACCTGGTGGGCAACTTCGATGGCTTGATCTTGCCGCGGGCAGAAATTCTGAAAAATGCGTTCGTTCTGTGGCCGTTGTCGTTGATTGCGCCGGAACGCGTGCATCCGGGTGTAGGCAAGAGCTTTGCGACCCTGTGGGGTGAAGCGCAGATTGATCAGGTGTTGGCGCCGGTGGCTTTCGAATGGCGCGGTGAGCAACTGACACCTTCAGATTTGATGTGATCTGACTGACGCCTTCGCGAGCAAGCCCGCTCCCACAGGTTAGCGCTAACCCTGTGGGAGCGGGCTTGCTCCGGGCGGTGCTCCGACGAAGCTTTTCAGGCAGACGCCGCCTCTTTGTAGGCCTTCAACGCCTTCAGCCGCTCGCGCTTGATCTCCTCCCCCAGCTCCGGCCCCTTGAAACCTTTCTCCAGCAACGGCTGGACCGCCACGCTACGAGCAGCGGTTGCCGCGCCGCGCAAATAATCCGCCTGTGGATAACTTCTTCCTTCCAGCCCTTTGCGCCCGCGCGCATCCATCTCGCATGCCGCGATGAACTCCTCGAACCGCTGTGGCCGACGGTAAATGTCGAAGCTTTGCAGCAATTCCAGCAATGTCGATGGCTTCAGCTCAAGGGCGCGATGCCCGTGGGTGTGATACTCGCCCACCAGCAGCGCCAGTTCCTGGCAGTCTCTCGGCGCCTTGAAGCGTTCATTGACCGCTTTGATCAGCTTCAGGCCTTTGAGCTCATGGGCAATGTGTCGCGGCCATTCTTCCTCTGGCGTCAGGCCTTTGCCCAGGTCATGCAGCAGGCACGCCCAACGCACGGTCAGCGGCTGTTTGTGTTGTGCTGCTTGCTGCAACACGCTCAGGGTATGTGCGCCTGTATCGATTTCCGGGTGGTGGGCAGGTGGTTGCGGTACGCCAAACAGTGCGTCGACCTCTGGCATCAGTACCTTGAGCGCGCCGCATGCACGCAAAACCTCCACAAACACCTGTGGTTGATCTTCCATCAGGGCGCGGGAAATTTCCTTCCAGCTGCGCTCCGGGGTCAGTGCTTCAAGCTCGCCTGACTCACTGAGTTGGCGCATCAGTTCCAGGGTTTCCGGGGCGACGGTAAAACCCAGCGTCGCGTAGCGCGCCGCGAAGCGGGCAACACGCAGAACTCGGAGCGGATCTTCGGCAAATGCCGGGGAAACGTGGCGAAGCAGGCGTGCTTCGAGGTCGCGCTGGCCGTGGTAAGGGTCGGTCAGGTTCTGCTGATCGTCTTCAGCCATGGCATTGATGGTCAGGTCGCGACGGATCAGGTCTTCTTCGAGGGTGACTTCAGGGCTGGCGTGAAAAGTGAACCCGCCGTAACCGCGCCCGCTTTTGCGCTCGG
Organism: Pseudomonas sp. P4_B4; assembly: GCF_056402255.1. Lineage (NCBI taxonomy): Bacteria > Pseudomonadati > Pseudomonadota > Gammaproteobacteria > Pseudomonadales > Pseudomonadaceae > Pseudomonas > Pseudomonas sp. P4_B4. The sequence goes on from NZ_JBFUHS010000019.1 coordinate 52,187, forward strand.
TCCGGGCGAGGGCGTATTCCTCACCGCTTTTGGGATGAAGGAACACCGGGAAATCCGCGCCCACCGGGCGAAAGCCCTTGGCGAGCATCTCTTCGGTCGTCGCGCCGACCACGACCCAGTCGATATCGGTAACCGGTTTGCCCAGCAGGCGATCGCGTACCGCACCACCGACTTTATAAATCCGCATAAAAAACCTCCGTTAGCTCGACAGGATAACCGTTGCATCGAGCTTTCGGAGGCACAAGCCGGATCAAAGATGGATGACGGCCAGGTCCAGGCGGCCGTAATCGCCTTCGCTGTGCTCGCTTCTGGGCGGCACATGATGGGTTTTCATGACCTGATCACCCTGCAGGGTTTCCAGGTGAATGTCGAAACCCCAGAGGCGGTGCAAGTGCTTGAGCACTTCCTCGGTGGACTCTCCCAGCGGTTTGCGGTCGTGTTGCTGGTGACGCAGGGTCAGGGAGCGGTCACCACGCCGGTCGATGCTGTAGATCTGCACGTTGGGTTCGCGATTACCCAGGTTGTACTGTGCCGCGAGGGTTTCACGGATGATGCGGTAGCCACCTTCGTCGTGAATGGCGGGTACCAGCAGGTCATCCTTCTGGTCGTCATCGAGAATGCTGAACAGCTTCAGGTCGCGGATCACCTTCGGCGACAGGTATTGCAGGATGAAACTTTCATCCTTGAAGCTGCTCATGGCGAACTTGATGGCTGCCAGCCAGTCGGTGCCGGCAATTTCCGGGAACCAGCGGCGATCTTCCTCGGTGGGTTCTTCGCACATGCGCCGGATGTCCCGGTACATGGCAAACCCGAGAGTGTAGGGGTTGATTCCGCTGTAGTAAGGGCTGTCGAAGCCCGGCTGAAAGACCACGCTGGTGTGGGATGTCAGGAACTCCATCATGAAGCCGTCGGTGACCAGGCCCTCGTCGTACAGGTCGTTCATCAGGGTGTAGTGCCAGAACGTGGCCCAACCTTCATTCATCACCTGGGTCTGGCGCTGTGGATAAAAATACTGGGCGATCTTGCGCACGATGCGCACGATTTCCCGCTGCCATGGCTCCAGCAGTGGCGCGTGTTTTTCGATGAAGTACAGGATGTTTTCCTGAGGTTCGGCGGGGAAGCGTGCGTTGTCTTTGTCGCTGTACTTGTCCGCTCCTTTTGGAATGGTGCGCCACAGATCGTTGATCTGTTTCTGCAAATGCTCCTCCCGGTCCTTTTGCCGACGGCGTTCTTCTTCCGCGGAAATCGGATAAGGGCGTTTGTAGCGGTCGACACCATAGTTCATCAGCGCATGGCAGGAGTCGAGCAGGTCCTCGACCGCGTCGATACCGTGGCGTTCTTCGCACTGCATGATGTACTGCTTGGCAAACACCAGGTAGTCGATGATCGAACTGGCATCGGTCCAGGTGCGGAACAGGTAGTTGCCTTTGAAAAAGCTGTTGTGCCCATAGCAGGCATGGGCCACCACCAGCGCCTGCATGCAGATGGTGTTTTCTTCCATCAGGTAGGCGATGCAGGGGTCGGAGTTGATCACGATCTCGTACGCCAGACCCATCTGGCCGCGAGTGTAGGACTTTTCGGTGCTGAGGAAGTGCTTGCCGTAGGACCAGTGGTGATAACCCAGCGGCATACCGACCGAGGCGTAGGCGTCCATCATCTGTTCGGCGGTGATCACTTCGATCTGGTTGGGGTACGTATCGAGTGCGTAGCCGGCCGCAATACGACTGATTTCGCGGTCGTAGGCCTGGATCAGGTCGAACGTCCATTCGGAGCCGGTGGAAATGGGTTGGCGTTTCTGCTCTTTGGCGGTCATGTCACTAACCTGCGCTGGAAGAGTTCACGGAAGACCGGATAGATATCCCCGGCCGAGACCAGTTGTTGCTGGGCAAAAGTGTCGGAAAAGGCTTCGGCGATGCGCTCGTACTCAAACCACAGGGCCTGGTGTTCGCGCGGGGTGATCTCAACGTAAGTGTAGTACTGCACGAATGGCATGATCTGGTTGATCAGGATGTCGCGGCAGATCGGAGAGTCGTCGTTCCAGTTGTCACCGTCGGAGGCTTGGGCAGCGTAGATGTTCCACTCGTTGCTCGGATAACGCTCGGCCATGATCTCCTGCATCAGTTTCAGGGCGCTGGAGACGATGGTGCCGCCGGTTTCCCGGGAGTAGAAAAACTCCTCTTCATCCACTTCGCGGGCGCTGGTGTGATGGCGGATGAACACGACATCGATCTTTTCGTAGTTACGCTTGAGAAACAGGTACAGCAGGATAAAGAAGCGCTTGGCGATGTCCTTGGTCGCCTGGGTCATCGAGCCGGACACGTCCATCAGGCAGAACATCACGGCCTTGGAACTGGGGTTGGGTTGTTTGATGAGCAGGTTGTACTTGAGGTCGAATGTGTCGAGAAACGGTATGCGGTGAATGCGCGCGCTGAGTTTTTCGATTTCTGCTTCGATTTCCTGAATATCGCCGAAGTTGTCCGGCTCTTCCTGCTTGAGTCGCAGAAGTTCCTCTTTGGCTTCGCGCAGTTTTGCCCGGCTGCTGCCGGACAGGGCGATTCGCCGGGCGTGGGCTGAGCGCAGGGTGCGGATGATGTTGATCCGCGACGGGTTGCCCTCGTTGCTGATCCCGGCGCGCACGGTCTTGAAGGTGTCGGTGCCGGTCAGGTTGCGCTTGACCAGGTTGGGTAGTTCGAGGTCCTCGAACATGAATTCGAGAAATTCTTCCTGGGTGATCTGGAAGACGAATTCGTCCATCCCTTCGCCGGAATTGCCAGCCTTGCCGGGGCCTCGACCGCCACCGCCTCCCGGTGGACGGGCGATATGTTCGCCGCTGGTGAATTCCTTGTTGCCCGGGTGCACGACTGTCTGCTTGCCACCGCGACCATGGTGAAGCACCGGCTCGTCGATGTCGCGACCGGGAATGCTGATTTGTTCGCCGTGTTCCATATCGGTAATGGAGCGCCGGCTGACCGCCTCTTCGACAGCCTTTTTGATGTGATCACGGTAGCGCCGCAGAAACCGTTGGCGGTTCACCGTGCTCTTGTTCTTGCCATTGAGACGTCGGTCGATCACATAGCTCATGACTGCTCCTTAGAAGCTGTCCTGAAAGGGGCGAGCGGTGATGCAGCATAGGACTGAGAGCCAAGGGATGTACGACGCTCCCCCAAGCGCTGTGGATGCTGCTTGAACTCGCTACCGACTTTCGAACACCTTCCAGAGGCTTGTGTAACAGAAAATGCATACACAGGCCTCTGGCTGACGACAACCGGTCTGACCGGCAGCGGGTTATTGTGATTTTCTGACCCGCAGGTACCACTCGGACAGCAGTCGTACCTGTTTGTCGGTGTAGCCCCGCTCGACCATCCGTGTGACGAAGTCGTTGTGTTTCTGCTGGTCCTCTTTGCTTGCCTTGGCATTGAAGCTGATGACTGGCAGCAGGTCCTCGGTGTTGGAGAACATTTTCTTCTCGATGACCACCCGCAGTTTTTCGTAGCTGAGCCAGGTCGGGTTCTTGCCGTTGTTGTTGGCCCGGGCACGCAGTACGAAGTTGACGATTTCGTTGCGGAAATCCTTCGGATTGCTGATACCGGCCGGTTTTTCGATTTTCTCCAGTTCTTCGTTCAACGCTACGCGGTTGAGGATCTCGCCGGTTTCCGGGTCGCGGTATTCCTGGTCCTGGATCCAGAAGTCGGCGTACAGCACATAACGATCGAAGATGTTCTGGCCGTACTCGCTGTAGGACTCGAGGTAGGCAGTCTGGATCTCCTTGCCGATGAACTCGATGTAGCGCGGTGCCAGGTACTCCTTGAGGAAGCGCAGATAGCGTTCGCGGGTCTCGGCCTGGAACTGTTCCTGCTCGATCTGTTGTTCCAGCACGTAGAGCAAGTGCACCGGGTTGGCGGCAATTTCGTGCGGATCGAAGTTGAACACCTTCGACAGGATCTTGAACGCGAACCGGGTTGAGAGACCGTTCATGCCTTCGTCGACGCCCGCATTGTCGCGGTATTCCTGGATCGACTTGGCTTTCGGATCGGTGTCTTTGAGGTTCTCGCCGTCGTACACGCGCATCTTCGAGTAGATGTTGGAGTTTTCCGGCTCCTTGAGGCGCGAGAGCACGGTGAACTGGGCCAGCATCTTCAGGGTATCCGGCGCGCAATGCGCCTTGGCCAGCGAACTGTTGAACAGCAGCTTGTCGTAGATCTTCACTTCGTCACTGACCCGCAGGCAGTACGGCACTTTGACGATGTAGATCCGGTCGATGAAGGCTTCGTTGTTCTTGTTATTGCGGAAGGTGTGCCACTCCGATTCGTTGGAGTGCGCCAGCAGGATCCCGGTGAACGGAATCGCGCCGAGGCCTTCGGTACTGTTGTAGTTGCCTTCCTGGGTGGCGGTCAGCAATGGGTGCAGCACCTTGATCGGTGCCTTGAACATTTCGACGAATTCCATCAGGCCCTGGTTGGACCGGCACAGTGCGCCCGAGTAGCTGTATGCATCAGCGTCGTTCTGTGGGAATTCTTCCAGTTTGCGGATATCGACCTTACCCACCAGTGCCGAGATGTCCTGGTTGTTTTCATCGCCTGGTTCGGTCTTGGCCACGGCGATCTGGTTGAGGATCGACGGATAGAGTTTGACCACGCGGAACTGACTGATGTCGCCACCGAATTCGGCCAGGCGCTTGGTCGCCCATGGCGACATGATGGTGTTGAGGTAGCGCCGTGGAATGCCAAAGTCTTCCTCGAGGATCGCTCCATCTTCAGTGGAGTTGAACAGACCCAGGGGCGACTCGAAAACCGGCGAGCCCTTGATGGCATAGAAGGGCACTTTTTCCATCAGTTGCTTGAGCTTCTCGGCCAGGGACGATTTACCGCCACCGACAGGGCCGAGCAGGTAAAGAATCTGTTTCTTCTCTTCCAGGCCCTGAGCGGCGTGGCGGAAATACGACACGATCTGGTCGATGCATTCTTCCATCCCGTGGAAGTCTTCAAAGGCCGGATAGCGGCGGATGACCTTGTTGGAGAAGATGCGCGACAGTCTCGAGTTGGTCGAGGTGTCGAGCAGTTCCGGTTCACCGATGGCCAGTAGCAGACGCTCGGCGGCGGAAGCGTAGGCGCTGCGGTCTTTTTTGCACAGCTCAAGATACTCTTGCAGAGAGAGTTCTTCCTGGCGTGTGGACTCGAAGCGTTGTTGGAAGTGGCTAAAGATACTCATGACGTCACCTCGCTCGATACGTGGAGCCGACGCCGGATCACTCAGTCGATGCTGGCAGCAACCGAACAGGCGATTGCTGTTTACCCCCCAGAACTCTCCCGGAGCTGACTACTCCGAAAGCTACTCCCGATGACCCGTGCGCCGGTGTACCGGCTCTCCCCTGTTTTGGATGGCCTGGGCTTAAGGATAGTTGGGAATTCGGCAGGTAAAGGCGAGATACGTAATTAGTTGTGGCAGACCGTTCGTCTGCCACCGCGCCAGCCCGCGGGAGTCGGGGCTTGCAACGTTACAAAAAAATTATTCAGTGGTGCCTTGCGCCGTTTCCGCAGGATACGTCGTACGCCACAACTCGAATCCGCCATCCATGCTGTAGACGTCGGAGAAGCCTTGGCTGATCAGGTAGGCGGCCGCGCCCTGGCTGGAATTGCCGTGATAGCAGACCACCACGGTCGGTGCATCGAGGTCGGCGCCCTGGATGAAAGCGTGCAGGGAATGATTGTCCAGATGCTTCGAGCCTGCGATGTGCAGGGCGGCAAAAGTGGCCGGGTCGCGGACGTCGACCACCACTGCGCCTTGTTCGCGCAGGGCTTGGGCCTGTTCCGGGGGGATACGTTTGAATTCGCTCATGGCGGGCTCCTGTGGCTCGGCTGAAGGGGCAGTCTAGCGCGGGGCGCTGGCTGGCGATGTTTGGGGAATGGATGAGCCGACTGGCGGCACGGCATGACCGTGTTCGTCGCATTTGCAGGACAGGCGCTCAAAGCTGTCGACGTTCATCAGGGTCAGGGCGCCGCCCCAGACGCAACCGGTGTCGAGGGCCGAGATGCCCGGCTCGTCGCACTTGCCTTCCAGTGCTGCCCAGTGACCGAAGATGATTTTCAGATCCTTGGTCTTGCGTTCCTTGTGCTGGAACCAGGGCTTGTAGCCAGGTGGTGCGGTATCGAGGCCTTCTTTGCTCTTGAGGTCGAGCTTGCCTTCGGCGGTGCAGAAGCGCATGCGCGTGAAATAGTTGGTGATCACCCGCAGGCGCGTCACGCCTTTGAGGTCGTTGTCCCATTTCGCCGGATCGTTGCCGTACATGCCATCGAGGTAGGGCGGCAACAGGTTGTCGTCACGCAAGGCGGTCTCGACTTCGGCAGCACACTTCAAGGCTTTGCGCAGCGACCACTGCGGTGGAATGCCGGCATGGACCAATACAAGGTTGCGCCGTTCGTCGTAGTGCATGAGCTTTTGCTGGCGCAGCCATTCCAGCAGTTCCGCGCTATCGGGCGCTTCAATGATCTCGCGCAGGGTGTCGGCCTTCTTCAGGCGTTCGATGTTGCGTCCGGCCGCCAGCAGGTGCAGGTCGTGGTTGCCGAGCACGCACACCAGCGATTCGCGAATGCTGTAGAGGAAGCGCAGGGTTTCCAGAGACTGTGGGCCGCGGTTGACCAAGTCGCCCACCAGCCACAGACGATCCCGTTGTGGGTCGAACGCCACTTGTTTGAGCAGGCATTGCAGGGCTTGAAGACAGCCTTGCAGGTCACCGACAGCGTACGTTGCCATCAGTGCAGGGCTCCGGGCACCGCCAGGCGGAAGGGCGCGATGATGGCATCGAAGTGTTTGCCGTCGTCGGACAGCATCTGATAGGTGCCTTGCATGGTGCCGACCTTGGTGGTCATGACCGTGCCGCTGCTGTAGGTGTGGCTCTTGCCGGGGTCGATCAACGGCTGCTGACCTACCACGCCTGCGCCGCGCACTTCTTCGACATGCCCGTCACCATCGGTGATGACCCAGTGCCGTGAAAGCAGTTTGGCGGGCATTTCGCCATTATTTTGCACGGTGATGGTGTAGGCGAAGGCAAAGCGGTCGTGCTCGGGTTGCGATTGTTCTGCCAGATAGCGGGTGACGACGCTGACGTCGACCTGATAACGAGGATCGGACATGCAAGGGGCCTTAAAAACGAAGCGGGACGCGGGGCGTAGCTGTTGGGGTTCAGTCTAGGCCAAGTATCGGGTAGTAGACCAGAGTGGCGTCCTACCCGATAGCGCTCATCGCTTGTCAGTCTGTGGCAGGCTTTTGTTCGCTGAGTTTGTCAGCCAGGCGCACGAAGGCAGCCAGGTCGAGTTGCTCGGGACGCAGGCTGCCATCGACGCCGGCGGCTTCGATTTCGGCATTGCTCAGCAGCAGCTTCAGGGTGTTGCGCAGGGTTTTGCGGCGCTGGTTGAACGCTTCGCGTACGACGCGTTCCAGCAGGCGATGATCCTTGGCCGGGTGCGGCAGTACCGAGTGGGGCACCAGGCGCACGATGGCCGAGTCGACTTTCGGTGGCGGGTTGAACGCGCCCGGGCCGACGTTGAACAGGTGCTCGACCCGGCAGTGGTACTGAACCATGATCGACAAACGGCCCCAGTCACCACCACCAGGGCCGGCCGCCAGGCGCTCGACCACTTCCTTTTGCAGCATGAAGTGCATGTCGCGAATCAGGTGCGAGTTGTGCAAGAGGTGAAAAATCAGCGGCGTGGAGATGTTGTACGGCAGGTTGCCGACCACACGCAGGCTGCCAGGCGCGGCATTCAGGCTGTTGAAGTCGAACTTCAGCGCATCGCCCTGATGCAGGTTGAAGTTGCTCTTGCCGGCAAACTGCTGGTTGAGGATCGGGATCAGGTCCTTGTCCAGCTCCACCACGTCGAGTTGCGCGCCGCTGCTGAGCAGGCCTTGGGTCAGTGCGCCCTGGCCCGGGCCGATTTCCAGCAGGCGGTCTTCTGCCTTGGCATGAATGGAGCGCAGGATGCGGTCGATAACGCCGGCATCGTGCAGGAAGTTCTGGCCAAAGCGTTTGCGCGCCTTGTGTTGGTAGTGCTCGGTCATAAACGGGTCTCGGCCATCTGGTAGGCGGTTTCCAGGGCGACTTGCAGGCTGCCGGTGTCGATCTTGCCGCTGCCGGCCAGGTCCAGGGCTGTGCCGTGGTCGACCGAGGTGCGGATGATCGGCAAGCCGAGGGTCACGTTGACTGCCGCGCCGAAGCCTTTGTACTTCAGCACCGGCAGGCCCTGGTCGTGGTACATCGCCAGCACCGCATCGCAGTGCTCCAGATATTTGGGGGTAAACAGAGTGTCGGCGGGCAGGGGGCCACGAAGGTCCATGCCCTCGCCGCGCAAGCGCTCTAATGTGGGTTCGATGATATCGATTTCTTCATGGCCCAGGTGTCCGCCCTCGCCGGCATGGGGGTTGAGCCCGCAGACCAGGATGCGCGGTTGGGCGATGCCGAACTTGTCTTGCAGGTCGGCGTGCAGGATTCGCGTGACGCGTTCCAGACGCTCCGGCGTGATTGCGTCGGCAATCTCGCGAAGGGGCAGGTGAGTGGTCACCAGGGCTACGCGCAAACCGCGTGTGGCCAGCATCATCACCACTTGCGCGGTGTGGGTCAGGTCGGCGAGGAACTCCGTGTGCCCGGAAAAGGCGATGCCGGATTCGTTGATCACGCCTTTGTGCACCGGTGCGGTAATCATGCCGGCGAAATCTCCGCTCAGGCAGCCCTGGCCGGCGCGGGTCAGGGTTTCCAGAACGAAGGCAGCGTTGGCCTTGTCCAGTTGCCCGGCGACGACCTTGGCATTGAGCGGTGTATCCCAGACATACAGGCTGTTGGCTGGCGCGGGTGCATCCGGCCAGTTGTCGGGCGTAACCGGCAGCAAGTCGACGGCCACACCCAGCTGCGCGGCCCGCTCAATGAGCAGATCGCGGCTGGTGATGGCAATCAGGGGGTGTGGCTGGGCTTGCGAGGCGAGCAGCAGGCACAGGTCTGGACCTATGCCGGCCGGTTCGCCGGGTGTCAGCGCGAAACGTTGGGGTTTCACTGCGCTGCCTGGTCGGCGCCAGGGAGTTTGATTTCCACGTACGCTTCGTCACGGATCTGACGCAGCCAGGTTTGCAGCTCTTCGTCGTATTTGCGGTTACGCAAAACGGTCATTGCCTGCTGCTCGCGAGCCTGTGTGGTGCTGTCGGTGGCGCGACGACCAAGAACTTCCAGGACGTGCCAGCCGTATTGAGTCTGGAACGGCTTGGACAGCTGACCTTGCGGGGTCTTGGCCATCACTTGGCGGAACTCGGGCACCAGCGCGTTCGGGTCGATCCAGTTCAGGTCGCCGCCGTTGAGGGCGGAACCCGGGTCTTCCGAGTAGCTTTTCGCCAGCTCGCCGAAGTCTTCGCCAGCCTCGATACGGCTGTAGAGCGACTCAGCCAGGGCCTTGGTTTTCGCTTCGTCGCGGATCGGGCTCGGTTTGACCAGGATGTGGCGCACATGCACTTCATCGCGCATCTGGGTCTCGCCGCCACGCTTGTCGAGGATCTTCAGGATGATGAAGCCGCCCGGCGTGCGCATTGGCTGGGTGACATCACCCACCGGCATGGTGCTCAGCAGGCGATCGAACGGCGGAGGCAGTTGAGCGGCTTTACGCCAGCCCATGTCACCACCTTCCAGTGCGGTTTCGCTGGCGGACTTGGCGATTGCCAACTGACCGAAGTCAGCGCCTTGCTTGAGCTGCTGGTAAATCGTATCGGCCTGTTTGGCTGCATTCTGAATCGCGTCGGAGTTGGCGCTTTCCGGCGTAGGAATCAGGATGTTGGCCAGGTGGAACTCTTCGGACAGCTGCATTTTGCCCAGGTCGGACGCCAGGAAGTTTTTCACTTCCTGCTCGGAGACCTGAATGCGTTCGGCAACCCGACGCTGGCGCACACGGCTGATGACCATTTCGCGACGAATCTGCTCACGTGCGTCATCGTAGGACAGGCCGTCGCGAGTCAGTGCGGCACGGAACTGCTCGACCGACATGTTGTTGCGCTGGGCAATGGTGCCGACAGCCTGGTTCAACTCTTCGTCGGTAATGCGGATGCCGGAGCGCTCGCCGATCTGCAATTGCAGGTTTTCGACGATCAGGCGCTCAAGTACCTGCTGCTCCAGGACGCTGGCCGGGGGCACGGCAGAACCACGCTTGGCAATGGTTTGCTGAACTTCATGAACGCGTTGGTCCAGTTGGCTCTGCATGACCACGTCGTTGTCGACGATGGCCACCACTTTATCGATGGACTGTACGGCGGCACTGGCCGCCGTACTCAGGAACAGCGCGCCCAGCATCAGCGGGCGCAGACAATCAGAAAGCTTGGTCTTCACGTTCACGATAACCTTGAATGCCTTTGTCGAGGAAGCTCTCTGCCTTGGCGCCGGTGAGGCCGCCGAGTCCCTTCAGAACAATTTGGAGGAAGACGCCATGGTCGCCTTTTTCGTTTTGCGGTGCCTGCTGGCTGAACTCGTCATAATCAACGAAGTAGCGGTTGATCAGGCGCAGTTTCCAGCAGCAACTGTCGTACTCGAAACCACCGAAGGCTTCCAGGGTACGGTTGCGGTTGTAGTCATACTGCCAGCGGCTGATAGCGCTCCATTGCGGCACGATCGGCCAGATCACCGAGAAGTCGTGCTGCTGGATCTTGTAGTAATCCTTCACGAAACCAGGCTGGCCAGGGGTGCCGTAGTCACCGCCGAACTGCCATTTACCGGTGTTCTGGTTGTAGATCACCTGGTCGTTACGATAGCGATAGCCAACGTTGACGACCTTGTTCGGGTTGTCCTCAGGCTGGTAGTGGAACATCGCGCTGCCCGAACGAGGGCTGCGGCTGTCCGGGTCCCAGTTGTAGTCGGCCGTGGTACGCCAGTCGCGGTTCCAGCGATACTCGTATTCCAGTGCATATGGGGAAACGCTGGCTTTGGCGTCGTCACGGTCGTTGAAGTTCACGCCTGGCAACTGGACTTCACGGTCCTTGAAGTACAAGGCCTGGCCGACACTGATGCGTTGACGCTCGAAACCGTTGTCTTCGATCCAGCGGCTGGTCACACCCAGGGACAATTTGTTCTCGTCGCCGACACGGTCGGAACCGGAGAAACGATTGTCACGGAACAGCGATGCATAGTTGAAGGTGTATTCGCTGGTATCGAATACCGGGATGTCTTCCTGGTCGACTTCAGGCACGTACAGGTAGAACAGACGCGGCTCGAGGGTCTGGCGGTAGTTCTTGCCGAAATACTGGGTATTGCGATCGAAGTATAGGCCGCTGTCGATGCTGGCGATCGGCACGCCACGGTTCTGGTTGCTGTCGAAGGTCCCGCTGAGCTTGTCCTGCTCTGCGCTTTGCGCGGCGATCTGCGCCTTGCCGGTGTTGTCCAGATCCAGTTGGTACTGGGTGTACTGGTACTTGAGCTTCGGTTTCAGGAAGCCGTAGGTCCAGTTCAATGGCAGGCTGATAGCCGGAGCCAGGTTGAGTCGGTCGCCATTGGCGCGAGCCAGGCCTTGAATGTTGTTATCAAGGCGGGGAGAGCCGACGCCGTCTTCGTCAAAGTATGTTCCGCTCTGCAGATCCCGGTCAAACCGTACGAGTTCGGTGTTGTACGTGAAGTCCAGGCCTTCCGGATGATAAGGCAGCATGCCGTCGAGGGTGAGCTGCGGCAGGCGGTCGTACGGCGTAATGTTCGACACGGTCGCCAGTTGGTATGCCTGGGCGTTCACGCGAGCGGTATAGCTGTCGCCGCGATAGGTGACGGAACCCTGCTGGTTCACGTAGTCGCTGCTTTTGATGCCAATCTGGTCGGTCTGCAGATCCTGGAAGTAATACGGATCGCTGATCTTGGTGTAGTCGACTTGCGTGAGCACTCGCGAGTCTAGACCACCCTTGTGCTGCCAGTTGTACATGTAGCGGGTTTTTTCGGCGTCACTCTGCTTGTCGCGTTCGTCGCTTTCGTCGTTGAGGTACGCCGCACCGAACTGGCCTTCGCTGGACTTGGTCAGGTAGCGGAATTCGCCTTCCATCAACAAGCCGTGCTTTTCCATGTAGCGCGGGTACAACGTGGCATCGTAGTTCGGTGCCAGGTTGAAGTAGTACGGGGTGACCAGCATGAAACCGGTATCGCTGCCGGTGCCGATGGTCGGCGGCAGGAAGCCGGACTGGCGACGGTCGTCGATCGGGAAATAGATGTACGGCGTGTACAGGACCGGAATGTCCTTGACCCGCAGCGTTACGTTGGTCGCCGTACCGAAGCCGGTGGCCGGGTTCAGGGTGATGTTGTTGCCCTTGAGCTGCCAGGCGTTGCTGTTCGGTTCGCACGTGGTGTACGTACCATCCTTGAGGCGGATGATCGCGTTCTCGGCACGTTTGGCGTACAGCGCATTACCGCGGATACGGGATTTGTGCATCACGTATTCGGCGTTGTCGACCTTGGCTTCACCGGTGTCGAGCTGCACGTCGGCGTGGTCGCCGACGATCAGTGCGCCGTTGTCGCGAATGCGCACGTTGCCGTTCAGGTCGCCACGGCTTTCAGCCTGGTACAGGTTGGCTTCATCGGCTTCGACCTGCATGCTGCCCTGACGCATGACAACGTCGCCGGCCAGGGTCGCGACCTGCTCATCCTGCTTATAGCGGGAGGCTTTTGCACCGATAAAGGTGGGTGCGTCACTTTTATTCGTCTTGTCATTCATGCCAGGACGAATCGGTTCGATATAGGAACCAGAGCAATAAGGACCGGTTTCGGCCAATTGTGCGGCGGTGAGCTGCTCGCGGGGAACCCAGTCGAGGTGACTGTAGTCTGCGCTACGCGACTTCAGGCCACGGCCTTTGGACTCGGTGACCAGCACCGGCTTGGCGCCAGTGTCTTCGCTGGAACCGTTCTCGGCCGGGGCTTCGCCGGTGGCGGAAACTGCGCTGCCATCATGAACGGGACGCGGTGGCAATGCAGCCGCCGGCGACTTTGGTGCACAGTTCCAGGAACCCGAAGCAGAGACTGAGCAGTCAAACTGTTCCGCGGCGACCACATAGGAAGTGGCGAGGGGTTGCAGCGCCAGCAAACTGCCGGTAACCAACAACGGAAATTTTTTACCAAACGCGGGGGATTTCAATGCCATCTTATTAGTCCGGGCTTCCTGCGTGCCATCTGCCCGCGGTGTGGGCCGCACGCCTCTCGATGGTCTGAAAAAGATGCTGGATAATAAAGCATGACCCGCTTGACGGCTAGCGCCGTCGGAGACCCTTGCAATGCCTGATAAAGATGTACGCTTGCAACACCTGAAAGTTTGGCTCGATGAACAATTGGCGACCCTTTTTGCCGAGCAGGGCTGGGGCATTGTACCCCCGGCCACGTTGACTGCGGCTAGCAGCGACGCGAGTTTTCGGCGGTATTTCCGTTGGGAAGGCGGTGGCAAAAGTTTCATCGTGATGGACGCGCCGCCGCCCCAGGAAAACTGCAAACCCTTCGTGGATATCGCCTTTTTGCTGGCAAAGTCCGGAATAAATGTGCCGAAAATTTATGCCGAAGACCTCGAGCGCGGTTTTCTATTGCTCAATGACCTGGGTAACAAGACCTATCTGGACGTCATCGACAGCGAAAACGCCGACGATTTGTTCAGGGATGCCCTGCAAGCGTTGCTGGCTTTCCAGCAGTTACCGATGGTTGCGCCTCTACCGAGCTATGACGTGGCCTTGTTACGTCGTGAGCTGGAACTGTTCCCCGAGTGGTACGTGAAGCGCGAATTGGGCATCGAATTCGACGCGGCGCAACAAGTGCTCTGGCAGCAGGTCAGCGAACTGTTGATCGACAGCGCCCTGGCACAGCCAAAAGTCCTGGTGCATCGCGACTACATGCCGCGCAACCTGATGCTCAGCGAGCCCAATCCCGGTGTGCTGGATTTCCAGGATGCGGTGTATGGCCCGGTGACCTACGACGTGACCTGCCTGTTCAAGGACGCATTTCTCAGCTGGCCGCAAGAACGCGTGCACGGCTGGCTCGAAAGCTACTGGCAGCAAGCGGGTGCCCTCGCAATTCCGGTTCAGCCCGACTTCGAGGACTTCCTGCGTGCCAGCGACTTGATGGGCGTGCAACGCCACTTGAAAGTCATCGGCATTTTCGCGCGTATCTGCCATCGAGACGGCAAGCCGCGTTACCTGGGCGATGTGCCGCGTTTCTTTGCGTACATAGAAGGCGTGATCGCTCGTCGCCCTGAACTGGCCGAGCTGGATGTGTTGCTGGCCAGTCTGCGTGTCGGAGTGAGCGCATGAAGGCAATGATTCTGGCCGCGGGTAAAGGCGAACGCATGCGCCCGCTGACCCTGACCACGCCAAAACCGCTGGTTCGTGCAGGCGGAGTGCCGTTGATCGAGTATCACCTGCGAGCGTTGGCCGCCGCCGGGTTCACTGACATCGTGATCAATCACGCCTGGCTCGGTCAGCAGATCGAAGACTATCTGGGCGATGGATCGCGCTATGGCGTGAGCATTCAATACTCGGCGGAAGGCCAGCCCCTGGAAACCGGCGGTGGGATTTTCCACGCGTTGCCGTTGTTGGGGGATGAAGCGTTTGTCGTGGTCAATGGCGACATCTGGACCGATTACGACTTCAGCGTGCTGCATCAGCCCATCAACGGCCTGGCGCACCTGGTGCTGGCCGGCAACCCGCCCCATCATCCGGCCGGGGACTTCAGCCTGGTCGGAACGCAGGTGCGCGACGGTCAGCCGGAGGCCGCCACTCTGACCTACAGCGGCATCGCCGTGTTGCATCCGCAGCTGTTCGACGGTTGCACCGCGGGGGCCTTCAAGCTCGCGCCGCTGTTGCGCAAAGCCATGGCTGACGGTCAGGTGACCGGAGAGCAATTGAGGGGGCACTGGGTCGATGTCGGCACTCACGAGCGTCTGGCCGAAGTTGAAACATTGATAGAAGCGAGCCGCTGACATGCTGTGGCCAGGGACTCTGATCGGAGCCGGAGCAGGCTTTGCCATAGCCAGTATTCCGGGGGCCATGCTCGGCGCGTTGTTGGGGCAGGCGCTGGACCGGCGCTTGCACCTGCAAAGCTGGGGGCACTTGTGGGAAAAGCTGGGCGGTCGCCCGGTGCTGCGTAACGATGAGTTGCTGTTTGTCTTGTTGGGGCGCCTGGCCAAGTGTGACGGCCAGGTGATGGCTGGGCACATCGAACAGGCCCGAGCGGAAATGCGCTCGCTGGACATGTCCGAGTCGGCCCGGCGTCGTGCGATTGCCGCGTTCAATCGCGGCAAGTCGGGCCGCGACCGGTTACACGGTTATCTGCGTCGCCTGAGTGCCCAGCCCCATGCGGCAGAAGGCGTGTTGCGCGCCTGCTGGCGAATGGTGTGGGCCGATGGTCGTGCCGGCAGCAGTGAACGTCAATTGATTGGCCAATGGGGCAAGTGGTTGGGCTGGACGCCCCATCAGGTACAAGCGTTGGCCCACGACTATGAGCCGCAGAAGCGGCCATTGGGCAGCAGCGTGCCAAATTATCAGGACGCGTTAAGGCTTTTGGGCGTGTCGGCCACCACTGAGCCGGCACAGATCAAGCGTGCTTATCGGCGCCTGCTCAGTCGTCATCATCCGGACAAGATTGCTGGCAGTGGCGCGACGGCGATGCAGGTGCGTGAGGCCACCGAGCGAACGCGTGAACTGCATAACGCCTATACGCTGATTCGGGAGCGGCGGGATTTTCGCTAGCCCGGAAAGCTTACGTCGCCAGTAATACCGCTATCGCGAGCAAGCTCGCTCCCACAGGTTTTGTGTCGTACGCAATTTTGTGATCGGCATAAAACCTGTGGGAGCGTGGCTTGCCCGCGATGAAGGCGCCTCGGTCTGTCAGCCCGCCGGGTTCTGCGGGCTCAACCAGCCCCGCACCCGACGGAACAGTTGCTCCTGTTCGGCCTTGGTATCCGGCAACGCCTTGAGTGCAACCTGGCTGAATGCCGATGACTTCTGGCGTTTGCTGGCCTGCAGTCGCTCCAGTGCTGTGTCGCGATCCAGCGCTTTGTCCTTGTAGAAAATATCCGCGGTTGGCAGTTTCAGGGTCGGGGTCAGCTCTGCCAGCCCGGGCGTGGCCACCACAGGTGTCCGGGCGGCAACCATCACCAGTTTTTCGACCTGCGATGGCTGCTTCTCGCTCAGGTAGCGCGCGGCCCAATAGGCGCCGGAACCATGCCCCAACACCACGATACTGCGGGCGCTTTGCTGTTCGGCGAAGGCGATCGCGGCGTCGATCCGGGCGAAGATGCGCTCGGCATCTGCCTTGGACTGTTCTTCGCTGGTTCCGGCGACGGCCTTGTCGGCCACATCGGCCTCGCCACCGGCCACCTGTTCGATGGGGGCGGCGGTGGTCGAGTCTTTACTGACGGTTTCGGGGGGCTTGGGAGCCTGTGCTGCTTCGACGATTCGTGGCGCAATGGCATCGCTTTGCAGGTCCGGCAAGGTGATACTCAGGCTGCTCCACTCGGCATCCGGCAATTTGCGCCGCAAAGGGCCGATCGCTTGCGGCCAGTCAACGGTTTCACCGGCGCCCGGGATAATAATCACCGCGCCTTTGGGTTCGGCGGTATTGGCCGGTCTCCACAAGGCCAGAAACGTGTCGGTGCCTGCTTGCAGTTGTAGCTGTTCCTGAGCCGGGATCTTTCGCTCAAGTGCAGTCGCTTCTTCCTGACTACGCTCAGGCAGCGGCTGACGTTCGAGTGGTTTCTCTTCGGCGGTTTTTTCCTCCGTGGCGGGCGCCGGGTCGGCCGCCTTGACGGAAAAAGCGCAAGGCAGGATCAGCGACAGGCACAATGCTGG
This sequence comes from Pseudomonas sp. P4_B4, assembly GCF_056402255.1. Classification (NCBI taxonomy): domain Bacteria; kingdom Pseudomonadati; phylum Pseudomonadota; class Gammaproteobacteria; order Pseudomonadales; family Pseudomonadaceae; genus Pseudomonas; species Pseudomonas sp. P4_B4. Next base: position 69,005 of record NZ_JBFUHS010000019.1, read on the forward strand.
CAGTGCCAGGCGGTAGACAAGGGGCATCGGATATTCCAGGCCAGAAGATGTTCCGGCAGCCTAATGGGTTGGTCAGTATTTGTCAGTGTGTGAGAGTTCAATGATGCGTTTTCACTGCCTGTGGGTTATCGGCTGTTTGTGGTTTCCCTTGATGGGCTGGGCGGCCGTCGCGCCTCCGGCGCCCGTTGCCCAACTGTCCCCGAAACAGCAGCACTGGCTGGCGCAGCAGAGCGAGTTGCGGGTCGGCGTGGTGCTGCAGGCGCCCTATGCGCAATACGATCGTCGCTTGCAGCGCCTGTCCGGGGTGAACGTCGAGTTGATGAAGTGGCTGGCGAAAAACCTCAATGTCGAACTGAGCTGGCGCAATTTTTCTGACCTTGAACAATTGGAAGCCGCGGCCCGCGAGGGCGAGATCGACATCGCCCCGGGGCTGACCCAGACACCTGGCGGGCTGCGCCTCTGGCAGTTTTCAGACCCCTACATGCGGGTGCCGCAACTGGTGGTCAGCGACCAGAAAAGCGCTGGCGCTGTCGAGCTGGAAAAGCTCGATAGCCAGACCCGCGTCGCCGTGCGGATGCCCAGTGCCATTGCCGATTACCTGCGCGGCAACTACCCGCACCTGAATCTGCAAGGCGTACCGATGGAACGCCAGGCATTGCAATTATTGGTTGGCCAGCAGGCGGCTTATGCGGTGATCGATGAGGCGCAGCTGGGACGCTTGTCGGTCGAGCCGGAGTTCGCCGGGTTGGTGGTGGTGGGGGATGTCGGCCTGCCACAGCTGCTGCGGGTGGCCACGCTCCGCGACAAACCTGAACTGGCGGGCATCGTCGAAAGTGCATTGCGGGCGATCCCGGCCAAGGATCTGGAGCAACTGCACAATCAATGGCTGCAGCCCAAGTATCCGCGGCTCACCGAGTCTCCGGGGTTTTGGCAAAACCTCTGCCTGTTGCTGGCAGTGCTGACGTTGAGTTGCATGGCCATCGTGTTCTGGCAGCGTCGCCAGCAGCACAACCTGGAACAGCGCCTGCTGGCCGCGCAGGAAGACATCGCCTTGCGCGCCGCCAGCGAAGAGGCCTTGCGGCTCACCCAGTTTTCCATTGACCAGAGCACCGTCGGCATCCTCTGGGTCAACTGGGACAGCCATGTGCGCTACGCCAACCGCGCGGCGGAAAGCATGCTGGGCTATCCGGCCGGCGGGATCATCGATCGGCCCCTGATCGATTTCGAGCCTGGCCTGCACATGGACCGTTGGCTGAACCTGTGGAAGCGCGCCCGGGCCAGTGAAGATGGCCCGCAAAGCTTCGAATCCAATTGCGTGCGGGCCGATGGCAGCATCCTGCCGGCCGATGTCTCATTGAGTTTTCTGCGCTTTCGCGATGGCGAATACCTGGTGGTTTACCTCAACGATGTCACGGAGCGGCGTCGTGCCCTGGCGGCCTTGCAGGAAAGCGAGGCGCGGTTGCAAGGTATCGCCGCCAACGTTCCGGGACTGGTTTTCCGGCTGGAGCGGGCGCCGGTGACCGGTCAGATCGACTTTGCCTACATCAGCGAAGGCAGCGAAAGCCTGGTGGGTTACTCGCCGGCCACGCTGGCGCATCGCGATAAAGGCCTGCGCAGCCTCGTGCATCCTGATGACAAGGCCAGCTATCACCAGACCCAGGATCATGCGCTGGATACCGACAGCGACTGGTCGTGGCAGGGGCGAATCCTCACCCGTCAGGGCGAGCAGCGCTGGGCGGAAATCAAGGCCATCACCCGCCGGCTGGAAGACGGCGCCTATGTCTGGGACGGGATCGTCTGGGACATCAGCGAGAGCAAGCGCATCGAACTTGAACTGGCCAGCTCCCGGGAACAACTGCGTGAGTTGTCCGCGCACCTGGAAAGCGTGCGCGAGGAAGAAAAAGCGCGCATTGCCCGGGAAGTTCACGATGAACTGGGTCAGATGCTGACCGTGCTCAAGCTAGAAACCTCCATGTGCGAACTGGCTTACGCGCAACTTGATCCCGGTCTGAACGAGCGCTTGAACAGCATGAAGCGCTTGATCGCTCAGTTGTTTCAGTTGGTCCGCGATGTGGCCACGGCATTGCGACCGCCGATTCTCGACGCTGGCATCGCCTCGGCCATTGAGTGGCAGGCCCGCCGATTCGAGGCGCGCACGCAGATCCCGTGTCTGGTGCAGGTGCCGGACAATTTGCCAGTGCTCAGCGATGCGAAGGCAATCGGCCTGTTTCGAATCCTTCAGGAAGCGCTGACCAATGTCATGCGGCACGCCCAGGCGCATACTGTTGAACTGACACTGGCCCTTGAGGGCGACGAATTGTGTCTGACGGTCAGCGATGATGGCGTAGGATTTGTCGCCGCAGCTGGCAGGCCGACATCCTTTGGGGTGGTCGGCATGCGCGAGCGGGTGTTGATCATGGGCGGTGAGTTGTCGCTTGAGAGTGAGCCGGGTGAGGGCACGACCCTGAGTGTGCGAGTGCCGCTGGATGCAGCCTGATGTTTATCTATTGTTTGCTCGCGATAGATCTTGAACCTGGAGAAGAACGTGATCCGTGTACTGGTAGCCGAAGACCACACCATCGTTCGCGAAGGCATCAAGCAGTTGATCGGCCTGGCCAAGGACTTGTTGGTGGTGGGGGAAGCGAGCAATGGCGAGCAGTTGCTCGACACCTTGCGTCATGTGCCCTGCGAAGTGGTGTTGCTGGACATCTCCATGCCGGGCGTCAACGGCCTGGAAGCGATTCCGCGGATTCGCGCCCTGAACAATCCACCGGCGATCCTGGTGCTGTCGATGCACGACGAAGCGCAGATGGCCGCCCGGGCGTTGAAGGTGGGCGCTGCCGGTTATGCGACCAAGGACAGCGACCCGGCACTGTTGCTGACGGCCATTCGCAAAGTGGCGTCAGGCGGGCGTTATATCGACCCGGAACTGGCCGACCGCATGGTTTTCGAGGTCGGTCTTACCGACTCGCGTCCATTGCACTCGTTACTCTCCGAGCGCGAATTTTCCGTGTTCGAACGCCTGGCCCAGGGCGCCAACGTCAACGACATCGCCCAGCAACTGGCGCTGAGCAGCAAGACCATCAGTACCCACAAGGCGCGGCTGATGCAAAAGCTCAACATCACCTCGCTGGCGGAACTGGTGAAGTACGCGATGGAGCACAAGCTCCTCTAAACCACACCGAAACTCAATGTGGGTCCGGTGGTGGCATATCCATTTACGACAGCTCCAGATACCGCATGGGCTTGTTCTTGTGGCTTGTAGCTGACCCCTTGCCCCTGCGTTTGCCAAAACGCGCCATCCTTGTAGGGCAATCCCTACCCCCAGCCTTCCATCCGGCTTAGGGGAATCTCTCTTGCGCCCCGATTTGCGCGGTACCCAGCGTCCACTAGGCTTAGTCCCACAGCAGTCATCAATAACAAAGGTGTGGGTATGAGCCAGGTCGATTCAAGCGCAGGGGCCAATGATGTTCTGGTCAGCTTTCGTGGAGTGCAGAAGAGCTACGACGGCGAGAACCTGATCGTCAAGGACCTCAACCTGGACATTCGCAAAGGCGAATTCCTCACGTTGCTCGGGCCGTCCGGCTCCGGCAAGACCACCAGCCTGATGATGCTCGCTGGTTTCGAAACGCCGACCGCGGGCGAAATCCTGTTGGCCGGGCGCGCCATCAACAACGTGCCGCCGCACAAGCGCGACATCGGCATGGTGTTCCAGAACTACGCATTGTTCCCGCACATGACGGTGGCCGAGAACCTGGCTTTCCCGCTGACCGTACGCGGCATGAACAAGAGCGACGTCAGTGCCCGGGTCAAGCGCGTGCTGAGCATGGTCCAGCTCGATGCCTTCGCCCAGCGCTACCCTGCGCAGCTCTCCGGCGGTCAGCAACAGCGTGTGGCATTGGCCCGCGCGCTGGTGTTCGAGCCGCAACTGGTGCTGATGGACGAACCCCTCGGCGCACTCGACAAACAACTGCGTGAACACATGCAGATGGAGATCAAGCACCTGCACCAGCGCCTGGGCGTCACCGTGGTCTACGTGACCCACGATCAGGGCGAAGCCTTGACCATGTCCGACCGTGTGGCGGTGTTCCACCAAGGCGAAATCCAGCAGATCGCGCCACCGCGCACCCTCTACGAAGAGCCGAAAAACACCTTCGTCGCCAACTTCATTGGCGAGAACAACCGCCTCAATGGCCGACTGGTCAGCCAGAGCGGCGAGCGCTGCGTGGTTGAGCTTGGTCGCGGGGAAAAAGTCGAAGCGCTGGCGGTCAACATCGGCCAGACCGGCGAGCCGGTGACCCTGTCCATTCGTCCGGAGCGAGTGAGCCTCAATGGCTCCAGCGACCAATGCGTCAACCGCTTCTCCGGGCGAGTCGAGGAATTCATCTATCTGGGCGACCACGTCCGGGTTCGCATGGAAGTCTGCGGTAAGACCGACTTCTTCGTGAAACAGCCGATTGCCGAGCTTGATCCCTCGCTCGCCGTCGGCGACGTGGTACCGCTTGGCTGGCAGGTCGAGCACGTTCGCGCACTCGACCCACTTTTAGAGGCGCATTGATCGCCCCGGCAACACCAACACCAACCCTGCACGTGGAGAGAACAATAAATGTTGAGATCCCTGAAATTCACCGCTTTGGCACTGGGCATGATGGGCGCGGCACACGCAATGGCGGCCGGCCCGGACCTGACCGTGGTGTCCTTTGGTGGGGCGAACAAGGCGGCTCAGGTCAAAGCCTTCTACGCACCGTGGGAAGCGGCAGGCAACGGCAAGATCGTGGCCGGCGAGTACAACGGTGAAATGGCCAAGGTCAAGGCCATGGTTGACACCAAGAGCGTGTCCTGGGATCTGGTAGAGGTTGAATCGCCGGAACTGTCCCGTGGTTGCGACGAAGACATGTTCGAACAGCTTGATCCGAAGTTGTTCGGTAAGACCGAAGACTACGTCAAGGGCGCCATCCAGCCTTGCGGCGTGGGTTTCTTCGTGTGGTCGACCGTGCTGGCCTACAACGCCGACAAGCTGAAAACCGCACCGACCAGCTGGGTGGATTTCTGGGACACCAAGCAGTTCCCGGGCAAGCGTGGCCTGCGTAAAGGCGCCAAGTACACCCTGGAATTCGCACTGATGGCCGACGGCGTTGCGCCGAAAGACGTCTACAAAGTGCTGGCCGGCAAAGACGGTCAGGACCGCGCGTTCAAGAAGCTCGATGAGCTCAAGCCAAACATCCAGTGGTGGGAAGCCGGCGCACAACCGCCGCAATACCTCGCTTCCGGCGACGTGGTCATGAGCTCGGCCTACAACGGTCGTATCGCTGCCGTGCAGAAAGAAAGCAACCTGAAAGTCGTGTGGAACGGCGGTATCTACGACTTCGACGCATGGGCCATTCCAAAAGGTCTGGATGCCAAGCGCGCTGAAGCCGCGAAGAAGTTCATCGCCTACTCGGTGATGCCACAGCAGCAGAAGACCTACTCGGAAAACATCGCCTACGGCCCGGCAAACACCCAGGCTGTACCCCTGCTGACCAAGGATGTCCTGAAAGACATGCCGACTACCCCGGAAAACATCGCCAACCAGGTGCAGATCGACGTCAGCTTCTGGGCTGACAACGGCGAGCAACTGGAACAGCGCTTCAACGCCTGGGCTGCCAAGTAAGCAGAACCTTGTGATGGTGGGCTTGCCCCACCTGTGGGAGCGGGCTTGCTCGCGAAGACGGAGTGTCAGTCAACAGCGATGCTRAATGTGCTGACGCCTTCGCGAGCAAGCCCGCTCCCACAATAACGATCGAGGTGGTATTTCCACCTCTGTAACGATCAAAGATTCCCGGAGTACGTCATGGCTATCGCCGTTCCCCTGAACGAGGGCACCAGCCCCACCTTGAAGCAGCGGCTCAAGCATGCCGAGCGGGTCAACCGCTGGAAGGCCCAAGCGTTGATCGCACCGCTGGTGCTGTTTCTGTTGCTGGTGTTCCTGGTGCCGATCGTGGCGCTGCTCTACAAAAGCGTTGGCAACCCGGAAGTGGTCGGCGGCATGCCGCGTACCGTGACCGCCATCGCCAGTTGGGACGGCCGCGGCCTGCCCGCTGAACCGGTTTACAAAGCGGCGGCCGAAGACCTCGCCGACGCTCGCAAGAATCAGACCCTGGGCGATCTGTCCAAACGCCTGAACATGGAACTGGCCGGCTACCGTAGCCTGCTGACCAAAACTGCCCGCGCCTTGCCGCTCGCCACTGAACCTGCCTCCTATAAAGAAGCGCTGGAAGGTCTCGATGAGCGCTGGGGCGACCCGGCCTACTGGCAAGCGGTGCGCCGCAACACCAGCAACATTACCCCGTATTACCTGCTGGCGGCTGTCGATCACCGCATCGACGACCTCGGCGAAATCGCCCCGGCCACCCCGGACCAGGCGATCTACCTCGACATCTTCGCCCGCACCTTCTGGATGGGCCTGATCATCACCGTGATCTGCCTGGTGCTGGCGTATCCCCTGGCTTACCTGTTGGCGAACCTGCCATCACGGCAGAGCAACCTGCTGATGATCCTGGTGCTGTTGCCGTTCTGGACCTCGATCCTGGTACGGGTCGCGGCGTGGATCGTTTTGCTGCAATCGGGTGGCCTGATCAACAGCGGCCTGATGGCCATGGGCATCATCGATAAGCCGATCGAGCTGGTGTTCAACCGCGTCGGTGTCTACATCTCGATGGTGCACATCCTGCTGCCGTTCATGATCCTGCCGATCTACAGCGTGATGAAAGGCATCTCGCCGACCTACATGCGCGCCGCGATTTCCCTCGGCTGCCATCCGTTCGCCAGCTTCTGGCGGGTGTACTTCCCGCAGACCTATGCCGGTGTAGGCGCCGGTTGCCTGTTGGTGTTCATCCTCGCCATCGGCTACTACATCACCCCGGCATTGCTGGGCAGCCCGAACGACCAGATGGTCAGCTACTTCGTCGCCTTCTACACCAACACCAGCATCAACTGGGGTATGGCGACCGCACTCGGTGGGCTACTGTTGCTCGCGACGGTCGTGCTTTATCTGATTTACAGCTGGCTGGTGGGCGCGAGCCGCCTGCGCCTGAGCTAAGGGGAGAACGAAATGCTGAGTCCTTATATGTCGCCCATCGAACGGGTGTGGTTCTACAGCTTGCGGATTCTCTGCGGCTTGATTCTGTTGTTCCTGATCCTGCCGGTGCTGGTGATCATTCCGCTGTCGTTCAACTCGGGGAGTTTTCTGGTCTATCCGCTGCAAGGCTTTTCGCTGCACTGGTACCAGGACTTCTTTGCCTCGGCGGAATGGATGCGTTCGTTGAAGAACAGCATCATCGTGGCCCCGGCAGCGACGGTACTGGCGATGATCTTCGGCACGCTGGCGGCGATCGGCCTGACCCGAGGCGATTTCCCGGGCAAGCCGCTGGTGATGGCGCTAGTGATTTCGCCGATGGTGGTGCCGGTGGTGATCATTGGTGTGGCCAGTTACCTGACCTTCGCTCCACTGGGATTTGGCAACAGCTATACCTCGCTGATCGTCGTGCATGCCGTGCTCGGTGTCCCGTTTGTGATCATCACAGTGTCGGCGACCTTGCAGGGGTTCAACCAGAACCTGGTACGGGCTGCGGCAAGCCTGGGCGCTTCGCCGCTGACCACGTTCCGCCGGGTGACCTTGCCACTGATTGCGCCGGGCGTGATCTCCGGGGCGCTGTTTGCCTTTGCGACTTCGTTCGATGAAGTGGTGGTGACGCTGTTCCTTGCCGGCCCCGAACAAGCGACCCTGCCACGGCAGATGTTCAGCGGTATCCGCGAAAACCTCAGCCCGACCATCGCCGCCGCCGCGACGCTGCTGATTGCCTTCTCGGTGATCCTGTTGCTGACCCTGGAATGGCTGCGTGGGCGTAGCGAGAAACTGCGCACGGCGCAGGTTTAAGCCTTCACACCAATCAACTGTAGGAGCGAGCCTGCTCGCGATAGCGGACTTTCAGTCGACATCCATAGTGACTGTCAGTCCGTCTTCGCGAGCAGGCTCGCTCCTACATTGGATCTCCAGTGTCTGTTGGGTCATTCACGACCTGAATGGAAGACAACCCGAAATCCCCAGCTACTATTGTGCCCAGCTCCCCTACCTATAAGAGGCTGCGCACATGAGTCTTTCCTCTTTCAAAATCGCTCACAAACTGATCACCGGCGCAGGTGCCATCGAGCAACTGGCCGCCGAGCTGACACGCCTGGACATCGACAACCCGCTGATCGTCACCGATGCCGTCTTGGTCAAGTCCGGCACGGTAGAACTGGCCCTGGCACAGCTGGGCGAACGTAGTTACGAGATTTTCGACCGGGTACTGCCGGACCCGGAAATTGCCATCGTCGAAGATTGCATGCAGGTCTATCGCGACGGCGGGCATGACGGCTTGATCGGCCTCGGTGGCGGAAGTGCCATCGACATTGCCAAGAGCGTGGCGGCCTACGCCGGGTACCACGGTGCGCTGGAGGATTTGTTCGGTATTGATCAGGTCCCGCGCAAAGGCCCGCCGCTGATCGCCATCCCGACCACCGCCGGCACCGGCTCGGAAGTGACCAACGTCGCCATCCTTTCCGACAAGCTCGCGCAACTGAAGAAGGGCATTGTCAGCGACTACCTGTTGCCGGATGTGGCGCTGGTCAGTCCGCAAATGACCCTGACCTGTCCGCGCAGCGTCACGGCGGCCAGCGGCGTCGATGCGCTGGTGCATGCCATCGAGTCCTATCTGTCGGTCAACGCCTCGCCGATTACCGATGCCCTGGCCATCGGCGCCATCAAGTTGATCGCCAAGGCTTTGCCCAAGGCCTACGCCAACCCGTCGAACCTGCAAGCGCGCGAAGACATGGCCACTGCCAGCCTGATGGCCGGCATGGCGTTCGGCAATGCCGGGGTTGGCGCGGTGCATGCGCTGGCGTATCCGCTGGGCGGGCGTTTCAACATTGCCCATGGAGTCAGTAATGCCTTGTTACTGCCCCATGTCATGACCTGGAACAAGATGGCCTGCATCGAACGCATGCAGGATATCGCCGAGGCCATGGGCGTGAAGACCGCTCAATTGAGCATCAACGAAGCGGCCGACAAAGCCGTGCAAGCCATGTCCGAACTGTGTGCCGCTGTGGAAATTCCCCAGGGCCTGCGCAGCTTCGGTGTGCCCGAGGACGCCATCCCGTCCATGGCCGTGGAAGCGGCGGGGATCGAGCGCTTGATGCGCAACAATCCGCGCAAGTTGAGTGCCGTCGATATCGAAAAGATCTATCGCGCGGCGTACTAGAGCCTTTGCTGTTATTGGATGATGGCAAGGTCCAATCATCGCGCTCACGGTGCGCGCGTCAAAGCATGAGGTATACAATGCGCGCCATCGTGATTCTGCTCAGAAAAGGTGCGTCATGCAGCCCTTCGTAATTGCTCCGTCGATTCTCTCCGCCGACTTCGCCCGCCTGGGTGAAGAAGTGGACAACGTCCTGGCCGCCGGTGCCGACTTCGTGCACTTCGATGTCATGGACAACCACTACGTACCGAACCTGACCATCGGCCCGATGGTCTGTGCGGCGCTGCGCAAGTACGGCGTGACCGCGCCGATCGACGCGCACCTGATGGTCAGCCCGGTGGACCGCATCGTCGGCGACTTCATCGAAGCCGGCGCTACTTACATCACCTTCCACCCGGAAGCCACCCAGCACATCGACCGCTCCCTGCAATTGATCCGCGAAGGCGGCTGCAAGTCGGGCCTGGTGTTCAATCCGGCGACCCCGCTGGATGTGCTCAAGCACGTCATGGACAAGGTCGACATGATCCTGTTGATGAGCGTCAACCCGGGCTTCGGCGGGCAGAAGTTCATCCCCGGCACCCTCGACAAGCTGCGTGAAGTGCGGGCGCTGATCGATGCGTCGGGCCGTGACATTCGCCTGGAAATCGACGGCGGCGTGAACGTGAACAACATTCGCGAAATCGCTGCGGCTGGCGCTGACACCTTCGTCGCCGGCTCGGCCATCTTCAATGCGCCGAACTATCAGGAAGTCATCGACAAGATGCGTTCCGAACTGGCGCTGGCTCGCCCATGAGTGGCTTTGAGCAGTTGTTCCCGGGGCAACTGCCGCGGCTGGTGATGTTCGATCTGGACGGCACGTTGATCGATTCGGTCCCGGACCTGGCAGTGGCTGTGGACAAGATGCTGCTCAAACTCGGTCGTAAGCCCGCCGGTCTGGAAGCGGTACGTGAATGGGTCGGCAACGGCGCGCCGGTATTGGTGCGTCGTGCGCTGGCTGGCGCTATAGATCATTCGGCGGTCGATAACCACGAGGCCGAACGGGCGCTGGAGTATTTCATGCAGGCTTATGGCGAGAGCCATGAGTTGACGGTGGTGTATCCCGGCGTGCGCGACTTCCTCAAATGGCTGCAAAAGCAGGGCGTCGAGATGGCGCTGATCACCAACAAGCCGGAGCGTTTCGTCGCGCCGCTGCTGGATCAGATGAAAATCGGCCGTTACTTCCGCTGGATCATCGGCGGCGACACCCTGCCACAGAAAAAGCCCGATCCGGCCGCGCTGTTTTTCGTGATGAAAATGGCCAACATTCCGGCTTCGCAGTCGTTGTTTGTCGGCGATTCGCGCAGCGATGTGCTGGCGGCGAAAGCGGCGGGGGTCAAGTGCGTGGCCCTGAGCTACGGCTATAACCACGGTCGGCCAATTGCCGAAGAGTCGCCGGCGCTGGTGATCGACGACCTGCGCAAACTAATTCCCGGTTGCCTGGATCCGGCCGCTGAGATAACGTTGGCCGACGCTGTCAAACCCCCTTCTGGAAACGCCATCGTGGTGGTCACTCGCAAACTCTGGATGAAAGTCATCAAGGCCCTGGCCCGCTGGCGTTGGCGCGCCTGACTTGATTCTGGCCGGTTATCCGGCGCGTTTGCATACCTGACTGTTCGACCCTCAAGCCACGAGGCACCTCATGATCCGCGAAGAATTCCTGCGTTTGGCCGCTGCCGGCTACAACCGCATCCCGCTTGCCTGCGAAACCCTGGCCGACTTCGACACGCCCCTGTCGATCTACCTGAAGCTGGCCGACGAGCCCAATTCCTACTTGCTGGAGTCCGTACAGGGCGGCGAGAAGTGGGGCCGTTACTCGATCATCGGCTTGCCGTGCCGTACCGTGATGCGGGTTCACGATCATCATGTCAGCGTGACCGTCGATGGCGTCGAGACCGAAAGCCACGACGTGGAAGACCCGCTGGCCTTCGTCGAAACCTTCAAGGCTCGCTACAACGTTCCGACCATTGCCGGCCTGCCGCGCTTCAACGGCGGCCTGGTGGGTTACTTCGGTTATGACTGCGTGCGTTATGTGGAAAAGCGCTTGGGCAAATGCCCGAACCCGGACCCGCTGGGCGTACCGGACATTCTGCTGATGGTGTCCGACGCCGTGGTGGTGTTCGATAACCTGGCCGGCAAGATGCACGCCATCGTCCTGGCCGACCCGGCGCAGGAAGACGCCTTCGAACAAGGGCGCGCGCGCCTGGAGGAGTTGCTGGAAAAACTCCGTCAGCCGATCACCCCGCGCCGTGGCCTGGACTTCAGCAAGCAACAATCGGCTGACCCGGTGTTTCGCTCCAGCTTCACCCAGGACGATTACGAAAAAGCCGTCGACACCATCAAGGAATACATCCTGGCCGGTGACTGCATGCAGGTCGTGCCGTCACAGCGCATGTCGATCGACTTCAAGGCGGCGCCGATCGATCTGTACCGCGCGCTGCGCTGCTTCAACCCGACGCCTTACATGTACTTCTTCAACTTCGGCGACTTCCACGTCGTCGGCAGTTCGCCGGAAGTGCTGGTGCGGGTCGAAGACAACCTGATCACCGTGCGCCCGATTGCCGGCACCCGTCCGCGGGGCGCCAACGAAGAGGCCGACCTGGCGCTGGAAAAAGACCTGCTGTCGGACGACAAGGAAATCGCCGAACACTTGATGCTGATCGACCTCGGTCGCAACGACACCGGTCGCGTATCGGAAATCGGTTCGGTGAAGCTCACCGAGAAAATGGTCATCGAGCGTTACTCCAACGTGATGCACATTGTGTCCAACGTCACCGGGCAACTGAAAGCCGGGCTGACCGCCATGGACGCACTGCGGGCGATTCTGCCGGCGGGCACCTTGTCCGGCGCGCCGAAGATTCGCGCGATGGAAATCATCGACGAACTGGAGCCGGTCAAGCGTGGCGTCTACGGCGGTGCGGTCGGTTACTTCGCCTGGAACGGCAACATGGACACCGCCATTGCGATCCGCACGGCGGTGATCAAGAACGGCGAACTGCATGTGCAGGCCGGTGGCGGCATCGTCGCCGACTCGGTACCGGCGTTGGAATGGGAAGAAACCCTGAACAAGCGCCGCGCGATGTTCCGCGCCGTTGCCTTGGCTGAACAGACCCCGAACACCTGAGCTTACTTTTGACACAGTGGCAAAGGGCTTTTTGTGGCGAGGGAGCTTGCTCCCGCTGGCCTGCGAAGCAGGCCCCATCGACGACTGCTACGCAGCCGAGCGCGAGCAATAAGTGTTCACCAATAAAAAAACGCGGCGCCTGTGAGGGCGCCGCGTTTTTTATTGGCTGCACATCAGAAGTCCAGCGCAACACCTAGGTTGATGCCCTGTTGGGTGAAGTCGTCGTCCTTGCGAATGTTGTAGCTGGCGCGCAGTGCCAGGTCCCGGGTGAGGTTGTGGCTCACCCCCAGGTTCACACGCTGCAAGTGACTTTGCGGGGTGTAGCCTTCCAGCGTGAACTGGTTGTTCGGCAGGCTGTTGAGGTTGATACCCACGTCCTGAGTGTCGTCGTTGTACTCGCGCTCGATTGCCGCTTCGCCGAAAACCTGGGTTTGCGGGGTGATCTGGTATTTGCCCTGCAGGCCAGCGCCCAGACGCCGGGAAATACGCTCCTGATCAGCGAAGGTCAGCGCCGTGGAGTCGTTGCCGTCCTCCGAGTAACCATCGACTTGCACCTTGGAGAAGTCGGCGCTGACAAACGGCGACAGATGCCAAGGGCTGCTGGCTTGTTGCGCAATGTCGTAACCCACGCGTGCGCTGAAGGCTTCGACGTAGCCGCTGGTATCGCCTTTTTCGCCGCGTTCGTTGACGCCCAGCTGGAATTTACGCTTGAGGCTATCGTAATCCAGATGCCCGGCCGTCAGCGCCGCATCAGCCCACACACGGTTTTGCTGGTACTGGGCGAATGCCGTGCCCAGGTAAGTGTTTAGCTTGTAGTCGGAGTCGTTGTTGCCGGCTTCGAGTTTCTGGTTATAGAAACCGGCCACCAGACCAACACGCCAGGCATCGTCGAGACGGTAGCTGCTACCGATGTTCAGGTTGGCACCGTTACCGTCGGCGCTTGCCACGCTGTCCTGACCGTCAAAGTCCTGATGCTGTCCGCCGCCGGAAACAATGGCTCGCCATTGGCCGACGCCTTGCCAGTTTTCCCAATCGGCCAGCCACTGATTGCGCAATTCATCCTGATGCGCACGCACGGTGCCCTGGGCCATTTCTGGCAGCAAGGTCAACTCCCACGGCGCCGCCAGCAGGGAATACGCGTAATCGGCAATCAGGCGCTGCCCGGCTTCGGTGGGGTGCACCGAGTCGTTGTAGATCAGCTTGGTCGGGTCCGGCGTGGCGCTGTTGATGCCGTAGCGGGCGTTCTCGGTGCAGCCGCTGCCGCTGAAGCAGGTGGCGATGAGGTTCTGGTCGGTGGCCAGGCCAAACTGTGCCGGGTTGGCGAACGTCTCTTTGAGCAGTACCGGAATGTTGAGCGGGATGACTTCGGCATTGATGTTTTGCAGTCGGCTTACCAGTTCAGTGTTGAACTGGGCGCTGAGTTGGGACGTGAACGCTTGCAGCGGGGTGCCGTTGAACGCCGGGGTAAAGCCGATATCGGGCAGCAACCAGACCATGACGTATTTGGCACCGGCGGTTTGCAGCGTCTGCACGCTGTCAGCCAGGCGGTCGGCGGCGGCACTGGCCTGGGGCAGGCTGGTGACGCGACCTTGCAGGAAGTCGTTACCGCCACCCGACAGGTAATACAGTGCGTTCGGGTCGGCACGGAAGTTATTGGATGGAAGATAGCCGGCCCGGGTGCGTTCGCCGGTGGCGGAGGTGCTGGTAATCGAATCAAGAATCTGGTCGGTACGGTAGCCGCCTACAGCCCAGTTGTTACCATCAGGCAGGCCTTCGTTGACGCGAACTGCTGAAGCAGAGGATGCCGTCTGGTCCGGTGAAAACCCCAGTTTTCCACCCAGAATCTGTGTGGCGTTGAGCGAGCGGACTTCGCCGCTGCCATCCAGGTACACCGGCCCCGTCCGGTTGGTGAAGCGCTGCGTCGCCCCGGCAGGCCCGCCCGTGTCGGCAAAGGTCCCAGCGTCGTTAAGGCTGTCCCCGAAGACAATGAAGCTTGTATAAGGATTAGGTGCGGCGTTCGCCTGGGCGCATGCGATCGCGAGCAAGCATCCTGCGAGCGGTACAAACAACGACTGTTTGATCATGAGCAAGTCCGTTTATTTATTGTTGTAGTGAACGAAACGACAGTACCAAAAACTTTCGGCCTTTTGCCATCTGTCGCTAAGCCTTTGATAGTTTCGCGGGCAGCACCCCCGGCGATATTGCGCGCTCTGCCCAGCTAAGTTACTGTGCCGGGACGTACGAACGAGACCTTCCCCGTGTTGATCATCAGTAAACTCCTGGATCAAGTCATCAAGGCACACGCCCGCTGGCGTTGGCGCGCCTGAATTCTTTTGCCGGCCTCGCCGGACCTGTATCGCTTCGCCTTCTATACCTGTTTGAAATGCCGCTTTGCTGGCGCTACTCCGGCACCTGACAAAGCGCAGCACTCTGCGGGTAAATCATTCGAAGGCCATCTTCAAAGTCAGTGAATTCAAGAGGTTCTAAACGCCATGTTGCTGATGATCGATAATTACGACTCCTTTACCTACAACGTTGTGCAGTACCTGGGCGAGCTCGGTTCCCAAGTCAAGGTCGTGCGCAACGATGAACTGACCATCGCTGAAATCGAAGCCCTCAACCCTGAGCGCATCGTCGTGTCCCCCGGTCCTTGCACCCCGACCGAAGCCGGTATCTCGATTGAAGCGATCAAGCATTTCGCCGGCAAACTGCCGATTCTTGGCGTCTGCCTCGGCCACCAGTCCATCGGCCAAGCCTTTGGCGGTGATGTGGTGCGCGCCCGTCAAGTGATGCACGGTAAGACTAGCCCGGTGTTCCACGAGGACAAGGGTGTCTTCGAAGGGCTGAATCGTCCGCTGACGGTCACGCGCTATCATTCATTGATCGTCAAGCGCGAAACCCTGCCAGATTGCCTGGAGCTGACCGCCTGGACCCAGCTCGAAGACGGCTCGGTCGACGAGATCATGGGCCTGCGTCACAAGACTCTGAACATCGAAGGCGTGCAGTTCCACCCTGAGTCGATCCTCACCGAACAGGGCCACGAACTGTTCGCCAACTTCCTCAAACAAACCGGCGGCACGCGCTAAGGACTTTTCATGAACATCAAGACAGCCCTGAGCCGTATCGTCGATCACCTCGACCTCAGCACCGATGAAATGCGCGATGTGATGCGCGAAATCATGACCGGGCAATGCTCGGACGCGCAGATTGGCGCGTTCATGATGGCTATGCGCATGAAGAGCGAAAGCATCGACGAAATCGTCGGTGCAGTGTCGGTGATGCGCGAACTGGCGGACAAGGTCGAACTCAAGACCCTCGACGGTGTGGTCGATGTGGTGGGCACCGGCGGCGACGGCGCCAATATCTTCAACGTGTCAACCGCTGCTGCGTTCGTGGTTTCCGCTGCTGGCTGCACCGTGGCCAAACATGGCAACCGTGCAGTCTCGGGCAAGAGCGGCAGTGCCGATCTGCTGGAGGCGGCCGGTATCTACCTGAACCTGACACCGGTGCAAGTGGCGCGCTGCATTGACAACGTTGGTATTGGTTTCATGTTTGCCCAGACCCATCACTCTGCGATGAAATACGCTGCAAGCCCGCGCCGCGAACTGGGTCTGCGGACCTTGTTCAACATGCTCGGCCCGCTTACGAATCCGGCCGGTGTGAAACATCAGGTGGTGGGCGTGTTCACCCAGGCCTTGTGCCGGCCGCTGGCGGAAGTGTTGCAGCGTCTGGGCAGCAAGCATGTGCTGGTGGTGCATTCGAAGGACGGCCTGGATGAGTTCAGCCTGGCAGCACCGACCTTCGTGGCAGAACTGAAAAACGACCAGATCACCGAGTATTGGGTCGAGCCGGAAGACCTGGGCATGAAGAGCCAGAGCCTGCATGGGTTGGCAGTAGAAAGCCCGGCGGCATCTCTTGAGCTGATTCGTGATGCCCTGGGCAAGCGCAAGACCGAAAACGGTCAGAAAGCGGCCGAGATGATCATGCTCAATGCCGGTGCCGCGCTGTACGCCGCCGATCATGCCAGCAGTTTGAAAGAGGGAGTTGCACTTGCGCACGATGCGCTGCACACCGGCCTCGCTCGGGAAAAGTTCGAGGAGCTGGGTGCGTTTACCGCGGTATTCAAAGTGGAGAATGAGGGATGAGTGTACCGACGGTTCTGGAAAAGATTCTGGCGCGCAAAGTCGAGGAGGTGGCCGAGCGCAGCGCTCGCGTCAGCCTCGCCGAGCTGGAAAGCCTGGCCAAGGTGGCCGATGCACCCCGTGGTTTTGCCAAGGCCTTGCTGGCTCAGGCCAAGCTGAAGCAGCCGGCAGTCATTGCCGAAATCAAGAAAGCCTCGCCAAGCAAAGGCGTGATCCGCGAGAACTTCATTCCCGCCGACATCGCCAGAAGCTACGAGAAGGGCGGCGCGACCTGCCTGTCGGTACTCACCGACATCGACTACTTCCAGGGCGCGGATGCGTATCTGCAGCAGGCCCGCGCGGCGTGCCAGCTGCCGGTGATCCGCAAGGACTTCATGATCGATCCGTACCAGATCGTCGAAGCCCGGGCCTTGGGTGCCGACTGCGTGCTGTTGATCGTTTCCGCGCTGGATGACGTGAAAATGGCCGAACTGGCAGCCGTGGCCAAAAGCGTCAACCTCGATGTGCTGGTGGAAGTCCACGACGGCGACGAGCTGGAGCGGGCCTTGAAAACCCTCGACACTCCGCTGGTTGGCGTGAACAACCGCAATCTGCACACCTTCGATGTCAGCCTGGAAACCACCCTCGACCTGTTGCCGCGTATTCCGCGCGATCGACTGGTCATCACCGAGAGCGGCATTCTCAACCGCGCCGATGTCGAACTGATGGAAATCAGCGACGTCTACGCATTCCTGGTCGGCGAAGCCTTCATGCGCGCCGAAAGCCCGGGCAGCGAGTTGCAGCGTCTGTTCTTCCCTGAGCGCGGTGTACCTGTCAGCGGCTCTACACTCGACTGACCCCCGCCATTGCAGGCAACCCGATTCCCTGTGGGAGCGGGCTTGCCCGCGATGAGGACCTCAAATTCCCTAAAGACCTCATGTCTGCCGGAGTCGCCTATGTCGCTGCCAATCTCCCTGACCATCGAAGCTGGCCTGCAAGCCGAACAGGATCTGCTGGCCTCGGTCTGCGCCAGCGACGCGGAGTTCGGCCTGCTGTTCTGGCAGCCGAGTGATCGGGCGCTGGTCATGCCGCGCCGTTTGAATCGCCTGCCCGGTTTCGAGGCCGCATGTGAAGTGTCGGCAGTGGCAGGTTGGCCAGTACTGTTACGTGAAACCGGTGGCGAACCGGTGCCGCAATCGGCCTCAACGATCAACATCGCCCTGGTTTACGCGCCCCCACGCAGCGAAGGGGATCTGAATCGCATCGAAACCGGTTACCACCGCTTGTGCGATCCGATTTGTCAGTTGCTGGATGAGTTGGGAGGCACTTCATCCCTGGGTGAAATCGAAGGCGCCTTCTGTGACGGTCGCTTCAACGTCAACCTCGACGGACGCAAAATGGTCGGTACCGCCCAGCGCTGGCGCCAGAGCCAGGGTGGGCAGCGTCCGGTAGGACTGGTGCACGGAGCGATGCTGATCGATAACGAGCGAGTGTCAATGGTCGCCGCGGTCAATCGTTTCAACGAGGCCTGCGGGCTGGAGCAACGCGTACGCGCCGAAAGCCACATCGCGCTGCATGAGAAGTTCACAGCACCCAATGCACTGGCACGTCTGGACGAACTCTACCGGTTGATGCTGGCGCAGATGTTCAGCGGCTAGGTTTTCGAGCTTATCGCGTACCGAAGACCACCATGGTCTTGCCTTTGACGTCCACCAGGTTGCGTTCTTCCAGATCCTTGAGTACGCGACCGACCATCTCCCGCGAACAACCGACAATCCGCCCGATTTCCTGACGTGTCACCTTGATTTGCATACCATCGGGGTGAGTCATGGCGTCTGGCTGTTTACACAGCTCCAGCAGGCAGCGGGCGACTCGACCGGTTACATCAAAGAATGCCAGGTCACCGACCTTGCGCGTGGTGTTGCGCAGACGCTGTGCAATTTGTCCGCTGAGCACGTAAAGAATGTCCGGATCCTGCTGGGACAACTCGCGGAATTTCGCGTAGCTGATTTCCGCGACTTCGCATTCAACCTTGGCCCGCACCCAGGCGCTGCGCTCCTGCTCTAGGCCAGCTTGCTCAAACAGACCCAACTCGCCGAAAAAGTCCCCGGTGTTCAGGTAGGAAATGATCATTTCATGGCCGTCGTCATCTTCGATCAGGATGGTGACTGAGCCTTTGATGATGAAGAACAGCGTTTCCGAGCGGTCGCCGGCACAAATGATGTTGCTCTTGGCCTGATAGCGGCGGCGCTGGCAATGCATCAACAGCTTGTCGAGGTTCTTGATCTTGGGGTTGGGGGCAATCGCAACCATGGTTGTATCCCGAAAAGACTGCACGGTGTGTTTGGTTTTTTTATGAATAGCGGACGCTGGGGAAAAGCTGGCAATGCGCCATTGAATTGGCGTCAGCTTAACAGACACCTCTTGAAATATTCGAGCATTTACCTACAAGGCGGTGGGATATGTCCTAGGACGCCGGGCGCCGTCAATCACGGGGCCTGTGCTAAGCTGGCGACCCTTTTTTATACAGTGGAGTCTTGGCGATGAAGGCACGCATCCAATGGGCTGGCGAAGCCATGTTCCTCGGCGAATCCGGTAGCGGTCATGTCGTGGTCATGGACGGTCCGCCCGATGCCGGCGGACGTAACCTGGGTGTCCGGCCGATGGAAATGCTGCTGCTGGGTGTCGGCGGTTGCAGCAATTTCGATGTGGTCAGCATCCTCAAGAAGTCCCGCCAGGCAGTGGAAAGCTGTGAAGCCTTCCTTGAAGCCGAGCGTGCGACCGAAGATCCAAAGGTGTTCACCAAGATCCACATGCATTTTGTGGTCAAGGGCCGCGGGCTGAAAGAAGCCCAGGTCAAACGCGCCATCGAGCTGTCTGCCGAGAAATATTGCTCGGCTTCGATCATGCTCGGCGCCGCAGGCGTGGCAATTACCCACGACTACGAGATCATCGAGCTCGGTTGAATCGACATTCAACTATCATAAAAGCAGTGCAGACTCTGGCGAACACAAGCTGACGTCTGCATAATGCGCCACTTTTTTCAGGGTGGTGGCCCGTCAGCCGACAGGCCTCGCACCCGAACAGACAACCAAAATCGCCATCGCGAAGAGGTGTTAACCGTCCTACGCAGGTGCGTTGTTCGCATCTGACGGGCATGCTTGATCACGCGGCCGGGCCGCAAACACATAGAGAGTTTTTAACGGTGAAAAGCAAACTCAAGCTCCACGGGTTCAATAACCTGACAAAGACCTTGAGCTTCAACATCTATGACATCTGCTACGCGGAAACCCCGCAAGACCAGCAGGCTTACGTCGAGTACATCAATAAAGAGTACAACGCGAAACGCCTGACGCAGATCCTCACGGAAGTTGTCGATATCATTGGTGCCAACATCCTGAACATTGCCAGTCAGGACTATGAGCCGCAGGGCGCCAGCGTCACGATCCTGATCTCGGAAGAGCCGGTAACCCCGACCGACAGTCAGATCGAAGAGTCCCCGGGCCCGCTGCCCGAAATTATTCTGGCCCACCTCGACAAGAGCCACATTACGGTGCACACCTACCCGGAAATCCATCCGGTCAGCGGTATTGCAACCTTCCGTGTGGACATCGACGTGTCGACTTGCGGGGTCATTTCACCGCTTAAAGCGCTCAACTTCCTGATTCACCAGTTCGATTCGGACATCGTGACCGTGGACTACCGTGTGCGCGGCTTCACCCGTGACGTTGAGGGCAAAAAGCACTTCATCGACCACGAGATCAATTCGATCCAGAACTACCTCTCCGATGACACTTACGACGCGTACCAGATGACCGACGTGAACGTGTACCAGGAAAACCTGTTCCACACCAAGATGCTGCTGAAGAACTTCGAGCTGGATAACTACCTGTTCGGCGACGCCACCAGCAACCTGTCCTCTGAGCAACGCGCCCAGGTGACCGAGCGGGTGAAACACGAAATGCTCGAAATCTTCTACGCGCGCAATATGGCGTAAGACTCCCGAGCACAAAAAAAGGCGACTCCCTCACGGCAGTCGCCTTTTTTATTCTGGCGCTCGCTCCTACAAAAAATGGAGTCAGATCCGATAAGTACTCTTGGTCATCACCTTGGCCATCAGGCTCATCCCGAATTTCACCGGTGCCGGAAAGCGGAACCCGCCAGCCTCCAGCGCACTTTCGGCATGCTGTTCTTCATCGATACGCATCTGCTCAAGAATCGCCCGGGATTTTTCATCCTCGGCCGGCAATTGCTCCAGATGTTCGTTCAGGTGTTTGCACACCTGGTCTTCCGTCGCCGCAACGAACCCCAGGCTGACTTTATCGCTGATCAGGCCGGCCACTGCGCCAATCCCGAACGACATGCCATAGAACAGCGGATTGAGGATGCTGGTGTGGCTACCCAGTTGATGAATGCGTTGTTCGCACCAGACCAGGTGATCGACTTCTTCTTCGGCGGCATGTTCCATCGCGGCACGCACTTGCGGCAGCTTGGCGGTCAGTGCCTGTCCCTGGTACAGCGCCTGGGCGCAGACTTCGCCGGTATGGTTGATGCGCATCAGGCCGGCAACGTGGCGCGTGTCTTCGTCGCTCATCTTCGCATCCGGCTGTACGATGGCGGGCGACGGACGGTACGGCTGACCGCTGAAGGGCAGCAGGGTGCGCATCGCGGCATCGGCTTGCAGCAGAAGGCGGTCAATTGGCGAGTAGTGACGTTGGGTAGTCATGCTGACCTCCGGGGGGATTTCGGCGGCCAGTTTAACCCAATCGGCCGGGGAAGGTTTGCGCTGGGTCATTGTGATGCAGAGGCTGTGACAGTGTTGTGATGCTTTTTGTGGAAGCGGCAGTGTGCCGCTTCCTCGGGGTTTGGCGCAATCAGCCCGGCGGCCAGTGCATCTGGCGCTGACCCAGCACGTGCATATGAATGTGGTAGACGGTTTGTCCGCCTTCTTCATTGCAGTTCATGACGACGCGGAAACCTTTTTCGCAGCCCAGTTCCAGTGCCAGGCGCTGGGCGGTGAACAGAATGTGCCCGGCCAATGCCTTGTCGTCCTCGGTCAGGTCGTTCAAAGTGCGAACCGGTTTCTTCGGGACCACCAGGAAATGTACCGGTGCCTGTGGGGCAATGTCGTGGAAGGCCAGTACCTGGTCGTCCTCGTAAATGATCTTCGCCGGGATTTCCCGGTTGATGATCTTGGTGAACAGAGTATCCACAGCTGTTTTCTCCGTTGTTTGGGCTGGCCTGAGTGTACTCATGGCGTATGCCAGCGCCCAGCTTTTTACCTTAAGTTGGATCAGCGCGGGCAGTAAGCCTTGTTGACCATACCGGCGATTGTGCGAGTCAGCCAGCGCGAGCCCAGCCGCGGCAGGAAGGCGAACCAGCGGTTGCGCCGCCCGGGAATAATGATCGCTTTATTCTTTTCCAGTGCGCGCACGGTGTAGAGCGCCACTTCCTCGGGGCTCATCAGCAGTTTGCTGTTGGCCAGTTTGTCGCTGTCGAGTTGTGCGGTACGGAAAAACGCCGTGCGGGTCGGCCCGGGGCAGAGCACCGAAACCTTGATCGCACATTTTTTCAGCTCGACACGCAATCCTTCGGAAAAGTGCAGCACATACGCTTTGCTGGCGTAATAAGTGCTCATCCACGGCCCCGGTTGAAACGCCGCCACCGAGGCCACATTCAGAATCTGCCCGCCGCCTTGCAGGGCCATGCTGTTGCCGATGGCATGGCACAGGCGGGTGAGGGCGAGGATGTTCACTTCGATCAGGTCTTGCTCGGTCATCCAGTCCTGGGCCAGAAACGGGCCGCATGTACCGATACCGGCGCAGTTGACCAGCAGATCGATCTGCCGGTCGCCTTCTTCCAGCTCCAGCAGGAATCCGGACAGGCGCAGCGGTTCGCCCAGGTCGCAGGCACGGAACAACACTTCCACGCCGAACCTTTGGGTCAGTTCAATCGCAATACTTTCCAGCTGATCACGTTGTCGGGCCACCAGAATCAGGCTGCGGCCGCGCCGGGCCAGCGCTTCGGCCATTGCCAGGCCGATGCCGCTGGAGGCGCCAGTGATCAGAGCGTAACGGGTCATGCAGTTCTCCATCGCAACAGCTCCGCGCCGCGACGCAGGTGTCACGGGCCAGGAGCGCTGTTTATTCTTTCGCAGAGTCTACAGGGGGCTGGGCCTCTTCGGCTGCATCGTTGGCGGAATTTGGCACCGGTTCGACCTCGACGTCGATTTCATCGGTGGTGACCGAACTGCTTTCGTAGCTGCTCTGGGCGGCGCTTTTGTATTCTTCCCGTATCGCCGTGAGACCACCGGCCAGCGAGCCGAACAGAACCAGCGCGATAACGATCAGCCACAGCGAAGACAATACCTTGACCGCGGTACTGTTCGGCGGAGGCGGTGGGCCGTAGCGGTTGGCGGTGTCGTTGCCCGGTACGACCATGATCACGAACGGAAAGAAACTGCCAACGAACGGCACCAGGTTCAGCAGCCACAGCCAGCCGGACCAGCCGACATCGTGCAAGCGTTGAACGGTGATCTGGATGCTGACGAATACAAATCCGACGAACAGGATCAAGGCCAGCAAGCTGCCCAATATCAGGCCGGCGGTCGAATCCGCGCCGATGAGAGCCAGGGCGACCAAGGCAAACACCCCGCAAACGGCCAGGAGCACAGTTGACAGCACCAGCGTCCAGGCGAGGTAACGCAAGCGGCCGATACGGCCATCGAAACTGAATGGCTTGAGCGTGGCGAATTCCGCCACTGCTTCGCCGACCGGCGCGCGAGGCGGCGCGTAAGGGGACTGCGGATCTGCCAAAGGCTCCTGGCTGCTGGCCGGAGCATGCTCATGCACGTCGGCGAGGTTCAACTCGATCGGCGTTTCGGCTTCGATGCGGGCGTCGATACCGGTTTTGCTCAGTGCCTGGAGATAGGTCTGGGCATCGGCTTGCGACAGGTTGCGTTTGAGCGCTACCGGACGCCCGTTGAACAAGCGCTCAATGGCCGTGACATCGCTTTTGAACAAATCGGCGAGATTGAGCTTTGCCGTGGTGATGTCGACACCGGGCAGCAAGGCGCCCTCGAATACGATCTTGAAATGATTTTCGCCCATGTGCGAAGCATCCTTGTCGCGAGAGGTTGAAAGAAGAATGATGTGCCCGGGCGAGAGTAAGGCCAGCCGGGCAAGACTGGCCAAGGTTTGCTGTCAGCTCGGCCAGCGTTTGGTCAACTGGGCAGCCTGCTCCTGGGCCTTGCGGTACTCCGCGTCGAGACGTGCAATCAACTGCTCGACACTCGGCAAGTCCTCGATTTCTCCCACGCCCTGGCCTGCAGACCAAACGGTTTTCCAGGCTTTGGCCTCATCGCTCACGGGTTTGAGCTTGGAACCGAAGTTGATCTCGCCCTTGCCTTGCAAGGCGGCCATATCGAAACCGGCGGCCTCCAGGCTCTGACGCATGAAGCTCGCAGGGACACCTGACACGACTGGAGTATGGATGATGTCTGCCGCTTTGGATGTCAGCAGCATTTCTTTGTAGGCGTCAGGCGCGTGACTTTCGGTCGTGCCGATAAATCGTGTACCAAAGTAGGCCAAATCCGCGCCGAGCAATTGAGCGGCAAGAATTTCGTGGCCGTGGTTCAGGCAACCGGCCAGCAACAGGGTCTTGTCGAAGAACTGGCGGATTTCGGCAATCAGCGAGAACGGGCTCCAGGTCCCGGCGTGTCCACCGGCGCCGGCAGCCACGGCGATCAAGCCATCCACGCCGGCTTCGGCCGCTTTCTCGGCATGACGACGAGTTGTCACATCATGGAAAACCAGGCCGCCGTAGCTGTGGACCGCGTCGACCAGTTCTTTCACGGCGCCGAGGCTGGTGATCACGATCGGCACTTTGTGTTCGACGCAGATCTCAAGATCCGCCTGTAAGCGTGGATTGCTGTTATGGACGATCAGGTTCACGGCATAAGGCGCGGGATTTTCCATTGTCGCCAGCCCGGCTTCGATTTCTTCCAGCCAGGCCTTGAAACCGCTGCTTTCGCGCTGGTTCAACGCCGGGAAGCTGCCAACCACGCCCTGACGACAACAGGCGAGTACCAATTGCGGATTGGATATCAGGAACATCGGCGCCGCCACCACGGGCAGACGCAAACGTTGTTCGAGCAGAGCGGGCAGCGACATTGGAAGTACCCCGGTGAGTGGTGCCTGGTGAATTTAGAACGGTCGAACGACGACCAGAATTACGATAGCCAGCAATATCAGAACCGGCACTTCATTGAACCAGCGATAAAAGACATGGCTGCGGGTGTTCTCGCCACGGGCAAAACGTTTTACCTGGGCACCGCACATGTGGTGGTAGCCGATCAGCAACACGACCAGGGTCAATTTGGCGTGTATCCAGCCACCCTGGCTGAAGATGCCTGGGTTGAGGTAGATGAGCCAGCCGCCGAAGATCAGCGTGGCGATCATCGCCGGGCCCATGATGCCCCGGTACAGCTTGCGCTCCATGACGCTGAAGCGTTCCTTGCTGATCGTGTCTTCACTTTGTGCGTGATAAACGAACAGTCGTGGCAAGTAAAACAGGCCGGCAAACCAGCAAACGATGCTGATGATGTGAAAAGCTTTAAGCCACAGATAGAGCATTTTTAGTTATTCCAGTATTCACGGTAGCCCGAATAGTAGAGAAAGAGTCCCGTCTCGGACATAACTGTTCAATTTTGACGGTGTCTTTTGTCGCCATGCTGCGTTGCCGCTCCTCGCCATAGCGGGCTATGACTCGTCGCGGCGCCTTGTCTGGCAACAAAATCCACTCGCCAAAACTTGAACGTATGCCCGAGACGGGACTCGTGAGCGCCCGCACGTCACCTTGACGGTTGTCGCAGGGGCGCGCGGCCCCTATTATCGACGGCTTTCCAGTGGGTTCGTTGAGGGCAGGTTTATGGTCAAGGTCGGTATCGTCGGCGGCACGGGTTACACCGGTGTCGAACTGCTGCGTCTGTTGGCGCAACATCCGCAAGCTGAGGTGGTTGTCATCACTTCCCGATCCGAGGCTGGCCTGGCCGTGGCCGACATGTACCCGAACCTGCGAGGCCATTACGACGGCCTGGCGTTCAGCGTTCCGGACATCAAGACCCTGGGTGCCTGCGATGTGGTGTTCTTCGCCACACCGCACGGTGTTGCCCATGCCTTGGCGGGCGAGTTGCTGGCGGCCGGGACCAAGGTCATCGACCTGTCGGCCGACTTCCGTCTGCAAGACGCGGATGAATGGGCCAAGTGGTACGGCCAGCCGCACGGTGCACCGGAGTTGCTGGACGAGGCGGTCTACGGCTTGCCGGAAGTCAATCGCGAGCAGATCAAGAAAGCGCGCCTGATTGCCGTGCCGGGCTGCTACCCAACTGCAACGCAATTGGGTTTCCTGCCATTGCTCGAAGCCGGACTGGCCGATGCCGCGCATTTGATTGCTGACTGCAAGTCCGGCGTCAGCGGTGCCGGTCGTGGTGCTTCCGTAGGTTCGCTGTACTCCGAGACGTCGGAAAGCATGAAGGCCTATGCGGTCAAAGGTCACCGTCACCTGCCGGAAATTCGCCAGGGGCTGCGTCGTGCAGCAGGCAAGGACGTCGGCCTGACCTTCGTTCCGCACCTGACACCGATGATTCGTGGCATTCACTCCACGCTCTACGCAACCGTTGTTGATCGCTCGGTGGACCTGCAGGCGTTGTTTGAAAAGCGTTACGCCAACGAACCGTTCGTCGATGTGATGCCGGCCGGCAGCCATCCGGAGACTCGTAGCGTACGGGGTGCCAACGTCTGCCGTATCGCGGTGCATCGCCCTCAGGATGGTGATCTGGTGGTTGTGCTGTCGGTGATCGACAACCTGGTCAAAGGCGCTTCGGGTCAGGCGGTGCAGAACATGAACATTCTGTTCGGGCTGGATGAGCGTCTGGGCCTGTCTCACGCAGGCATGCTGCCGTAAGCTTTATCGTGTACAGCAAAAGGCCCGTCTGACGGGCCTTTTTGCATTCCGGGCCGGCGATTGGATTGGTTGATATACCATAACAATAGTTGACCGCTTTTCTAGGAGAAGCGGATAATGCGCGTCATCACGCAATATGACGGCGTAACGCCGGGAGATAGTCAGCATGAGCGTCGAATCCTTCACCCCCACGGCTTTGCAATTCACCCACGGTGCCGCGCACAAGGTGAAGAGCCTGGTCGATGAAGAGGGGAATGATCGCTTGAAGCTGCGCGTATTCGTTACGGGCGGCGGTTGTTCAGGTTTTCAGTACGGCTTCACCTTCGATGAAGAAGTAGCCGATGACGACACCATCGTCGAGCGCGAAGGTGTGAGTCTGGTTGTCGATCCGATGAGCTTCCAGTACTTGGCAGGTGCCGAGGTGGACTACCAGGAAGGTCTGGAAGGTTCGCGTTTCGTCATCAAGAACCCTAATGCGACCACCACTTGTGGCTGCGGTTCTTCGTTCTCGATCTGATCAGCGCACCTGTTTCACAGAACGCCGCACGGCCTCAGGGCTTTGCGGCGTTTTGCTGTGTGGAGGATTTATGCAGGGTAGATGGCGCCCAGTACGCGCAAGCCGCGGGCACCGGTGACGCTCGGGCGGTTGGCTGCGATGCCTTCGAGACAGCAATGAGCCAGCCACGCGAAGGCCATGGCTTCGACCCAGTCGGGGTCCACGCCGTAAGTGGCAGTGCTGCTGACGCTTGCGTTTGGCAGCAGGCTGGCCAGGCGATTCATCAAGGCAGTGTTGTGGGCGCCTCCGCCGCAAACCAGCAGTTCCTGCGTGTCTGCCTGGGCGCTTTGCAGTGATTCGATGATGGTCAGCGCGGTCAGCTCAAGCAGCGTCGCCTGAACATCCTCGGCGGCGAAGGCTGGCAGTTGTGCCAGATGCCGTGTCAGCCATGGCAGGTTGAACACTTCCCGGCCGGTACTCTTCGGGCCTTTGGTCACAAAGAACGGATCACTGAGCAGTGCATTCAACAGCACCGGTTCTACGTTGCCGCTGGCAGCCCATTGGCCGTCACGGTCAAAGTGGTCGCCGCGTTGCTGGTGAATCCAGGCGTCCAGCAGCACATTGCCCGGGCCACAGTCGAAACCGGCGACCGGCTTGCCGGGCTGGATAAGGCTGAGGTTGCTGAAGCCGCCAACGTTCAGCACTGCACGATTACCAGCCCGCTCTTCAAACAGGGCTTCGTGAAAGGCGGGAACCAGCGGTGCGCCTTGTCCGCCGGCAGCGACGTCGCGGCTGCGGAAGTCGCTGACCACGGTGATACCGGTCAGCTCCGTCAGCAGGGCCGGGTTGCCAATCTGCACTGTGAAGCCGCGTGCCGGTTCGTGGCGGATGGTCTGGCCATGGCTGCCAATCGCACGAATGTCGTCAGGCTTCAGTTGCTGCTGAGCGAGGAGGGCATGAATCCCTTGGGCTGCCAGCTTCACCCAGTTCTGCTGGGCGATGGCGGAGCGGGCGATTTCGTCCGGGCCGCTGGCGCACAAGCCGAGCAGCTCGGCGCGCAGGGTATCGGGCATCGGGATGTAGTGGGAGGCGATCAGCCTGATCGCCGGGGCTTGCTCGATCAGTGCGAAGTCCAGGCCATCAAGGCTGGTTCCGGACATCACACCTATATAGAGCGCCATGGCTTAGCGCTTGCTCGAAGCCAGCAGAGTGGCTTTTTCCTGTTCCATGCGCGCCATCAGTGGCTGGCTTTGGGCGAGGAAGCGTGCGCGTTCAGCCTTGGCAATCGGATCGGCCATTGGCAGTTTCTGGCCCAGCGGGTCGACGTGCACACCATTGACCTGGAACTCGTAGTGCAGGTGCGGTCCGGTGGAGAGACCGGTGGTGCCGATATAGCCAATCACCTGGCCCTGTTTCACCGTGCCGCCAGTCTTCACGCCTTTGGCGAAGCCTTGCATGTGGCCGTAGAGCGTGGTGTAGGTGTTGCCGTGCTGGAGGACCACGGTATTGCCGTAGCCACCACGGCGGCCGGCCAGCAACACCTTGCCATCACCGGCAGCCTTGATCGGCGTGCCGCGCGGTGCTGCGTAGTCGACGCCTTTGTGGGCGCGGATCTTGTTCAGGATCGGGTGTTTGCGGCCCATGGAAAATTTCGAGCTGATGCGGGCGAAGTCCACCGGTGTGCGGATGAACGCCTTGCGCATGCTGTTGCCGTCAGCGGTGTAGTAGCTGCTGTTGCCTTGTTTGTTGGTGTAGCGCACGGCGGTGTAGGTCTTGCCGCGGTTGGTGAAGCGCGCCGACAGGATCGGGCCAGTGCCGACGGCCTTGCCGTTGACTACCTTTTGCTCGTAGATCACGTCGAACTCGTCGCCCTGGCGAATATCCTGGGCGAAGTCCACGTCGTAGCCAAACACACTGGCCATGTCCATGGTCAGGCTGTGAGACAGGCCGGCCCGGGCTGCGGACTGCGACAGCGAGCTGTTGATCACGCCATGAACGTAAGCGGAGCGCACGGTCGGTTTCGCGGTAATGCGGTTGAAGGTGTAGCCCTTGTCGTTCTTGGTCAGGCTGATGCTTTCGAGGTCGTTGAGCTTGCTGTGCAGGTTGGTCAACTGGCCGTCAGGACTCAGTTCGAATTCGAGTTTTTGCCCATGCTTGAGCTGGCTGAACTGCTTGGCCTGCTTGTCGCTGGCCAGCACGTCATGCACTGAGGTGGCTGGGAGGCCGACCTTCTCGAACAGTGTAGAGAGGGTGTCACCCTTGGTGACGATCACTTCCCTGTGGCTTGCCGGCTTCTTTTCTTCGACGACCGGCAGCGGTGCAGGTTCGGCTTGAGCGGTTTCCTGGGTGTCTTCGGCGCTGTTGTCGATCTGCGCGAAGGGGGAGGTTGCTGGTTCATTTGTGGCTTGAACGACGTCAGCAGCGTCTTGATCTTGTGTCAGTTGTTCAGCAGGGCTTTCCAGTTCAAGACTCAGGGTTGTCTTTTTGGCTTCAACATCGCTGGAAGGGAATACCAGGAGCGCCAGACTGAGAAGGGCGGCGATGCCACTTGCGGCAAGCAAGTGGGTCTTCGGGTAAAGCGGCGGCGCTTTAGACGATTCGTTGGTCATAAGTGGTTTTGACTTTGAAAAAGATGAATTGGAAAAGATGAATGACATGATGAAGATGAAATAACTGTATAAAATATAACCAAATCATCTCTGAAGCAAGTCCGCAGGCACTCTGTCTGCGGATTGGCGTCCGTGCGCCGGGCAAACCTTGTATTTGACGCGCGATCTTGTATGGTTGGTTCCCTTTGAATCTGAGCCTTGCGGGTCTGTTATGAAGTCGGTTGAAGAGCAGCTAGCGCTGATCAAACGTGGTGCGGAAGAACTGTTGGTCGAGTCCGAGCTGATTGAAAAGCTCAAGCGTGGCCAGCCGCTACGTATTAAGGCGGGCTTCGATCCAACGGCTCCGGATCTGCACTTGGGTCACACCGTGCTTATTAATAAGCTGCGCCAGTTCCAGGAGCTGGGGCATCAGGTGATCTTCCTTATAGGTGACTTCACCGGGATGATCGGCGATCCGAGCGGCAAGAGTGCCACGCGCCCGCCGCTCACTCGCGAGCAGGTCCTCGAGAATGCCGAGACCTACAAGACTCAGGTCTTCAAGATTCTGGATCCGGCAAAAACCGAAGTGGCATTCAACTCCACCTGGATGGATCAGATGGGGCCGGCCGACTTCATTCGCCTGACTTCGCAGTACACCGTGGCTCGCATGCTCGAGCGCGATGACTTCGACAAGCGCTACACAACCAATCAGCCTATCGCCATTCATGAGTTCCTTTATCCGCTGGTTCAGGGTTACGACTCGGTAGCCCTGCGCGCAGACGTCGAGCTCGGCGGTACTGATCAGAAGTTCAACTTGCTGATGGGGCGCGAGCTGCAGCGTGGTTATGGTCAGGAAGCCCAGTGCATTTTGACCATGCCGCTGCTTGAAGGTCTGGATGGCGTGAAGAAGATGTCCAAGTCCTTGGGCAACTATGTCGGTATCCAGGAAGCGCCGGGCGTGATGTACAGCAAGCTGGTCTCCATTCCGGATGCGCTGATGTGGCGTTACTTCGAGTTGCTCAGCTTCCGCTCCATGGATGAGATCGATGCGTTCCGTGCTGATGTAGAGGCGGGTGCCAATCCGCGTGACATCAAGATCCAGCTGGCTGAAGAGATCGTTGCGCGCTTCCATGGTGAGGAGGCTGCTGCCAATGCTCATCGTGCCGCCGGTAACCGTATGAAGGATGGCGAGCTGCCGGATGATCTGCCGGAAATCGAATTGACTGCTGCCGAAGATATGCCGATCGCTGCTGTCCTTAATAAAGCAGGGCTGGTTAAGAACTCGGCGGTGGCTCGAGATCTCCTGGGTTCCGGTGGTGTGCGTATAGATGGTGAGGTTGTCGATCGCACCTTTATATATGCACTGGGCGCGACCCATGTTTGCCAAGCCGGGAAGAAGGCATTTGCGCGTATTACGCTCAAATCCGAATAAAGCTGAAATAAGGGGTTGACGGCGAATTTTAGAAGCCTATAATTCGCCCCACTTCCGGCGCAGTCGAAACGGAAAACTCCTTGGTAAACAATGAGTTACGCAGGTTTCGGCAGCAGGTTGCTTCAGGTCATCGAAGCCAAAAGGAAGTTGAAAAAGAGGTGTTGACAGCAGCGTGTAACGCTGTAGAATTCGCCTCCCGCTGACGAGAGATCTGAGGCGCAAGTGGTTGAAGTTACAAAGGAAACTTTGAAAGCTTCTGAAAAATACCACTTGACAGCAAATGAGGCTGCTGTAGAATGCGCGCCTCGGTTGAGATGAAAGATCTTAACCAACCGCTCTTTAACAACTGAATCAAGCAATTCGTGTGGGTGCTTGTGGAGTCAGACTGCTAGTCAACAGATTATCAGCATCACAAGTTACTCCGCGAGAAATCAAAGATGTAACC
>NZ_JBFUHS010000020.1:0-89587 GCF_056402255.1 Pseudomonas sp. P4_B4
TTTTTTTATTGCTGCCTACTTCCGACATTACACAATTAATGTGGGAGCGGGCTTGCTCGCGAAGGCGGTGGATCAGTCAACATCTTCGTTGAATGTGAAGCCGCCTTCGCGAGCAAGCCCGCTCCCACATTAATTGTGTAATGTCGGAAGTAGGCAGCAATAAAAAAGGCGCGTTCCTTGCGGAGCGCGCCTTTTCTAGTTTGGCGGTGTATCAGCTGCCAAGGGCCTTCGAGGCCAGCCAGAACAACCCGGCCGACAGGGCCACGGTGGCTGGCAGGGTCAATACCCAGGCCAGCAGGATGGTTCTGACGGTGCCGCTTTGCAGGCCGCTTTTGTTGGCGACCATGGTGCCCGCCACGCCCGAGGACAGCACGTGGGTGGTGGAAACCGGCAGGCTGAAGATGTTCGCCATGCCGATCAGGCTGGCGGTGGTGATCTGCGCCGACATGCCTTGGGAGTAGGTCATGCCTTGCTTGCCGATCTTCTCGCCAATGGTCAGTACCACGCGTTTCCAGCCGACCATGGTGCCCAGGCCCAAAGCCAGTGCAACCGCCAGGATCACCCAGAACGGAGCGTATTCGGTGGTGGTGGTCAGGTCCTTGCGCAGCTTGTCCAGGTCAGCCTTTTCACGAGCCCCGAGCGTTGGCAACTTGCTGACTTTCTTCGCCGTGTCGTCCAGGCAGAGCAGGTAACGACGTACTTCGATGCGGCTTTCCGACGGCAGCGAGTGGTAGTCGGCTACACCCTTGAGGGTGCCGAGCAGGGCGGTGATGGTCGGTTCGGTCTGTTGCGGGTTGCAACGGAATTTCTCCGGCAGATCGCCATCCAGGCTCTTGCCCAGGGCCAGGAACTCGCCCAGGGTTTCGGAATTACGCTGGTAGAACTGGCTCAGGTGCAGCGTGGCGTCGCGAGTCCGCTCGATCTGATAGGTCGTGCTGTTCAGGTCGAGGACGAACTGCGCCGGCACGATACCGATCAGGACCAGCATGATCAGGCCGATACCTTTCTGGCCATCGTTGGAACCGTGCACGAAACTCACGGCCATGGCCGAGATCACCAGTACCAGGCGATTCCAGAACGGCGGGTGCTTCTTGTCGTCGATCTTGCGGCGCTGTTCCGGTGTCTTGTGCATCTTCGACAGCGGACGCCACCATTTAAGACCGATCAGGATCAGCGCGGCGATCAGGAAACCGGCCATTGGCGAGAACACCAGCGAGGCGCCGATATCGATCGCTTTCTGCCAGTTCACACCGTCAGCCAGCGGAATATCGTTGATCAGGGCGTTGGCCAGGCCAACCCCGAGGATCGAACCGATCAGCGTGTGGGAACTGGAAGCGGGAATACCGAAGTACCAGGTGCCCAGGTTCCAGGTAATGGCGGCGGCGAGCAACGAGAACACCATGGCCAGTCCGTGACCGGTGTTCACATTGATCAGCAGTTCTACCGGCAGCAGGTGGACGATGGCATACGCCACGCCGACCCCGCCCAGCAGCACGCCGAGGAAGTTGAACACACCGGAGAAGAACACCGCCAGGTGAGGCGGCATGGCTTTGGTGTAGATAACGGTCGCCACCGCGTTAGCGGTGTCATGAAAGCCGTTGATGAACTCGAAGGCGAGGACAAAGGCCAGGGCGAGCAAGAGGCTCACAAGCACCCAAGCATCCAGTCCGCTGAATAAATCGATCATGAAGGTTTTCTGACCCGGTCATAAGGGGGCGCGATTATGCCAGAAAAGACTGCTAATCAATGCACTAGCTGCTCATCGGTAACATTCTTCAACGAATTTTTTTGCCGCAGCACCGGAAAACCCAGGGTTTTGCTGCGTTTTTTAAGTAATTGATTTTATTGAAGAAATACGCTGTCACATAACCTTCACGGCCCGGTAAGAGGGGGCTTGAACGGTTGTGCGAAAAATCTGAGAAATAGGTCAGATACCGGAAATCTGCCTGATTCGACGACGGTAATGGCCGCTGCCCGCTCATAGCGGGCACGCAAGGCAACATCAATACATCCCGCTTTTAACGGGTGCAGAGGCAGGCCCTGGTAAGGATATCAGGCCAAAGCAGTCACGGCTCTTCGGCTTTGAGTTCCTTTTCCATTTTTTGAAGTTCTTGCTGGAAAACCTGATCCTGAACGGTGGCGCGTTTACGCCAGGGTTTGCGTTCCGGTTCGGGTTGAGCGGCGTAAGTGGTGACTTCTCCGCCGTAAACTTCCTTGTAACGTTGTTCCTGGCGCTCTAGTTCCGCGCGCAGTTCGTCTTTCGTCACAGTGCTACCTGTTTGAGTTGGGATAAATTCTGGTGAAAACGCGCTGCATCAAATCGATCGATCACGTTCGTCGAATGGGCAATGCCCGTCAAGGCATCGTTTTTGGCAACGACGTGATCAATACTTCCATGTCACAGGCGGCCACGGCACCAGAGATAAACAGCTGACGTAGCTTCAGTTTCCTGTTACTGCAAGCGCACTGGCAAGGCTGTGCAATGCGGATCTGGCGCTTGCAACGGGCAACGGCGATGGAACATCGCATTGCCGGGCAGCGGGTTCGGCAAGTAAAAAACCGAAGCGCTACTGAATTGTATTATAGCGGCCCATTTGAAGAACACTATCTCCAAAGAGTTAAAAGTGAATCTTGGTGTGTGACCGTTTTGTTGCTCGAAACTTTGCGATTAACTAGAACGTCGACGGATACCACATCGCTGCCGTGCCTTTCTGACGCCGTTAAGTCGGGCAAGTTACGGTAATTAGATTGCCCCATTAAGTCCTGTGTCGAGTCGACGTAAACATGGGTTCGCGAGTCAGCAAAAATCCGGACACCGGCGGATCGGGCGATTTACCCGGTGGATTGCGATTATCGGTCGAGCGTTCGATAATCGCACGGAGTTGACGGGCCGGGCTTGAGCGTCAGGCAGTAGCCCTTTGTAATAGTCGCTGATCCGAATGGGTAAAAGGACCTTGTATGAACGATCAAATGCGCAATTCCTTCGCTTCAGTGGCTCCTCCCATCGTTGCCTCACCGGCCAAACGGATCCAGGCACTGACCGGCGACCCGGATTTCATGACGTCCCTGGCCCGTGGCCTGGCCGTGGTGCAAGCGTTCCAGGAGCGCAAACGGCACCTGACCATCGCCCAGATCAGCCACCGTACGGAAATTCCCCGCGCCGCCGTGCGCCGTTGCCTGCACACCCTGATCAAGCTCGGCTACGCCACCACCGACGGCCGCACCTATTCGTTGTTGCCCAAAGTGCTGACCCTCGGCCATGCCTATGTGTCATCAACGCCGCTGGCGGTTTCCGCCCAACCTTACCTGGACCGCATGAGCGAGCAACTGCACGAGGCCTGCAACATGGCCACGCTGGAAGGTGATGACATTTTGTACATCGCCCGCTCCGCGACCACCCAGCGCCTGATTTCGGTGGACCTGTCGGTGGGCGGGCGCTTGCCGGCCTATTGCACGTCGATGGGGCGGATTCTGCTGGCCGCGCTGGATGACACGTCGCTGGGCGAATACCTCGACCACGCCGAATTGCAAGCCAAGACCAGCCGCACGATCCACACCCCCGAGGCATTGCTCGAATGCCTGCAAGAAGTACGACTGCAAGGCTGGTGCATCGTCGACCAGGAACTCGAGCAAGGGCTGCGTTCGATTGCCGTCCCGGTGTACGACGCTTCCGGGCAGGTGGTTGCGGCCCTCAACGTCAGCACCCATGCGGGGCGGGTCAGCCGCAATGAACTTGAACAGCGTTTCCTGCCCGGTTTGTTGAGCGCCAGCCGCGACCTCAGTGCCCAGCTGTTTGCCTAAGCTGTTCGATAAACGCACAGAGTTGCGTTTATCGAATTGACGCTGTTTCCTGCGGATCATTACTGTCGCGGCTTCGTCAGCGTCTGCTGACACCGTTCGACTGCGATCCGTGGAATAAAAATAATGAACCAGCCTCAGTCTGCTGTAGGTAACTGCCTCGACGTGCAGTCCTTCATCAATGCCCAACCCATTTCGCGCTACCAGTGGCGCGTGGTGATCCTGTGTTTCCTGATTGTCTTCCTCGATGGCCTCGACACCGCGGCCATGGGGTTCATCGCCCCGGCCCTGTCCCAGGACTGGGGTATCGACCGCGCCAGCCTTGGCCCGGTGATGAGTGCGGCGTTGATCGGCATGGTCTTCGGCGCACTGGGCTCGGGCCCGTTGGCTGACCGCTTCGGGCGAAAAGTCGTACTGGTCGGTGCGGTGCTGTTGTTCGGCGCCTTCAGCCTGGCCTCGGCCTACAGCAGCAATGTCGATCAGTTGCTGGTGTTGCGCTTCCTGACCGGCCTGGGGTTGGGCGCCGGCATGCCGAACGCCACCACGCTGTTGTCGGAGTACACCCCGGAGCGCAAGAAGTCCCTGCTGGTGACCAGCATGTTCTGCGGTTTCAACCTCGGCATGGCCGGCGGCGGATTTATCTCGGCCAAGCTCATTCCGGCCTTTGGTTGGCACAGCCTGCTGCTGATCGGCGGGATTCTGCCGCTGATCCTCGCCGTCGTTTTGCTGCTCTGGCTGCCGGAGTCGGCGCGTTACCTGGTGGTGCGCAACCGCGGTGCGGACAAAGTGCGCAAGGCACTGGCGCCGATCGACCCGACGGTGGTGGCCCAGGCGTCCAGCTTCAGCGTCCCGGAACAGAAAACCGTGAAGGCGCGCAATGTGTTCGCGGTGATCTTCTCCGGCACCTACAGCACCGGCACCTTGTTGTTGTGGCTGACCTACTTCATGGGCCTGGTGATTGTTTACCTGCTGACCAGCTGGCTGCCGACCCTGATGCGCGACAGTGGCGCGAGCATGGAGCAGGCGGCCTTCATCGGCGCGCTGTTCCAGTTTGGTGGCGTGCTGAGTGCAGTGGGCGTGGGCTGGGCAATGGACCGGTTCAATCCGCACAAGGTCATCGGCACTTTCTACCTGCTGGCCGGGGTGTTTGCCTATGCGGTAGGGCAGAGCCTGGGCAACATCACAATCCTGGCGACCCTGGTGCTGGTGGCCGGGATGTGTGTCAACGGTGCGCAATCGGCAATGCCGTCGCTGGCTGCACGGTTTTATCCGACTCAGGGGCGGGCCACCGGGGTGTCGTGGATGCTCGGGATCGGCCGCTTCGGCGCCATCCTTGGTGCCTGGATGGGCGCGACGCTGCTGGGGCTGGGCTGGAACTTCGAGCAAGTGCTGACGGCGCTGGTGATTCCGGCGGCACTGGCAACGACGGCGGTGCTGATCAAGGGCATGGTCAGTCATGCGGATGCGACCTGAGGCCTGTCCGATTCTTCATTGAGCGTGCGGACCTCTTCGCGAGCAGGCTCGCTCCCACAGGAAAACGCGATCAACTGTGGGAGCGAGCCTGCTCGCGAAGCTTTTGGGGATCGGTAGCCAAGCAACAATATGTTCGATAATCGAACGATTAGTCGATTATCGGATTGTTTGGCGTTTTGCACGGGCTTAATCTTCAGTCATTCCGGCGCTGCGCATCGGCGCCTTCTTCCACTGTCGGTTAACAATAAACGGGAGCCTGCCCCAATGGCTGAAATCCTTTCGCTGCACGACGCGGTGAAGCAATTCGTAAACGACGGCGATACGGTCGCGCTCGAAGGCTTTACTCACCTGATCCCGACGGCGGCGGGTCACGAAATCATTCGCCAGGGCAAGAAAGACCTGACCCTGGTGCGGATGACCCCTGACTTGATCTACGACCAGTTGATCGGTGCCGGTTGTGCCCGCAAGCTGATTTTCTCCTGGGGCGGCAACCCGGGTGTCGGCTCCCTGCATCGCCTGCGTGACGCTGTGGAGAAACAGTGGCCCCACGCGCTGGAAATCGAAGAACACAGCCACGCCGACCTGGCCAATGCCTACGTCGCCGGCGCTTCCGGCCTGCCGTTCGCGGTACTGCGTGCCTACGCCGGTTCCGACTTGCCGAAGGTCAACCCGCTGATCAAATCTGTCACTTGCCCGTTCACTGGCGAAGTGTTGGCCGCCGTGCCTTCGGTGCGCCCGGACATTACCGTGATTCATGCGCAGAAAGCCGACCGCAAGGGCAACGTGCTGCTCTGGGGCATCCTCGGCGTGCAGAAAGAAGCTGCGCTGGCGGCCAAGCGCTGCATCGTCACCGTTGAGGAAATCGTCGACGACCTCAATGCACCGATGAACTCCTGTGTATTGCCAACCTGGGCCTTGAGCGCGGTTTGCCACGTACCCGGCGGCGCGCATCCGTCCTACGCCCACGGTTACAACGAGCGCGACAACCGTTTCTACCAGGCCTGGGACCCGATTGCCCGCGACCGTGAAACCTTCACCGCGTGGATCAACGAATACATCCACGGCAGCGCTGACTTCAGCGAGTTCCAGGCCAAACTGGCCGCCGCTTCGGAGGCGAAGTAATGACTTACACCACCAATGAAATGATGACCGTCGCCGCCGCTCGCCGTCTGAAGAACGGTTCGGTGTGCTTCGTCGGTATCGGCCTGCCGTCGAAAGCAGCCAACCTGGCACGCCTGACTTCCTCGCCTGATGTCGTCCTGATCTACGAATCGGGTCCGATCGGTGCCAAGCCAAGTGTATTGCCACTGTCGATCGGTGACGGTGAGCTGGCGGAAACCGCCGACACCGTGGTCCCGACCGGCGAGATTTTCCGTTACTGGCTGCAGGGCGGGCGCATTGACGTCGGTTTCCTCGGCGCGGCGCAGGTCGACCGTTTCGGCAACATCAACACCACCGTCGTGGGTGATTACCACGCGCCGAAAGTCCGTCTGCCGGGTGCAGGTGGCGCGCCGGAGATTGCCGGCTCCGCCAAGAGCGTGTTGATTATCCTCAAGCAGTCGTCGCGCTCCTTTGTCGACAAACTCGATTTCATTACCTCGGTCGGCCATGGCGAGGGCGGCGATTCGCGCAAGCGTCTCGGCCTGCCAGGCGCCGGTCCGGTGGGGATCATCACCGACCTGTGCATCATGGAGCCGGAGGAGGGCACCCACGAATTCGTGGTCACCGCACTGCACCCGGGCGTGACCCGCGAGCAAGTGGTAGCGGCTACTGGTTGGGCAATTCGCTTTGCCGACCATGTTGAGCAAACCGCCGAGCCGACTGAAGTCGAACTGACTGCGCTGCGCGACCTCGAAGCCCGCACCGCTGCCGCACACGGCCAAGCCCCCGGAGAAGCGTGATGCGTGACGTTTATATCTGCGACGCGATTCGTACCCCCATCGGCCGTTTCGGCGGTGGCCTGTCGACGGTGCGTGCCGACGACCTGGCTGCCGTGCCAATCAAGGCCTTGATGGAGCGCAACCCATCGGTGGACTGGAACGCCGTGGACGAGGTGTTCCTCGGCTGCGCCAACCAGGCCGGTGAAGACAATCGCAACGTCGCGCGTATGGCACTGCTGCTGGCCGGTCTGCCGGAAAGCATTCCCGGCGTGACCCTCAACCGCCTCTGCGCTTCGGGCATGGATGCCATCGGCACCGCGTTCCGCGCCATCGCCAGCGGCGAGATGGAGCTGGCGATCGCCGGTGGCGTCGAGTCGATGTCCCGTGCGCCGTTCGTGATGGGCAAGGCCGATGCCGCGTTTTCGCGCAACATGAAGCTGGAAGACACCACCATCGGCTGGCGCTTCATCAACCCGTTGATGAAAGCCCAGTACGGCGTGGACGCGATGCCGC
Source organism: Pseudomonas sp. P4_B4 (assembly GCF_056402255.1). NCBI lineage: Bacteria > Pseudomonadati > Pseudomonadota > Gammaproteobacteria > Pseudomonadales > Pseudomonadaceae > Pseudomonas > Pseudomonas sp. P4_B4. Next base: position 7,665 of record NZ_JBFUHS010000020.1, read on the forward strand.
AAACCGCTGACAACGTGGCCGACGATTACAAGGTGTCCCGCGCCGATCAGGACGCGTTCGCCCTGCGCAGTCAACAACGCACGGCCGCTGCGCAAGCCGCAGGCTTTTTCGCCGAAGAAATCGTTGAAGTGCGGATCGCCCACAAGAAGGGTGAAACCGTGGTCAGCCAGGACGAGCATCCTCGCGCCGACACCACCCTGGAAGCCCTGACCAAACTCAAACCGGTCAACGGCCCCGACAAGACCGTTACTGCCGGCAATGCCTCGGGTGTGAACGATGGCGCCGCCGCGTTGATCCTGGCCTCGGCCGAAGCGGTGAAGAAACACGGCCTGACTGCCCGCGCCAAAGTGCTGGGCATGGCCAGCGCCGGCGTCGCCCCTCGGGTGATGGGCATTGGCCCGGTGCCGGCGGTGCGTAAACTGATCGAACGCCTCGGTGTGGCGGTCAGCGATTTCGATGTGATCGAACTTAACGAAGCCTTCGCCAGCCAAGGTTTGGCGGTGCTGCGTGAACTGGGAATCGCGGACGACGCGGCACAGGTCAACCCGAACGGTGGCGCGATTGCCTTGGGTCATCCGTTGGGCATGAGCGGCGCGCGACTGGTGTTGACCGCGTTGCATCAGCTGGAAAAAACCGGTGGCAAGAAAGGTCTGGCGACCATGTGCGTCGGTGTTGGTCAAGGTCTGGCCCTGGCGATCGAGCGCGTCTGACGCGCTCTGAAGACTTATAAGAACTGAGGAATGCTTCATGACTGACAAGCCTGGTTACCGTCGCCCGCAGGCGGGCACTCAGCCGGAATACCTGCACCCGGCCTATCAATCCACCAACCTGCGCTCGCCGTCCAAACCGTTGGTATTGCTGCCCCATTCGTTGTCGGAAATTACCGGTCCGACCATCGGCGCCGAGCGCGTCAACGAGAAGGACAGCGACCTGACCGCCCAGCACGAGGGGCAACCACAGGGTGAGCGCATCATCATCCACGGCCGCGTGCTGGATGAAAACGGTCTGCCGGTGCCGGGGATTCTGGTGGAGATCTGGCAGGCCAATGCCGCCGGTCGTTACGCCCATGCCCGCGACCTGCACGACGCACCGCTGGACCCGAATTTCACCGGCACCGGCCGCACCGTGACCGACGCCGATGGCTGGTACCAGTTCCAGACCATCAAGCCCGGTGCCTATCCGTGGGGTAACCACCACAATGCGTGGCGCCCGGCGCACATCCATTTCTCGCTGTTCGGGCCGAGCATTCTGACGCGCCTGGTGACGCAGATGTATTTCCCGGGCGACCCGTTGCTGGCGTACGACCCGATCTACAATTGCGTGCCCGATACCAGCGCCAAAGAGCGCTTGATCGCCACGTTCGATCTGGAAAAAACCATCCCTTCCTATGCCCTCGGTTATCGCTGGGACATCGTTTTGCGCGGCCGCGACGCCACGCCGATGGAGAAATAAGATGACGCTGACTGCGACCACGTCCCACACCGTCGGGCCGTACTACCACATCGGCCTGACCTGGCTGAACCGCGAAAACCTGACCGTCGAACAAACCCTGGGCGAGCGCGTGGCGATCACCGGGCAAGTGGTCGATGGCAACGGCGATGTCGTCAACGACGCGATGCTGGAAGTCTGGCAGGCCAACGCCGCCGGCAAGTATGACCACCCGGAAGACGACCAGGACAAACCCCTGGACCCGAACTTCGAAGGCTTTGGCCGGGTGCCGGTGGATGCCGAAGGGCGTTTTCGTTTCACCACCATCAAGCCGGGTACGGTTGAGGGGCTCAAAGGCACGACTCAGGCACCGCATCTGGTGGTACTGGTGTTTGCCCGTGGCCTGGTCAAGCACCTGCTGACGCGGATTTACTTTGATGGCGAGGCGGCGAACGTAAATGATCCGTTGCTGGAGTGCGTGCCGACGGATCGTCGCGGTACCTTGATCGCCAAGCAGGATGCATCGGGTGTTTATCAGTGGAACGTGATTCTGCAAGGCACCGATGCCGAGACGGTGTTCTTCGACTATTGAGTGAACACCGTCCCCTTGTGGGAGCGGGCTTGCTCGCGAAAGCGGTATGTCAGGCAACATTTTTATTGACTGACACTACGCCTTCGCGAGCAAGCCCGCTCCCACAGGGATGTGTGTTCGCTGATGCATCTGCGGAACGGGATTGTTGCAAAGTGTGTCTAGACTCTCACTGTCCCCATTGAGTGAAAAAAACAATGACAACACCCACAGCTCCTATAGCTCTTTATACGGGCGAAGAACGCAGCAAGCGGATCTTCGCCATTGTCGGTGCCTCGTCCGGCAACCTGGTCGAATGGTTCGACTTCTACGTCTACGCCTTCTGTGCGATCTATTTCGCGCCGGCGTTTTTTCCGTCCGATAACCCCACCGTGCAGTTGGTCAACACCGCTGGTGTGTTCGCCGCCGGGTTCCTGATGCGGCCGATTGGTGGCTGGATTTTCGGGCGGTTGGCGGACAAGCACGGGCGCAAGAATTCGATGTTGATCTCGATTCTGATGATGTGCTTCGGCTCGCTGCTTATCGCCTGCCTGCCGACCTACAACAGCATCGGGGTCTGGGCGCCGATCCTGTTGCTGTTCGCCCGTTTGCTGCAAGGCTTGTCGGTGGGCGGTGAGTACGGCACTACCGCGACCTACATGAGTGAAGTAGCGCTCAAGGGCCAGCGCGGTTTCTTCGCCTCGTTCCAGTACGTGACCCTGATCGGCGGCCAGTTGCTCGCGGTGTCGCTGGTGGTGATCCTGCAACAGTTCCTCACCGAAGATGATCTGCGTGCCTACGGTTGGCGGATTCCCTTCGTGGTGGGTGCCATGGCGGCGCTGGTTTCGCTGTATCTGCGTCGTTCGCTGAAAGAAACCACCAGCAAGGAAATGCGAGAAAACAAGGACGCCGGCAGCATCAGTGCCCTGTTTCGCGACCATAAAGCTGCGTTCATCACCGTGCTCGGTTACACCGCCGGTGGTTCGCTGATTTTCTACACCTTCACCACGTATATGCAGAAGTACCTGGTAAACACCGCCGGCATGCCGGCCAAGACCGCCAGCTACATCATGACCGGCGCGTTGTTCCTTTATATGTGCATGCAACCGATTTTCGGCATGCTCGCCGACAAGATCGGCCGGCGTAACTCGATGCTCTGGTTTGGCGCCCTCGGCACGCTGTTCACCGTACCGATCCTGTTGAGCCTGAAAAGTGTCAGCAGTCCGTTCCTGGCCTTTGTGTTGATTACCCTGGCGCTGGTGATCGTCAGTTTCTACACCTCGATCAGCGGTTTGGTAAAAGCCGAAATGTTCCCGCCGCAAGTACGTGCCTTGGGCGTTGGCCTGGCGTATGCGGTGGCGAATGCGATCTTCGGTGGTTCGGCGGAGTATGTGGCCTTGAGTCTCAAGGCCGAGGGCATGGAAAACTCCTTCTACTGGTACGTCACGGTGATGATGGCGGTGGCATTCCTGTTCAGCCTGCGCCTGCCGAAACAGCCGAAGTATCTGCAGCAAGACCTTTGATCTTCACGCGCGGGTCGCAAAGGCCCGCGCCTTCAGGAACTGTTTATGAACCAGCGACCGGGCAATCAATTGTTCGATGCCTATTTCACTGCCCGCGATATGCGTGAGGTGTTTTGCGATCAGGGCCGCGTCCAGGCCATGCTCGATTTCGAAGCGGCACTGGCCCGGGCCGAAGCGCGGGTAGGGTTGATACCGTCGAGTGCTGTCGCGCCGATTGAAGCGGCTTGCAGCGCCGGGCTTTACGACTTTGCGGCATTGGGCGAGGCGATTGCCACGGCGGGTAACTCGGCGATTCCGTTGGTCAAGGCGCTGGGCAAACAGATTGCGGCCACCGATGCCGAGGCTGAACGCTATGTGCATCTGGGCGCGACCAGCCAGGATGTGATGGACAGCGGCCTGGTGCTGCAACTACGCCGGGCGCTGGAACTGATCGAAGGCGACTTGGCACAAATGGGGCAGACCCTCGCGTCCCAGGCCCAGCGCTACGCGACCACGCCATTGGCCGGACGCACCTGGCTGCAGCATGCGACGCCAGTCACCCTCGGTATGAAGATCGCCGGCTGGCTGGGGGCGGTGACACGCAGTCGCCAACGTTTGGCCGAACTGAAACCGCGTCTGCTGGTGCTGCAATTCGGCGGTGCGTCCGGAACCCTTGCAGCCCTTGGCGAACAGGCCATGCCGATTGCCCAGGCGCTGGCCGAAGAACTGCAACTGACCTTGCCCGATCAGCCATGGCATACCCAGCGCGATCGCGTGGTGGAGTTCGGCGCCGTGCTCGGCCTGATCGCCGGCAGTCTCGGCAAGCTCGGGCGCGATATCAGCCTGTTGATGCAAACCGAGGCCGCCGAAGTGTTCGAACCTTCGGCGCCGGGCAAGGGCGGTTCCTCGACCATGCCGCACAAACGCAATCCTGTGGGCGCGGCGGTGTTGATCGGCGCGGCGACACGTGTGCCGGGTCTGCTGTCGACGCTGTTCAGCGCCATGCCCCAGGAACACGAGCGAAGCCTCGGTCTGTGGCATGCGGAGTGGGAAACCCTGCCGGAAATTTGCTGCCTGGTGTCCGGCAGCCTGCAACAAGCTTTGTTGATTGCGCAGGGCTTGGAAGTGGATGCCGCGCGCATGACCCGCAATCTCGATTTGACCCAAGGCCTGGTGCTCGCCGAAGCGGTGAGCATCGTCCTCGCGCAACGGGTTGGGCGCGATACTGCGCATCATCTGCTGGAGCAATGCTGCAAACGCGCCGTGGCCGAACAACGTCACCTGCGTGCGGTCCTCGGCGACGAACCGCAAGTGACCGCCGAACTGTCGGCGGCTGAACTCGATCATCTGCTGGACCCCGCCCACTATCTCGGTCAGGCCAAAACCTGGGTCGAGAGGGCGGTGGCTGAACATTCTGCATTGACTGCCTGAAGGAGACTTGCTGTGGCTTTTGTACAACTCGCCGAGGGCGAACTGCATTACCAACTCGATGGACCGATCGATGCGCCGGTGCTGGTGCTATCCAACTCCCTGGGCACGGATCTGCACATGTGGGACGCGCAAATCCCGGCGTTCACCGAGCATTTTCGCGTGTTGCGCTTTGACACCCGTGGTCACGGCCAATCGCTGGTGACGCCAGGCCCGTACAGCATCGAGCAACTGGGCCACGACGTGCTGGCATTGCTGGATGCCTTGCACATCGAACGCGCGCATTTCTGCGGATTGTCCATGGGCGGGTTGATCGGCCAGTGGCTGGGTATCAATGCCGGCGAGCGCCTGAATAAACTGATCGTGTGCAACACCGCGGCGAAAATCGGCGATCCATCGGTGTGGAACCCGCGTATCGAAATGGTGCTGCGCGATGGTCAGGCGGCCATGGTTGCCCTGCGCGATGCGTCGATTGCCCGCTGGTTCACCCCGGACTTCTCCGAAGCCAACCCGGCGGCGGCCAAGCAGATTACCGACATGCTCGCGACCACTTCGCCAGAAGGCTATGCGGCCAACTGTGCGGCGGTACGCGATGCCGATTTCCGTGAACAGTTGTCTGCGATCAAGGCGCCGTTGCTGGTGATTGTCGGTAGCGAAGATGCGGTGACGCCACCGTCCGGTGGGCATTTCATTCAAGAGCATGTGCGCGGGGCCGAGTACGCCGAGTTCTACGCAGCGCACTTGTCCAACGTCCAGGCAGGCAATGCGTTCAGCGAGCGCGTGCTGGCGTTTCTGTCGGCTGATTGAGGGTTTTCCTGTGGATGAGAAACAACGTTACGACGAGGGGATGGAAGTCCGCCGCGCGGTCCTTGGCGACGCCCACGTCGACCGCAGCCTGAACGCCCTGACCGAGTTCAACTCGGAGTTCCAGGAGATGATCACCCGCCACGCCTGGGGTGACATTTGGACCCGCCCGGGCCTGCCGCGCCACACCCGCAGTCTGATCACCATCGCCATGCTGATCGGCATGAACCGCGAGGGCGAACTCAAACTGCACCTGCGCGCCGCCGCCAACAACGGCGTCAGCCGTGGCGAGATCAAGGAAGTGATCATGCAGAGTGCAATCTACTGCGGGATTCCGGCGGCCAATGCGACGTTCCACCTGGCCGAGTCGGTGTGGGATGAGTTGGGGGTTGAGTCGCGGGGATAAGCTATTTACCTGTGCGAACGCAGTTTTATAGTCACAGAAGATCCAGTGTGGGAGCGGGCTTGCTCGCGAAAGCGGTTTTTCAGTCGACATCATTGTTGACTGACACTCCCTCTTCGCGAGCAAGTCGGATCGCCGCACCGCCGCTCCCACATTTTTAGTGTTTACAACAAGCTGATCGGATAGCTGATGATCAGGCGGTTTTCATCGAACTCGTTGTTGCTGTAGTCACGGCGCATGGTCGAGTTGCGCCATTTCAGGTTCAGGTCCTTCAGCGCACCGCTTTGCACGGTGTAGCCCAGTTCCGATTCACGCCCCCATTCCTTGCCATCGGTGATGCTGCCGGTGTGCACATTGTCGCCGCTGATATAGCGGTTCATCAGGGTCAAACCCGGCACGCCCAGGGCGGCGAAGTTGTAGTCGTGGCGCACTTGCCAGGATTTCTCCTGGGCGTTGTCGTAGCTGGAGTTGTAGCTATCGTTGGCCAGGGTCCCGCCGCTGGTGCCGTTGACCCGCATCCAGGCATTGTCGCCGGTGAGTTTTTGCAGGCCGACGTAGAACGTGTTGCCGCCGTGCTTGGCCGAAAACAAGCCGTACATTGTTTTGTTGTCCAGCTCGCCGGCCCGGGCGCTGCCGTCATCCTTGCCGTAGAAGAAACCCAGGTTGGCGCCAAGGGTCCAGTCGCCAAGCGGCTGGCTGTGGATCAGATTGATGAATTGCTGGCTGTAGATGTCCTTGAGTTCGGCGTTCCACAGGCCGATCTGGGTGCGCTTGTCGTTGAACACGTACTCACCGCCCTGGAAGTTGAAACGGTCGGAGGTGAACGCGGCTTTGCCGGTCATCGACATGTCGTTCATGCTGCTGTCGTCGCGTGGGCTGTTCTGGCGGAACTGGCCACCGTAGAGCGTCAGGCCATTGATTTCCTTCGAGGTGATCTGGCCGCCACGGAAGGTTTGCGGCAGCGAACGACCGTCGTCCGAACGCAGGATTGGCAACACCGGCATCCACTCGCCGACTTTCACTTCGGTCTGCGACAGCTTGGCCTTGAACGCGACGTTGGTGCGCCCGAAGTTATCCGCCGGGCGACCGTCATGATCCAGCGGCAGCAGTTGGGTACCGCCGGTGCCTTTGCCGCCGTCGAGCTTCACCGAATACAAACCGAGCACATCCATGCCGAACCCGACTGTGCCCTGGGTGAAACCGGACTTGGCGTCGAGGATGAAACTCTGCGTCCATTCTTCAGCCTTGCCCTGGGCCTTGGTCGGGTTGGTGAAGTTGCGGTTGATGTAGAAGTTGCGCAGGTTCAGGTTGACCTTGGCCCCTTCAACAAAACCCGACTCCTCGGCGTAGGCGGGCAGGGCCGCGCTGGCCAGGGCCATGGCGATCAGGCTGGGAACGAAATACTGCGCGGTGGAAGACGTCATGAGCTCGGGTCTCTCTAATTCTTGGGGATGAAGCGGGGTGATGCCACAACCCGGGGTTGCAGACGAATATTCGGAATCAGCACAAAACGAAGCGGGTCAGCCGGTGAGGGCAGGGCGCGGGGGCATGGTGTCGAACCTGTTGTTATTGGTTTTGTGGTTCGGATGGTGCGGGGAATGTACTGGATGGTTCAATCGTAAAAAGCGGGTTTTGGGCGATTATCGAACGAAAGTATAAGCGTTCGCGCAGGTGTGCTTTCGATTTGGCTAATAAGGGCGTGCAAGGGATTAAACAGAATGTTCTGGCTTTGGCGTATGTCAACCTAGTAGATCTGATAGTTGTAAGGGGGAAGGCTGTGGCATAGGTTTAATGTGTTGTTTGGTTGTTGATGATCGCTTGAGATAATGGTGGCCCCTATGGAAGCCTTAAAGAAAAAGATAGTTGTTAAAGAAAATAATGGGCAGGTTGTTGTTGAAGGCGGAAAAATTCCCGTGCTGAATATCCCCGCTGTACGGGGGGTGATAAACGGGAACCTTAAAATTGACGATGGGGACAATATCGATATTGAGTTCCGCGGAGATGGTGAGCGCGAGGAGCTATATTTTTATTGGCAAAGTGAACCTCATTATTTCTTTTTGCTCGCCAAGAAGGTAGGTCCATATACGGAGTTGGCTTTTTGGGGGGATGAATTAAAGGTTGGCTCTCATCAAATAGGATGGGGCGCCAATGAGGTGCAAGCAGAGTTCTTGAGGCACGGCAGTACAGGCTATCCTCAGTCGGAATTGCGTGGTTCGCTTACTGTTATGTTCATTACCGAGCAAGGTGAGTGGGATGTCATTGAGGGGCATTTTAGTTTTAATTATATTGATAACAGCGAGGAGAAGCCGCGGGATGTGGTTTTCTCATGTCCGAATTTTCGATTGAGAGTGCCGAAATCAAAGCGTTTGGAGGCGCGTGGCCAGGCGTGATAAGTGCGTGATGTGGTCGAGCTAAAGCTCTGATCGAAAACCCATGTCATGGAGCACTGGCATGGGTTTTTTCTTACTTGTGAAACAGAACCTCTTACGCGCGATGACGAGGCTTTTTCATCGGCTCGTTCGTCACTGTCTGACACTTATCGTTCGTAGGACGGCATTACCGACTCCTGCACGCTGTTTCTCAAGTTCGAATCGCAGAACCCCGGCGGTTTGATCAAGGTCGCCTGCATCCCGGCGGTACCATCGTCGAGGCAACTGTGCTGGCAACACCGGCCTGGGTCTGGCCGTGGTCGGCCGCGCCCAGGCGCTGGCTCGGATTTGACGCCAGGTGTGTACGCAACGCCTTTGGGACAGGCATAAAAAATCCGGAATCCTCGGTGGGATTCCGGATTTTCGTGAGCCTCAAGGATCAGTCAAACATCCTTGCGAGCGCATGCCGATCAGAACATCTTCAGCTTCGGTGCTTCTTCTTTCAACGGCTCGTTCTTCGCCGTCTGTTCGTTCCAGCCACCACCCAGGGCCTTGTACAGGTTGACCTGGCTGACCAGCTGCGCCAGACGGTCGGTGATCAGCACCTGTTGTGCACTGAACAGCTGACGCTGGGCATCGAGGAAGGTCAGGTTGCTGTCGACCCCGATGCGGTAACGACGCTCGGCCAGGCGGTAGTAGTCCTGGTTGGCACTGACGAAATCTTTCTGTGCCTGCAACTGCTGGACGTAGGTCTGGCGCGCGGCCAGGCCGTCGGCGACTTCCTGGAAGGCCGTTTGAATGGACTTCTCGTAGTTCGCCACGCCGATGTCTTTCTGGATTTTCGAGTAATCCAGGCTGGCGCTCAGGGCGCCGGCGTTGAAGATCGGCAGGTTGATCTGCGGCTGGAACAGCCACGTGCCCGAACCACCCTTGAACAGACCGGACAGGTCCGGGCTCAAGGTCCCCGCATTGGCCGTGAGGCTGATGCTCGGGAAGAACGCAGCCCGCGCCGCGCCGATGTTGGCGTTGGCGGCCTTGAGGTTGTACTCGGCCTGAAGGATGTCCGGACGACGATGCAGCAGGTCCGACGGCAGGCCGGGCGGAACGTCGCTCAGCAGGTCGTCGTCAAGCGGTTTGGCCGCTTGCAGGTTGGCCGGGACGCCGGTGCCGAGCAGCAGTACCAGGATGTTCTCGTCCTGGGCGACCTGACGGGTGTACTTGGCCAGTTGCGCACGGGCGTTTTCCACCGAGGTGCGCGACTGCGCCAGGTCCAGGGCCGAAGCGACGCCGACTTCGTTGCTGCGGGCGGTGAGCTTGTAGCTCTCCTCGAAGGCGGCCAGGGTGTCCTGGGTCAGCTTGTACAGTTCCTTGTCGGCCTGCCAGGTCAGGTAGGCATTGGCCACGCTGGCCACCAGGCTGATCTGCGTGCTGCGGCGGCCTTCTTCGGTGGCGAAGTACTTCTGCAGCGCCTCTTCGTTCAGGCTGCGAACCCGACCGAACAGGTCGAGTTCATAGGCGCTGACACCAACCGTTGCCGAGTAGGAACTGGTGATGCCGGCTTGACCGGTCTGCGAAGCGTCAGTCGGAACGCGCTGACGGCTGCCGGTGCCGTTGGCCGAGACGGCCGGGAACAGATCGGCACGGGAGATGCGGTACTGAGCCGCAAACGCGTCGATGTTCAGGGCCGCGACACGCAGGTCACGGTTGTTTTCCAGGGCAACCTGGATCAGCTGTTGCAGCGCCGGGTCATGGAAAAACTGCTTCCAGCCCTGCTCGGCAGCCGCTTGCGCCGGTGCCTGGGCCGGCGAGTACGCCAGGCCTTGCGGGTACTGGCCCGCCACCGGTGCTTCGGGTTGCTGATAATCAGGTATCAGCGAGCAGCCACCGAGCACGAAGGCGGCGACTGCCAGGGAGAGTAGCGACTTGCTCATTAGCCAGCCTCTTTAGGAGTTTCAGTAGCGTCATCCTGGTCGGCGATTTTGCGCTGGCCTATGGACGACACGGTGACGAAGAACAGCGGGACCCAGAAGATCGCCAGCACCGTCGCCGTGATCATACCGCCGATCACACCGGTACCGATTGCATGCTGGCTACCGGAACCTGCGCCCGTGGATATCGCCAGTGGTACCACACCGAGAACGAAGGCGAGCGAGGTCATGATGATCGGTCGCAGACGCATGCGGCACGCCTCAATCGCCGCATCGCGCAGGCTACGCCCTTGTTCGTGCAGTTCCTTGGCAAATTCGACAATCAGAATGGCGTTTTTCGCCGCCAGACCGATAGTCGTCAACAAACCTACCTGGAAGTACACGTCGTTGGACAAACCGCGCAGGCTGGTGGCCATCAGTGCACCGATGATCCCCAGCGGTACCACCAACATCACCGCGATCGGAATCGACCAGCTTTCATACAACGCCGCCAGACACAGGAACACCATCAGCAGCGACAGGGCGTACAGCGCCGGTGCTTGCGAACCGGACAGACGTTCTTCGTACGACAGGCCGGTCCAGGAAATACCGACACCCGCCGGCAGTTTCTTGGCAATGGCTTCGACTTCGAGCATGGCTTCACCGGTGGAGTAACCCGGTGCCGGGGCGCCGAGGATTTCCATCGCTTCCACGCCGTTGTAGCGGGCCAGTTTCGGCGAACCGTAAATCCACTCGCCCTTGGCGAACGCCGAGAACGGAACCATGGTGCCGACGCTATTGCGCACGTACCACTTCTGCAGGTCTTCGGGGCCCATTCGAGCGCCTGGCTGGCCTTGCACGTAAACCTTCTTCACCCGACCACGGTCGATGAAGTCGTTGACGTAGCTACTGCCCAGGGCAATCGACAGGGTGTTGTTGATGTCGGCGATGGTAATGCCCAGGGCACTGGCCTTCTCGTCATCGATTTCCAGCTGGTATTGCGGTTCGTCGTTCAGGCCGTTCGGACGCACCTGGGTCAGAATCTTGCTTTGCGCAGCCATGCCGAGGAACTGGTTGCGCGCTTGCATCAGTTTTTCGTGGCCGATACCGGCGCGGTCCTGCAGGAACACGTCGAAACCGGTGGCGTTACCCAGTTCCAGTACCGCCGGTGGCGCGAACGCGAACACCATGGCATCGCGGAAGGTGAAGAAGTGCTGCTGGGCACGGGCCGCCACCTTGAACACGTTGTTGTCGGCGTTACGTTCGTCCCACGGTCTGAGCATGATGAATGCCATACCCGAACTCTGGCCACGGCCGGCGAAGTTGAAGCCGGTCACGGTAAACACCGAGTTCACCGCATCACCTTCGCCGCCATCCTTGCCAGGGCGCAGCAGGAATTCACGCATCTCGTCCACAACCACTTGGGTGCGCTGGGACGTCGAACCGGCCGGGGTTTGCACCTGGGCGAACAGTACACCCTGGTCTTCTTCAGGCAGGAACGCCGTTGGAATGCGGGCGAACAGCCAGATCATGCCAACCACGATCAGCAGGTACGCCAGCAGATACGGGATCTTGCGCTGCAGGATATTGCCGACACCGCGTTCGTAGCTGCGAACGCCGCGGTCGAAATTGCGGTTGAACCAGCCAAAGAAACCGCGTTTCGGGGTGCCGTGCTCGCCTTTCGGAATTGGCTTGAGCATGGTGGCGCAGAGCGCCGGGGTGAAGATCAGTGCAACCAGTACCGACAGGGCCATGGCCGAGACGATGGTGATCGAGAACTGCTTGTAGATCACACCGGTGGAACCGCTGAAGAACGCCATGGGCAGCAGCACCGCCGACAACACCAGGGCAATACCCACCAGTGCGCCCTGGATCTGGCCCATGGATTTCTTGGTGGCTTCCTTGGGTGACAGGCCTTCTTCGCTCATCACCCGTTCGACGTTTTCCACCACGACGATGGCGTCGTCCACCAGCAAGCCGATGGCCAGCACCATGCCGAACATGGTCAGGGTGTTGATGCTGAAACCGGCTGCCGCGAGGATGCCGAACGTACCGAGCAATACCACCGGCACGGTCATCGTGGTGATGATGGTGGCACGGAAGTTCTGCAGGAACAGGAACATCACCAGGAACACCAGCGCGACCGCTTCGACCAGGGTGTGAACCACGCCCCTGATCGATTCCGTTACTACCGGAGTGGTGTCATATGGGAACACCACTTCCATCCCTTGTGGGAAGAACGGCTTGAGGCTGTCGATGGTCGTGCGCAGGGCCTTGGCGGTATCCAGAGCGTTGGCACCGGTGGCCAGTTTCACCGCCAGGCCGGAAGCCGGCGCGCCGTTGAACTGGGCGTTGATGCTGTAGTTCTCACCACCCAGACCGACTTCGGCGACATCTTTCAAGCGAACCTGGGAACCGTCCTTGTTGACCTTGAGCAGGATCTTGTCGAATTGCTCAGCGGTCTGCAGGCGGGTCTTGCCGATGATCGTCGCGTTCAGCTGGGTGCCGGGCAGGGCAGGCAGGCCGCCGAGCTGGCCGGACGACACCTGGACGTTTTGCGCAGCGATGGCAGTCTTGACGTCGATCGGGGTCAGGTTGTAGTTGTTCAACTTGGCCGGGTCGAGCCAGATACGCATGGCGTACTGGGAACCGAACACCTGGAAGTCGCCGACACCAGCGGTCCGCGAGATCGGGTCCTGCATGTTCGACACGATGTAGTTGGACAGGTCGTCCTTGGTCATGCTGCCGTCACGCGACACCACGCCGATCACCAACAGGAAGTTCTTCACCGCCTTGGTGACGCGGATACCTTGCTGTTGCACTTCTTGCGGCAGCAGCGGGGTGGCCAGGTTCAGCTTGTTCTGGACCTGAACCTGCGCGGTGTCGGAGTTGGTGCCTTGCTCGAAGGTCGCGGTAATGGTCATGGTGCCGTCGGAGTTACTTTCCGACGAGACATAACGCAGGTTGTCGATACCGTTGAGCTGTTGCTCGATCACCTGAACCACGGTGTCCTGAACCGTTTGTGCCGAAGCACCCGGGTAGGCCACGGAGATGGCGATCGCTGGAGGTGCAATGCTCGGGTACTGGTTGATCGGCAACCGGAGGATCGATAGTGCCCCGACCAACATGATCACCAGGGCAATTACCCAGGCGAAAATCGGACGGTCGATAAAAAATTTCGACATGGTTTACTCCCCTTTGCCGCCAGAGGCTTTATCAGCTGCCTGGGCGGGGGCCGGGTTCGTTACGGCTACGTTGGTCGCTTCACTGGCCTTGACTTCGACGCCAGGTTTGACGAATTGCAGACCTTCGGTGATCAGGCGATCGCCAGCCTTCAGGCCGTCTTCGATCAGCCATTGATTGCCGACGGTGCGGTTGGCCTTGAGTTGGCGCAGTTCGACCTTGTTGTCCGGGCCGACAACCAGTGCGGTCGGGGTACCCTTGAGGTCGCGGGTCACGCCTTGCTGCGGGGCCAGGATCGCCGCGCTGTTCACACCGGCCAGCAACTTGGCGTGCACGAACATGCCAGGCAGAAGGGTGTGGTCAGGGTTCGGGAAAATGGCACGCAGGGTGACGGAACCGGTGGTCTGGTCAACCGAGATTTCGGAAAATTCCAGCTTGCCGTCCAGCTTGTACTCGCTGCCGTCTTCAAGGGTCAGCTTGACCGAGGCTGTGTTGTCGCCAGCCTTTTGCAAGCGACCGCTTTCCAGCTCACGGCGCAGTTGCAACAGCTCGACCGAGGACTGCGTCACGTCGACGTAGATCGGGTCGATCTGCTGAATCACCGCCATCGCGTCGACCTGGGCATTGCTGACCAGCGCGCCTTCGGTCACCGAGGAACGGCCGATGCGGCCGGTCAGCGGGGCATAGACCTTGGTGTAGCGCACGTTGATCTGTGCGGTTTGCAGCGCGGCTTCCGATTGCAGGCGGTTGGCCACGGCGGTGTCGTATTCCTGACGGCTTACGGCTTGTTCGTCGACCAGTTGCTTGTAGCGGTCGGAAATCGACTTGGTCGAACGCAGGTTGGCTTCGGCGCTGGCAAGCGTTGCTTCATAGATCGACGGGTCGATCTGATAGAGCTGCTGGCCGGCCTTGACGTCACTGCCTTCCTTGAACTGGCGCTTGAGAATGATGCCGTTGACCTGCGGGCGGACTTCGGCAATGCGGAACGCACTGGTACGGCCGGGCAGATCGGATGTCAGGGTGAAAGCTTGCGGTTGCAGAGTCACGACGCCGACCTGAGGCGGTGGGGCGGCCGGTGCTGCCTCTTCCTTTTTGCATCCGCTGAGTAGCGATGCCAGGGCGACGGCGGCGACCAGAGCGGTAACAGCTGGCTTGAATTGCATGAAAATCCTCGGGTCAGGCGCGCAAGGAGCGCACTAGAAAGGTGGAAGGTTGAAAAGTGTTTGCCGAGTGGATAAGTAGCTTGCTAAGGAATATACTTACGTACATGGCTGTTTGTAAATACCCAGGCTGCGTATCAATGTCGCTACACGGGCCGTTACACAAGCCGTTGAAAGGTTGGAATTGTAGGCCGGGGACGCCCCCCCAGAACGTTCGCCCCACTTTTATTCAGCCGATGTTCAGGCATCGCTGAAGCACCCTGATTGAGGTTGTACTGCCATGGTCCGTCGTACCAAAGAGGAAGCTCAGGAAACCCGCGCGCAAATTCTCGTGGCGGCCGAAAAGGCCTTTTTCGAGCGAGGCGTGGCGCGCACGACCCTGGCGGACATCGCGACCCTGGCCGGCGTCACTCGAGGGGCCATTTACTGGCATTTCAGCAACAAGGCGGATCTGGTGCAGGCCATGCTCGACACCCTGCATGAGCCGCTGGAAGAAATGGCCAAGGCCAGCGAGAGCGAAGACGAACTCGATCCCCTGGGCTGCATGCGCAAGCTGTTGATTCATTTGTTTCATCAAATTGCGCTGGACCCGAAAACCCGACGCATTAATGAGATTCTTTTTCATAAGTGCGAATTCACCGATGAAATGTGCGACCTGCGCCAACAACGGGTGTCAGCCAGCCTCGAATGCAATGTGCGGATCGGCCTGGCCCTGAGTAATGCAGTGAATCGCGGCCAGTTGCCGGAAAACCTCGACACCGCCCGCGCCGCCATCAGCTTGCATGCTTATATTGACGGCATCCTGTACCAGTGGTTGCTGACCCCCGACAGTTTTGAATTGCACACCGAAGCCGAGCGTTGGGTCGATACCGGGCTGGATCTGTTGCGCTTTAGCCCCAGCCTGCGCAAATAAAGCAAAATGCGTAATCGGCGTCTTGTGTGTCAACCGTTGAAGCCGAAGATGAACAGTTCTTCACGCGCCCTTCGACAATGGGGTGCTTTTATATACTTACACTCGGCAGGTTGACAGGTAGCAAGCTCAGTAATTTGTAGGAATATTGTGTCGAGTCTGTGAGAAGGCCATATATCGCCCTTGTGGGCATGGACAATTCCACACTATGTTGTCAGCAACTAAAAAGCCCCGGCTCTTTCGAGTCGGGGCTTTTGCGTTTCAGCCATTACTGATTACAGCGTCGGGTAGTCGATGTAGCCAACCGGGCCCTTGGCGTAGAACAGTTCCGGGCGCGCTTCGTTCAGCGGCGCGTCAGCCTGCAAACGTGCTGGCAGGTCAGGGTTGGCAATGAAGGGTACGCCGAAGGCGACTGCATCGGCCTTGCCACTGGCGAGCAACGCGTTGGCGCTGTCCTTGGTGAAACGCTCGTTGGCAATGTAAGGGCCGCCGAAGGCTTCCTTGAGTTGTGAGCCGAGGCTGTCGGCACCTTCTTTCTCCCGCGAGCAGATGAAGGCAATGCCACGCTTGCCCAGTTCGCGAGCGACGTAGGTGAAGGTTTCGGCCAGGTTGTCGTCACCCATGTCATGCAAGTCGGCGCGTGGCGACAGGTGCACGCCCACACGGCCGGCGCCCCAGATTTCGATGGCGGCATCGGTCACTTCCAGCAGCAGGCGGCCACGGTTTTCCAGGGAGCCGCCGTAGTTGTCGGTGCGCTGGTTGGTGCTGCTTTGCAGGAACTGGTCGAGCAGGTAACCGTTGGCGGCATGGATTTCCACACCGTCGAAGCCGGCGGCCTTGGCGTTCTCGGCACCGACGCGGTAAGCGTCGACGATGTCGGCGATTTCAGCGATTTCCAGGGCGCGCGGCACAGGGAAGTCGGCCAGCGGACGCACCAGGCTGACGTGGCCCTTGGGCTGGATGGCGCTTGGGGCGACCGGGGCTTCATCGTTCAGGTACAAACCGTGGGAAATGCGCCCCACGTGCCACAGTTGCAGGAAAATCTTGCCGCCCGCTCCATGGATCGCCTTGGTCACGTTGGACCAGCCACGCACCTGATCGTTGGACCAGATGCCCGGGGTGTCAGGGTAGCCGACGCCCATTGGCGTCACCGAAGTGGCCTCGCTGAGGATCAGGCCGGCGGAGGCGCGTTGCACGTAGTACTCGGCCATCAGCGCGTTGGGCACGCGACCTTCGTCGGCGCGGCAGCGGGTCAGTGGCGCCATGATGATGCGGTTGGCCAACTCGAGGTCGCCCAGTTTGATCGGATCGAAAATAGTCGTCATTTAGTGGCTCTCTTTTGGAGATCAGTTAGAAGTAGCTGGGGCCAGATCGGGATTGCCGCTCTGACGGAAAGTAATCAGGGTCACCAGCAGGGCGAGTACCGCCAGTACGGCTGCCGCGAGCGGCACGCTGGTCAGGCCGAAGCCGTGGGCGATCACGCTGCCGCCGACCCAGGCACCCAAGGCGTTGCCGATGTTGAAAGCGCCGATGTTCAGGGTCGACACCAGGTTCGGTGCGGCCTTGCCGAAGGTCACCACGTTCACTTGCAGCGCCGGGACGGCGGCGAAGCACGCGGTGGCCCAGAGGAACAGGGTGATTTCGGTCGGGATCAGCGCGACGCTGGTCCAGGTCAGCACGGTGGACACCACGGCCATGGTGATGAACACGCCGATCAGCGTCGCGGCCATGCCTTTGTCGGCCAGCTTGCCGCCAATGATGTTGCCGACCGTCAGGCCCAGGCCGATGAGCATCAGGGTCCAGGTCACGCCACGGGGCGAGACGCCGGTGACTTCGCCGAGGAGCGGCGCGACATAGGTGAACAGGGTGAATACCGAGGCGGCGAACAGTGCAGTCATGCTCAGGGACAGCCAGATGCCGCCGCCCTTGAGTGCGGCCAGTTCGGCGCGCATGTCGAGTTTTTCTTCATCACGCTTGGCCGGCAGGAAGCGGATCAAACCGATCAGTGCGATCACACCGATCACGGTCACGGCCCAGAAGGTCGAACGCCAGCCGGCTTCCTGACCGAGGGCGGTGCCCAGCGGTACGCCGAGGACGTTGGCCAGGGTCAGGCCGGTGAACATCAATGCCACGGCCGAAGCGCGTTTGTTCGCAGGCACCAGGCCGGCGGCTACCACTGAACCGATACCGAAGAAGGCGCCATGGCACAGGGCGGTAACCACACGGGCGAACATCAGCACGTTGTAGTCGCCGGCCACTGCGCAAAGCAGGTTGCCGACAATGAAAATGCCCATCAACGCCACCAGGGCTGCCTTGCGCGGCAGTTTGGCGGTGGCCAGCGCCATGAACGGCGCGCCGATGGCCACGCCCAGGGCGTAACCGGTCACCAGCCAGCCGGCACCGGGAATCGATACACCGAGGTCAGCTGCCACGTTGGGCAGCAGGCCCATGATGACGAACTCGGTGGTGCCGATGGCGAAGGCGCTCAAGGCCAGGATGAGTAGCGAGAGGGGCATGGGGTAATTCCTTTTTTAGCCGACTGACGTGGGGGGCGTTCTCAATTKGTTTTCCCGGCGCTGTGTGAAAACCAATTGAGAACGCCCCCACAGGGTCAGAGCTCTTTACTGAAGGTTTTGAGGAATTCCTGAATGGTTTCCTCATTTCGTTTGAAGAAGTGCCATTGGCCGACTTTGCGGCTGCTGATCAGGCCGGCGCGTTGCAGGGTAGCCAGGTGTGCGGACACCGTGGACTGCGACAAACCGCAGCGCTGATCGATCTGCCCGGCGCAAACGCCGTGCTCGTTGCTGTGGGACTGGTCGGGAAATTCGACGGTCGGGTCCTTGAGCCAGTGCAGGATGTCTCGCCGTACTGGGTGTGCCAGGGCTTTTATTATTTCGTCGAGATTGATGGTCATGATGTGGGCTCGTGATGTTTAAAACGCTATATCGCGATGAGGCGAACTTTAAATCGGTATTTCGCGATATACAAATATGATTTGGCTCTGACCAGCTCGCATTTCGGTATATCGAGTTATAACGATATGTTGAGTGTAACAAGACAAGAGGGCAGTGCTAAGCTGCGTCCATGAACTATCTCGCACATCTTCACCTCGGTGGCCAGCGTCCCGGCCAATTGCTCGGCAGTCTGTATGGCGATTTCGTCAAGGGACGGCTGCAAGGGCAATTCGCTCCGGAAATCGAGGGGGCTATCCAGTTGCACCGCAGCATCGACGTGTTCACCGATCGCCATCCGCTGGTGGACGTCGCACTGTCGCGTTTCTCCCTGACCCGTCGTCGCTACGCGGGGATCGTGCTCGACGTGTTTTTCGACCATTGCCTGGCCCGGGACTGGGCGCTGTATGCCGACCGGCCTCTGGCGTTGTTCACCTCGGACGTTTACCGGGTGCTGTCCAGCGAACGGCAATTGCCGGAGCGGCTGGCGAAGATTGCGCCGTACATGGTGGCCAATGACTGGTTGGGCTCGTATCAGGAATTCGAAGTGCTGGAGCAGGTATTGCGAGGGATCTCGCGGCGCCTGACCCGGCCGGAAGAGCTGGCGGCGGCGATGCAGGAGTTGCGGCGGTTGTATGAACCGTTGAGCGAGGACTTTCGGTTGTTCTATCCGCAGTTGCAGGATTTTGCCCGGAACTATCCAACACCATAAAACCCATGTGGGAGCGAGCAGGCTCGCTCCCACAGGATACTTCGGTGAATCAAAGATCGCGTCACGCCGCAATAGCAGGGCGCATTGGTGCTCGCTGAGGTTCAACGACAGCCCCAAACAACGCCTTCTGCACCGCCTGCTGCGCCTCGAACGCCAGTGCCGCGCGTTCCCGGCCTTCGCAAGCGATTGGCTTGAGCAGATGAATCTCCACACCGCCACGGTCATTGGCAAACAACCGCATCAGATGCGACAGCAAGTCATCGTCGCCAATGAACGGCGCCAGCGCGCAAGGCTCGCCGTTACGCACATAACGAATCGCCACCGGCTGCATCGCCACTTCGGAATCGATGGCGGCGGACAGCAGGCGACCATGGAAGGTCCGCAGCGAACGGCCATTGGTAGTGGTGCCTTCCGGGAACATCAGCAGGGGGTGTGCCTGTTCCAGGTGACGGGTCATCTGCTTGCGGATCAACTGGCTGTCACCCGAGCCTCGGCGGATAAACAGGCTGCCGGCCTTGGCCGCCAACCAGCCGGCTACTGGCCAGGTGCGCACTTCGGCCTTGGACAGGAACGACAGCGGCGTGAGCATGCCCAGCAGCGGGATGTCGGTCCAGGACACGTGGTTGCTGACCCAGAGCATCGGTGCCTTCGGCAGCTCGCCGTGGACGGTCACGTCAAAGGGCAGGGCGTTGCTCAGGCGGGCCATGAAAAACCGCGACCAGCGCTGACGACGCGCCATCGAATGGGCCAGGCCCAGGCGCTCGAACACTCCGAACACACTGGCCATGCCCAAACCCAGCATCACCACCAGCAGCACTCGCGCGATTCGCGCGTACACCCGTAACCGGCTCATTACACAGCCGCCTTGAAGTGTTTGGCGTAACGCGGGCAGAGCTCGTCGCGCTTGAGCAGGATGAACACGTCGGCGACCTGGAAGTCTTCGTCCCAGCATGGCTCGCCGCAGATCTTCGCGCCCAGGCGCATGTAAGCCTTAAGCAGCGGTGGCATTTCGGCAATCACGTTCGACGGGATGTCCAGGCTCGGCAGCGGGTTTTTAGGCTCGGCGCGCAGATGTTCGGTGCATAGGTAGCGTTCGCGCAGACGCTGCATGATCGCGTGGGCCTGCACGCCGCCATCCTGCATCGGAATGCTCGCGCAACCCATCAGGTAGCTGTAGCCGCCCTGGTTCAGGACTTCGGCCAGTTCGCCCCAGAGCACGGCGATGGTGCCGCCGTTGCGGTAGGCCGGGTCGACGCAGGTGCGACCGATTTCCAGGATCGGGCCTTGCAGGTGCACCAGGCCGTGGAGGCTGAATTCTTCTTCGCTGTAGAACTTGCCCAGGCTGCTGGCAGCCGTGTGGTCGAGCAAACGGGTGGTTGCCACCAGACGCCCGGTATTCAAGTCACGCACGCCGATGTGGGCGCAGTGAACGTCGTAGTCATCCATGTCCAGACCCAGTTCAGCGCCCTTGAGCCTGGCGTTGAATTCGCCACTGAACACGTTGAAGCGCAAGGCCTGGGCTTCCTGCAAAGCCTCGGCACCCACCAGGCGTTCGGCTTGCAGGCGGCGTTCGTTGCCGGTGTCGCTGATGCGGGCGATCTGAGTCATGACGAATCTCCGTGCGGGCTGCTCACCCGTCTTTGGGCTACAGCGAATCGACTTTCTTTGTCTAGCCGTGTTGTGCAAAGTCAGGCTATGTAGCCCCGGTGTCATCGCCATTAAGCTTTGGTGATGCTTATATGACAGCCCTCGAGGAGCCTCTTATGCCCTGGCAAACCCTGTTGAACCGCCGTGATCGCTTACCCGCCAACCCGGATCTGGCCGAAGGTTTCGCGACCTTGTTGCAGCAGTTGGGCACGGTCACGCCGTTCGAATTGGCAGTGCTTGGCGGGCGGTTGATGGCGACACCGGGGTTGGCGTTTCTGGTGGGCTATCAGGCGGCCTTACGCATGCTCTGGCCGAGCGCGCCACTGAGCCTGGGCGCGCTGTGTGCCACCGAACAGCGCAGCCTGCGCCCGGCCGACATGCAAACCCGACTGAGCGGTTTGCGCCTGAGCGGACGCAAGGATTTCGTCACCGCCGGTAATGCCGCCGACTGGCTGCTGGTGGCGGCACGCAGCGAGGAGCCCGGCGCCGATCCACGCTTGAGCCTGGCGGTGATCTATCGCGATGAGCCGGGTGTGCAGGTGGAAAAACTGGCGCTGATCCCGTTGATGCCGGACATCAGCCATGGCCGCTTGTTTCTGGATAACGCGCTGTGCGAGTTGCTGGCGGGGGATGGTTGGGACGCGTACGTCAAACCGTTCCGCACGCTGGAAGACATCTATGTACTGAGCGCCATGACGGCGTGGTTGTATGGCGTCGGCCAAGAATGCGATTGGCCACAAGGCTTGCAATTGCGGTTGCTGGGGTTGCTCGCGGGGTGCTCGGAATCCAGCCGCCAGCCACCGACCCATCCGGCCGGGCATGTGTTACTTGGCGGGTTGTTTGCACAGTTCGATGGGCTCAAGGCTGAGGTGAATGAGGCGCTGGCTGGAGGGCCTCAAGAGTGGGCGACGATGTGGCAGCGGGATCAGGCGGTGATGGAGTTGGCGGCGGGGGCTCGGGGGAAGAGGTTGGCCAAGGCATTGGCGGAATCTTCGTTGAATTGACTGGCCCCTTCGCGAGCAAGCCCGCTCCCACAATGGATCTTTGGTGTGAGCGAGATCTCTGTGGGAGCGGGCTTGCCCGCGAAGACGGACTGATTGGCAGCACAAATTTCTGAACTGTCATCAACCTCGACTAGGCTCAGCAGGTTCAATCTCCGAGCCCCCGCCATGCCCAAAGGCTTGTCCCTGATTTTCCTGCTGTTGCTCAGCCTCACGGCCCAGGCTGAAAACTGGCCCGCCGAGCAATGGCCGACCGCCCCGACACCGACCGGCCCGGCGCTTCAAGCCTTGGAGGCCTATGCCTTCCCAACCCGCGATGACACCACTCGCCAGGGCATTCGCACCGATGCCTTGCTGGTGATCCGCGACGGCCAGTTGATCTACGAACGCTATGCCGGCCCGACGACGGCCGAGACACCACACCTGACCTGGTCGATCAGTAAAAGCCTGATGGCCACGGTCCTCGGTGTGGCCTACGGCGAAGGGCTGTTCAAGTTGCAGGACCCGGTACAGAAGTTTTATCCACCGCTGCAAAAGCACCCCTCCACGACCATGGCCGACCTGTTGCACTGGGCCTCGGGCATCGACTGGCAAGAGGACTATGAATACGCACCGCTGAAGTCGTCGGTGGTGGCCATGCTCTACACCCGCGGTCACCGCGACATGGCCGCGTTCACCGCAGCGCATGCCGAGTACGCGGCACCGGGCCAGGCATTTCGCTACTCCAGCGGTGACAGCAACCTGTTGTCCGCCGCGTTGAAAACCATCGTCGGCCCCAGCCGCTATCTCGACTATCCGTGGACTGCATTGTTCGAGCCGCTGGGCATTCGCCATGCCGTTTGGGAAACAGATGCCACGGGCACTTTCGTCGCTTCGTCCTATGCCTACCTCTCTGCACGGGATCTGGCCCGGGTCGGTCTGTTGATGGCACGCGAGGGTCGCTGGGCAGACAAGCAACTGCTGCCCAAGGACTGGGTGGCATTCAACCGCGAACCGTTCGCTCACTATCACGCCGATCAAGACGATGCCGTCCCCGGCGGCCAGTGGTGGCTCAATCGAGCCGTTGAGGGCGCGGCACGACCCTGGCCCGATGCCCCCGGCGACACCTTCGCCGCGTTGGGTCATTGGGGCCAGGCGATGTACGTGATCCCCAGTGAACAGCTGGTGATCGTCCGCTACGGCGATGACCGCGACGGCAGTTACCGGCACAACCAATTGCTCCAGCTCGCGCTCAAGGCGTTTGCCGGGAAGGTGCAGCCATGAGCGGTTTCATTCGCCGTCGACCGGTCAGCTCTCTGTTGCTGATCCTGCTGATCGCCTTGCTCGGCTGGATCTGGCACGAACGGGTGGCGCTGTGGGCGTTCCCCGACATCATTAGCGCTTACACCACCAAGGAGTACTGTTCGTGCCGCTACGTGATGAACAACGATGCCGAGTACTGCCACGGTTATGTGAAACAGTGGCTGCCCGCCAGCGGCTTTACCGATGACCCGGCCGGCAAGCGTGTCACGGTCAGCGGCATGGGCCGCAGCAACAGCGCGGTGTGGATCGGCGAGCGCCAGGGTTGCCGCTTGCAGCCTTGAACACGAATAGATTCGTGGGTGAGGACAAGGCTTTTGTGGCGAGGGGGCTTGCCCCCGTTGGGTCGCGAAGCGGCCCCCCAAAACCATGCAACAGGTTCCATCAGGCAAACCGCAATGACAGGTTTTGCGACTGCTTCGCAGCCGAGCGGGAGCAAGCTCCCTCGCCACAAAGGCAGGTTTGGAGTAATAGACGGCTTGCAATGCGCTGAAGGCCAGTTAAGGTTCAGCACAGGTTTATCTGCCCCACGAGTCTCTATGTTCAAGCGCTCCACCCTCCAACCCCTCGTTTTCCTGCTGCTGGCCGGCGCCACATTGTCGGCCCGCGCCGACTGGTACCTCGACGGCGAGTCTTCGCGCCTGTCGTTTGTCAGCACCAAGAATGCCAATGTCTCCGAAGTGCAGCGCTTCCTGGTGTTGCACGGCAAGGTCGATCCCGAGGGACTGGCACAGGTGGAAGTCGAACTGGAGTCGATCAACAGCGGCATCCCGTTGCGCGATGAACGCATGCGCAAGGAATTGTTCCAGATCGACCGGTTTCCCGACGCCTTGATCACCACGAAAATCGATCTGCGCCCGATCAACGACCTCGCTCCCGGCGCACAGCTGGAGTTGCGCCTGCCGCTGACGGTCGACCTGCACGGCAAGCAACACGAGTACCAAGCCGAACTGCTGGCGACCCGTCTCGATGACCGCCGCTTTCAAGTGGTGACCCTCGAACCTCTGGTAATCAACGCCGAAGATTTTGATTTGGCTCCCGGCCTGGAAGCGTTGCGCAAAATGGCCGGTTTGTCGGCGATCAGTCTTTCAGTGCCGGTGAGTGCGGTACTGATATTCACGGCGCGCTGACATGGCCGGAGCGATTTTTCCCTGGCGTGAAGGCAACCATTTCGAACTGCTGATCGACGGTCCGCAGTTTTTTCCGCGCATGCTGGTGGCGATTGCCCGGGCTGAAGAACAGGTCGAACTGGAGCTGTATCTGGTGGAGGCGGGCGCCTGCGCCGAAGCCATGGTCCAGGCCTTGGTGCAGGCCGCCGAGCGCGGTGTGCGGGTGCGCTGCCTGTTCGATGATTACGGCAGCCTCGCTTTCACCCTGACTTTGCGTCAGCGGCTGATGGCTGCCGGGGTGGAACTGCGTTTCTACAACCGGCTGAGCTGGCGGCGCTGGGTCGGCAACTTCTACCGCGATCATCGCAAGCTGTTACTGGTGGACCAGAGTCTTGCCGTGGTCGGCGGCACCGGTGTCACTGATGAGTTCTGGACACCGGGCGAAGACGTCAGCGAATGGCACGAAGTGATGGTGGAAATCACCGGTCCGCTGGTGCTCGACTGGCAACTGCTGTTTGATCGTCAGTGGATTGCCAACCGCCATCGACGTGCCTGGCGACCGGCCTCGCATTTCGGTCTGCCGCGCCTGCCACGGGTGCCGTCCATAGGCGAAGGCATGGGCCGTGTGGCCTATGCCGACGCCCGTCAACACCGGGATATTCTGCAATCGCTGGTGCGCGCCCTGAACAGCGGTCAGCGACGGATCTGGCTGGCCACGCCGTACTTTTTGCCGACCTGGAAAGTCCGCCGCTCCCTGCGCCGGGCGGCTGCCCGGGGCGTCGATGTGCGGTTGCTGCTGACCGGCCCCCGTACCGATCACCCATCCGTGCGCTATGCCGGCCATCGCTACTACCCGCGACTGCTCAGGGCCGGGGTGACGATTTACGAATACCAGCCGTGTTTCCTGCACTTGAAAATGGTCCTGATCGATGACTGGGTGAGCATCGGTTCGTGCAACTTCGATCACTGGAACCTGCGCTTCAACCTGGAGGCCAACCTGGAAGCACTGGATCCCGGATTGACCCAAGCGGTAGCCGCGAGTTTCGAACGGGACTTCGGGTTGAGTGAGCAAGTCAGTCTGGAGGAGTGGAAGCGTCGGCCGTTGTGGCGGCGAGTCAAGCAGCGGGTGTGGGGATGGGTGGATCGGGTGGTAGTAAATCTGCTGGATCGACGGGGTTGACGCCGATCTTTTAGACACCAGAAACCAAATGTGGGAGCGGGCTTGCTCCGGGCGGCGATCCGACGAAGACGGAGTGTCAGTCAATGATGATGTCGACTGACAGATCGCTTTCGCGAGCAAGCCCGCTCCCACATTTGTATTGCGTTGTTGCCGGGATTAGAGCAACTCAAAACTCTGCTGCGTCACGTCCTGGGAATCCAGGCCGATCTGCACATTGAACTTGCCCGGCTCCGCCGCGTACTTGAGCTGGGTGTTGTAGAACTTCAGGTCGTCCTCGGTGATGGTGAAGTGCACGACTTTCTGCTCGCCAGCCTTGACCATTACTTTCTGGAAGTTCTTCAGTTCCTTGATCGGGCGGATCATCGAGCCGGCCACGTCCTGGATGTACAACTGCACCACGGTTTCGCCGTCACGCTTGCCGGTGTTTTTCACCGTGACACTGGCGTCGAGCTTGCCGGTCTTGTTCAGTGTGGTCGATGACAGCGCCATGTCGCTCAGGCTGAACTCGGAGTAGCTCAGGCCGTAACCGAACGGGTACAGGGGGCCGGTGGTGTCATCGAAGTACTGCGAGGTGTAGTTGCCCGGTTTGCCCGGAGTGAAYGGCCGGCCAATGGTCAGGTGGTTGTAGTAGGTCGGAATCTGGCCGACCGAACGCGGGATGCTGATCGGCAGTTTGCCCGAGGGGTTGTAGTCGCCGAACAGCACGTCGGCGATGGCGTTGCCGCCCTCGGTGCCGGTGAACCAGGTTTCCAGGATCGCGTCAGCCTGTTCTTTCTCTTCGAGAATCGTCAGTGGACGGCCGTTCATCAACACCAGCACCAGCGGTTTGCCGGTGGCCTTCAGGGCACGGATCAGCTCGCGCTGGTTTTCCGGGATGTTCAGGTCGGTGCGGCTCGACGATTCGTGGGACATGCCACGGGATTCGCCGACGGCGGCAACGACGACATCAGCATCCTTGGCGGCTTTCACCGCTTCGTCGATCAGCACGTTTGCCGGGCGCGGATCATCCACTACTTCCGGGGCGTCGAAGTTGAGGAAGTTCAGGTAACCGAGGATTTTCGGGTCGCTGGTGATGTTGGCGCCACGGGCGTAGATCAGTGTCGATTTGTCGCCCAAGGCGTTGGTCATGCCGTCGAACAGGGTCACCGATTGCGCTGGCTTACCGGCCGCAGCCCAGCTGCCCATCATGTCGATTGGCGCCTTGGCCAGCGGACCGACCAGGGCGATTTTTGCAGTCTTCTTCAGTGGCAGGGTGTCATTCTGGTTTTTCAGCAGCACCTGGCTGCGGCGTGCCACATCACGGGCCTCGGCGCGGTGCAGGCGGCTGTCGGCGTAGGTGTCGACCGGATCATCCTCGGCCTTGCCGATGCGCAGGTACGGGTCTTTGAACAGGCCCATGTCGTACTTGGCGCCCAGTACCGCACGCACGGCGTTGTCGATGTCGCTCTGCTGGATTTCACCGGACTTCAGCAGCCCTGGCAGCTCTTTGCCGTACAGGGTGTCGTTCATGCTCATGTGGATGCCGGCCTTGATCGCCAGCTTCGCCGCTTCGCGACCGTCGGCGGCAACGCCGTGCTTGATCAGCTCGAAAATCGCCCCGTGGTCGCTGACGGCCAGGCCCTTGAAGCCCCACTCCTTGCGCAACAGGTCGTTCATCAGCCAGGTGTTGGCCGTGGCCGGCACGCCGTTGATCGAGTTCAGCGCGACCATGACCCCACCAGCGCCGGCATCGATGGCAGCGCGGTACGGTGGCAGGTAGTCCTGGTACATCTTGATCGGGCTCATGTCGACCACGTTGTAGTCGCGGCCGCCCTCGACCGCGCCGTACAGGGCAAAGTGCTTGACGCTGGCCATGATGCTGTCGGCGGCGTTGGCGCCCGTGCCCTGGAACGCCTTGACCATCACGCCGGCAATGCGCGACACCAGGTAGGTGTCTTCGCCGAAGCCTTCGGAGGTGCGGCCCCAGCGCGGGTCGCGGGAGATGTCGACCATCGGCGCGAAGGTGATGTCGAGGCTGTCAGCCGCGGCTTCCTTGGCGGCGATGCGCCCGGACAGGCCGATGGCGTCCATGTCCCAGCTCGAGGCCAGGGCCAGCGGGATCGGGAAAATGGTGCGGTGGCCGTGGATCACGTCGTAGGCGAAGAACATCGGGATCTTCAGGCGGCTGCGCATGGCCGCGTCCTGCATCGGCCGGTTTTCCGGGCGGGTGATCGAGTTGAACGTACCGCCGATGTTGCCTGCCGCGATTTCCTTGCGGATCATTTCGCGCGGCATTTCCGGGCCGATGCTGATCAGGCGCAGCTGGCCGATTTTTTCATCGAGGGTCATTTGCTTCATCAGGTTGCTGACGAAGGCTTCCTTGTTCTCCAGGGGTGCGGGCGTCGTGGCGGCCAATACGTTATGACTGGCCAGGCTGACGAACAGGCCCAGCAAACACAGCTTCTTCATGAATAGTTTTCTCAAGGGCCCAAACGGCGATGCACACGCCGGCCAGCCAAAATTTAGGGAGCGTCTATTGTTGTTCGGGTGCCGGCTCAAAAGACCAGAGCCAAAAAACCGCAGCCAGATGGCGGATGCTTTTTTGCGCAGGGCCTCTTTTTAGCCCATCGGCCCGTTGCAATCCAGAGGCGCGGGCGATTATGCCCCAAGAGCCGGCTCAGAAGGATTCACGGTCGGTTTTTTCATGAACTGTACAAGGGAGCGTCAGCCTGATGAATGTAAGTCCAACCTACCGTTCGCGCCTGCAGGTCGCCACGCTGCTGATGCTGGCCACTTTGCTGACCGCCTGCGGCATCAACAACATCCCGACGCTCGATGAACAGGCCAAGGCCGCCTGGGGTCAGGTGCAGAACCAGTATCAGCGGCGCGCCGACCTGATTCCCAACCTGGTGGAAACCGTCAAGGGCTACGCCAAACATGAAGAAGAGACCCTGACGGCGGTGATTGAGGCCCGGGCCAAGGCCACCTCGATCCAGGTGGATGCCTCGACCCTCGACAACCCGGAAAAACTCAAGCAGTACCAACAGGCCCAGGACCAGCTCAGCGGCGCCTTGAGCCGTTTGATGGTGGTCTCCGAGCGGTATCCGGACCTGAAGGCCAACCAGAACTTCCTCGCCTTGCAGTCGCAACTGGAAGGCACCGAGAACCGGATCAGCGTGGCCCGGCGTGATTTCATCCTCGCGGTGCAGAAATACAACACCGAGATCCGCACGTTCCCCGGTCGCCTGTGGCACACCGTGATGTACAGCGACCTGCCGGTGCGCGAGACCTTCGAAGCCACACCTGGGGCGGAAAAGGCCCCCGAGGTCAAATTCTGAACAGCGGTAATCGGCATCGCCACGTAAGAGGTTGCCAATGCGCGTCCTGAAAACAGGCCTGTTGCTGTTGTTGTGGGTGGTGACGATCACGGCCCGGGCCGAACTGAGCTTCCCGGCGCTGATCGGACGGGTGGTCGACAACGCGCAAATGATCGAGCCGTCGGTGCGCGAGCAACTCACCCAACAACTTCAGGCCCATGAGCAAGCCACCGGCGAGCAGCTTGTGGTAGTGACTTTGCCGGATTTGCAAGGCACCGACATCGCCGACTTCGGTTACCAACTTGGCCGCCACTGGGGCATCGGGCAGAAGGACAAGAACAACGGCGCCTTGCTGATCATCGCCCGGGACGAGCGCCGGCTGCGTATCGAAGTCGGTTATGGCCTGGAGGATCGCCTGACCGATGCCCAGAGTTCGGTGATCATCAACCAGGTCATCACGCCGGCGTTCAAGACCGGCAATTTCAGTAAAGGCATCAGTGACGGCGTGGCAGCAATGCTGGTGGTACTGGGCGGCAATCCCTTGGACGAACCCTCCACGGCGTATGAATCCAGAGGTGATCCGGGGGACGATTTCGTTGCGCGGCATCCCGGGTTGTTCGTGTTTTTGGTGATGTTGTTCATCCTGACTGTTTTTGTGTGCCAGATGCTCGGTATCCTTCCCGCTGGCCGGGGCGGCTCCGGTGGATCCGGGGGCGGCTTTGGCGGTGGTGGATTTGGCGGCGGCGGTGGAGGGGGAGGCTTCAGCGGCGGCGGGGGCAGTTTCGGCGGGGGCGGTTCGTCCGGCGGCTGGTGATAATAAAAATGAGCAGGCACTTCACGACATGGCATTACTGACTGAACACGAACAACGCAAAGTGGCCGAGGCCATTGCCCGGGTCGAGCGCGAGACCGACGCAGAACTGGTGACCGTACTCGCTGCCCGCGCCGACGACTATGCGTACATCCCGTTGCTGTGGGCCAGTCTGCTGGCGCTGCTGGTACCGGGCATCGTGCATTACTTCACCGGTTGGCTGACCCTGCACAGCCTGCTGCTGGTGCAATGGGCCATCTTCATCGTGCTGTGCCTGGTGTTCCGCCTGCCGAAAGTCACCACCCATCTGATACCGCGCTCGGTGCGCCACTGGCGTGCCTCGAACCTGGCGCGCCGGCAGTTCCTGGAGCAGAACCTGCACCACACCGAGGGCAGCACCGGCGTGCTGATTTTCGTTTCCGAAGCCGAGCGTTATGTGGAGATCCTGGTGGATGAAGGGATTTCCAGCCGGCTGGACAACAAGAACTGGGACGCGATCGTCGCCACGTTTACCCAGCAGGTGAAGCAGGGGCAGACGCTGCAAGGGTTTGTCAGCTGCGTCGAAGCCTGTGGCGAGTTGCTCAAGGTGCATGTGCCAGTGACCCATGTGCGCAATGAGTTGCCGAACCGGTTGGTGGTACTCGGCTAAGTCATGTCATGACGTTGTGTAGCGCCCGTCGTTACAACTCCCGTTAATTGTCCGGGTTCGGCCTTGCCATCAGTATTTCTCTCTAACAGTGGACGCCCAGCGACGGGTGTTCCCGCGAAGAGGGATTCTTATGACAACCCAACAATCGAATGACTCTTTGGCACGAGTAGCTCCTGGCGGAGAGGGACGTACGCCAACGGCGAAGCTGACGGCAAAAGAAACACAAGTCCTGATGTGGTGTTTCAAGGGCAAGACTTCCTGGGAGATCGCCAGGATCGAGAATTGCACGGAATCTACCGTCAATTTTCACTTCGCCAATATTCGCCGAAAATTCGCAGTCAGTTCGCGCAGTTCCGCCTTGCTAAAGGCCATCGAGTCGGGAGCGATCATCGTGGACTCGGTCGTTGCGCGAGGTGCACATGAGCCTGACTGATTCGACCTACAACGGTATCAGTGGGCTCATGTTGGGAATGGGGATTGCAACGCTGCCAGTCGTTGATGGCGAGGCACTGTTCGGTGCAATGCTCGGAGCGTGGCTGGTCACGACCACTCGCACTGACTTCAAGGCCTGGCAGCGCATTGGTTCCTGGTTGCTGTCTGCAGGTGTCGGTTACCTCTTTACGCCTGTCGCACATCCGCTGGCGCCTTTTCTGACAGGAGGCGTGACAGCCTTTCTTTGCGCACTGGTCGTTATTCCTATCAGCATCAAGCTTATGCAATGGATCGATAGCGCCGGTATCGGCGAAATCATTCGACACCTGAGAGGGCGAAAATGATGGTCTGTGGAAGGCTTGCCTTGGTGTGGGTGACGGACGTGGTTTACTTGATACGTGTGTTCCGGCTGGCGTGTTATCAGCGCATTTCTATCTGTTGCCCGTGGCACGTCTTGAAGCAATGAAACTTCTGATGACATATGTCTTCAAGTTTCAGTCGAGGATTTAAGTGTTGCGAGAATAGAGGCCATTTCGGAAAGTCTGAGTTCCATGTCACGCAGTCGTTGCTTTTCCTCGAGTGCGTTTTGTATGGCGCAGCGATCATCTTCGTCGAGCAACCGCCAGAGCGCGAGAATGGTGTTTTCCCGTGTTGTGCTTTCCTGATCAGCCTCCGAAGAGTCAGTAACTTTTTGTCTCAGGATCGGCCCTTCACCCAGCAGCAACCAGTCAAGGGAGACTCCCCGCGCTTGTGCGATATCTACGCATAATGAGTATGGCGTGCTGTCGCGGCCTCTCCAGCTACTAAGTGTCTGCGGGCTGATCTGTAGCGCGGAAGATAAAGAAGCATCGGTTTTTGTGCCAGTAATCTGCTTTAGTCGAGCCAAAACAGCTTGTGATTTTTTGCTACGCAATTTGAGCCTCTTCCTTTTGACATATGCTTTTTGAGTGCCTAATTTATGCGTAATGAGTACTTTTTTTCATAATAAGTAATCAATCATCAAAGATGAGTCAGAAGAATACGATGTCGAAACTTCCTAATGGTATCAAGGTGATTTCCTACGAGCATGGCTCGAACCCATTACGCGTCTGCCCGATGCACTTCCTTATGTCTGGCAGACACTATTCGCAAGTCCGGAGCGCCACGATGAACGTCTCAAGCAGTATTGCGTTTGATCAGGTTGATTGCCACCAAATGACCGTCGGGAATCAAGCATGAGCACTTATAAAATGGTGTGCCCGCACTGCTTGAGCAGGATGCGCATCCGCACCAGCGAAGGCCGACATATTTTCCTGCGGGTGGCGTATCTGCAATGCACGTCGGAAGCTTGCGGTTGGTCTGTACGTGCCGAATTTGAAATGACCCATGAACTTTCGCCCAGTGGCATGCCCAATCCGGCCGTACGCCTGCCTTGCGCCGGGCCCGATTTGCGCCGTGCCGCCCGGCCCGTGGCAGTCAGTCCTGCCACGACAGAAGTGCCTCAGGAGACGTGAGCATGAAGGTCAGCGATGAAAATGCAGAGCTGAATGAGGAGCTATTGGCGATAGCCCAGGCGTTTTTGGGGCGTCATGAAAGTGAAGGGGGGATCGATGATCAAGTCCTGTTTTGTCGCGCGGTGAAGAATCTGCAGGGTATGGATGTACCGATGCACTTGGCGGAAAGGCTGGTTAGCCGTGCCTATGGCGTACTCAAGTCGTGCAACGACCGTCGGCGCCTGGACATCGATGCCAGTTCCGAAACGGTCGCCGTGGTGACCGACCCTGCCAGCGGACTGACCTGGGCAGTGCCAGTGGGGTTGATCGTCAAACACATTATTAACTCACCGAATAACCGCAGGCTTCGCCTGGTGGAACCCTGAGGTTTCAATGGTTGTATTGAGGTCCTGGGCTGCGTGACTGGGACCTGTCGCAAAATAACCCCGTGCCCAAAGCCCTCGTCCCCCTTAAAATACCGACATTCTCCGATTTGCATCGCCTGAGGCCGTTTTTCCATGTCCGTCACCGCCACTCCCGCCAGCCTCGCGCCGGATCATCACGCTCAGTTCATCGACCTGCTGCAAACCAGCCTCGAGCACAATGCGTTCATCAAACTGGTGCTGGCCAAGTACGTGGGCGATGAAACGGACCTGCAGCGGATCATCATCAAGCCGGTGACGGTCAAGGCGCAGCCTTGCCTGTCTTTTGTCTACCGCTACAAGACCCGCGATATCACCAAGAACCTGCCGCTGGCCGATGGCGTGGCAAGTATTGCCGAGTTGCTGCCGGCGTCGTTCAAAAATGCGCATTTGTTGTCGTTGACCGACGAAGCCCAGCTCGAATACAGCAAAAATGGCAAGTCATCGCTGTTCAAGAGTAAACCTCAGCAATTGCGTGAAGTGCCATCGGCCGAGCACAACCGTGAGAAAAACCGTTTTCTTGACCTGAGCCGGCCGTTTCTCGCCGACCTGGGTGTGACCAACAAGCAGCATGAACTGATCCCGGCGATGTCGCGCAAGTGGAAGCAGATCAACAAGTTCATCGAAGTGTTCAGCCATGCGCTGACGTCGTCACCCCTGGCGCTGGACAAGCCGGTGCGGGTGGCGGACTTCGGTTCGGGCAAGGGCTACCTGACCTTCGCCATCCACGATTACCTGCGCAACACCTTGAAGGCCGAAGGCGAGGTGACCGGCGTCGAGCTGCGTGAAGACATGGTCACCCTGTGCAACACCGCGGCTGCCAAGCTTGAACACCCCGGCCTGGTGTTCAAGTGCGGTGACGTGCGCAGCGTGGCGCCGAGCGAGCTGGACGTGATGATCGCCCTGCATGCATGCGATATCGCCACTGACTATGCGATCCACACCGGCATCCGTTCCGGCGCCTCGATCATCATGTGCTCGCCGTGCTGCCACAAACAGATCCGCCTGCAAATCCAGAGCCCGACGCTGCTCAAGCCGATGCTGCAATACGGCTTGCACCTGGGCCAGCAGGCCGAGATGGTCACCGACAGTTTGCGCGCGTTGTTCCTTGAGGCCTGTGGTTATGAGACCAAGGTGTTCGAGTTCATCTCACTGGATCACACCAACAAGAACAAGATGATCCTGGCGGTCAAACGCGCCGAACCGGTGGACCCGGCCCAGTTGCTGGCGAAGATTCAAGAGCTGAAAGACTTCTATCACATTAGCGAACATTGCCTGGAAACGTTGCTGCGCGCTGACGGTTACCTCTGATCCTGTGGGAGCGGCGGTGCGGCGATCCGACTTGCTCGCGAGGGCGTTGGGTCAGTCGATATTGGTGTTGAATGTGGAGCCGCATTCGCGAGCAAGCCCGCTCCCACATGGGGTTTGATTGTGGTCTTGCGTCCCAGCATCACCGTCACGATCACCCCACCAGCGAACAGCCAGGTAATCGGCTCCACATGTTCACCGAAGAACAGCGCCGAGAAGGCGATGGTGAAGAAGATCTGCAGCAACTGGATCTGACTGACCCGGGCAATGCCGCCCATGGCCAGCCCGGCGTACCAGGCAAAGAAGCCGATGAACTGCGAAAACAGCGAGACATAACCGAAGGCCCACCAGGTCTTGGCGGAAATCTCGCCCTGATGCTGCAGCGCCAGATACACCACCGGGCCGATCAGCAGCGGCGTCGACAGCACCAGCGCCCAGCAGATCACCTGCCAGCCGCCCATCTCCCTCGCCAGCCGGCCTCCCTCGGCGTAGCCCAATCCGCCCACTGCAATGGCGCCAAGCATCAGCAAGTCACCGGCCTGAATACTGCCGGCACCGCTGATCAGTGCATAACCGAGCACCAACGCGCTGCCCAATGCGGCGCAGGCCCAGAAGGCTTTCGAAGGTCGCTCATGGGACAACCACGCGGCGTACAGCGCCACGCACAGCGGCTGCAAACCATTGACCAGCGCGCCGTGGGACGCCGGCAAAGTTTGCATGGCCCAGGCCGACAATACCGGGAAACCGAGGATCACCCCGGCCATCACCAGCGTCAGGCCTTTGACCTGTTTCCAGGTCGGCCATTTTTCCCGGTGCCACAGCAACAGCAACGCCGCCGGAACCGCCGCAAACAGTGCCCGACCCAGGCCGTTGAGCAGCGGGTGCAGTTCCTGCACGACGATCCGCGTGAAGGGCAGGGTGAGGCTGAAGATCACAACGCCGAGCAGGCCCAGGGCCATGCCGGTGTTTTCGCGCGAGGACATGTTGGCAACCAGAATCGTGGAGGGTGGGAGGTGGTGTTATCTAGCCATAAACCCCGCGCTTTGGCGCTTACAGCTGGCTACAGAAATATCCGTACAGTTTTGGGTACACCTTTGTGGCGAGGGGGCATTCCGACAAGCCCCCTCGCCACAAGGTAGTAGCCGGTTGTTACCCGACCCGCCGGATAAGGACTACCTTGAATACTCCTGCAAGCCCACTTCCAGAGGAGTCCTCCCCATGGCTGCGAAAAAAATTCTGATGCTGGTCGGTGATTACGTCGAAGACTATGAAGTGATGGTGCCGTTCCAGGCGTTGCTGATGGTCGGCCACACGGTGCACGCCGTTTGCCCGGACAAGGCTGCCGGCCAGACCGTGCGCACGGCGATCCATGACTTTGAAGGCGACCAGACCTACAGCGAAAAACCCGGTCACCTGTTTGCCCTCAACTTTGACTTTGCCAAGGTCAACGCCGCCGATTATGACGCAGTGCTGATTCCGGGCGGCCGTGCGCCGGAGTACCTGCGCCTGAACGAAAAAGTCCTGGAACTGGTGCGCGCATTCGACAAGGCTGGCAAGCCGATCGCTGCCGTGTGCCATGGCGCGCAGTTGCTGGCGGCAGCGGGTGTTCTCGAAGGTCGCGAATGCAGCGCTTATCCGGCCTGCGCCCCGGAAGTGCGACTGGCGGGCGGTACGTATATCGATATTGCGGTGACGGACGGCCATGTCCAGGGCAATCTGGCCACGGCTCCGGCCTGGCCTGCGCACCCGAACTGGCTGGCCGGTTTCCTGGGGTTGCTGGGTACCAAAATCACGCTGTAACGAGGGCCATGTCCATGTGCGAGCTGTACGTCAAAGCCGACCCGATTCTCTATGAGTCGCGCTCCCGCTCGCTGCGCATCTGCGGGGTGGTCACCACCCTGCGGCTGGAGAATCAGTTTTGGGACATCCTCAGCGAAATCGCCGAGGTCGATGGCATGACCACCAATCAGTTGATCACCAAGCTGTATGAAGAGGTGATGGACTATCGCGGCGTGGTGGTCAATTTCGCTTCGTTCTTGCGGGTGAGTTGTACGCGGTATCTGAGCCAGCGGCGGACGTCGGCGCCGGAGTTGTCGGTGGTGCGGGCTGCGGCGAAGTAAGGAAGATAGTGTCGACACCATCGCGAGCAGGGATCACGCTGAACCTGTGGGAGCGGGCTTGCCCGCGAAGGGGGCCGTTCAGGCGACAGAAATCCCGGCTTGGTCTTTACTGTGAAGCGCGCAACCTCTCAATCGCCAAGGAGAAAGAGCATGTCCGGATGGTATGAAGTGAGCAAAAGCAGCAATGGCCAGTTCAGGTTTGTCCTCAAGGCGGCCAACGCCGAGACCATTCTGACCAGCGAGCTGTACACCACCCACGCCGCCGCCGACAAAGGCATCGCCTCGGTCCAGGCCAACAGCCCGCTGGATGAGCGTTACGAGAAGAAAACCACCAAGGATGGCCATCCTTATTTCAATCTAAAGGCAGGCAATCACGAGATCATCGGCAGCAGCGAGGCCTACTCCTCGCCGGCGGCCATGGAAAAAGGCATTGCCAGCGTGAAGGCCAACGGCTCGTCCAAGGTGGTCAAGGACAAGACGTTGCCGGTGCTTTGAATTCAACACACATCCCCTGTGGGAGCAGCCCGCTCCCACATTCGACCGCATTTTATCTGAAGGAACTCGGTCACCTGTGGGAGCGAGCCTGCTCGCGATGGCGGTAGCAGCGTCGCCGCTAAACCTCGACCGGAACCGCCAGCTTCGTGCCACCCAGCGCATGGCTCTTCGAATCAAAAAACCGCAACTCAACCCCCGTCCCCTCAAACACCTTCGCGTAATGTCGCTTCTGGTGCTGGATGAAGGCCTTGCTGCGCGGGTAAATCGAGATCGCCAGCACCTGCGGTTTCGCCAGGCGCAAGGCGTGGACGATGTGACTGTCCTGCTCCCCCAACGCATGGCCGAAGATGCACAGCGCCTGGCCGTGACCGAGTAATTGCTCGTAGCAGAACGACAAATAGTCCGAACTGCGAATGGTCTTGAGCTTGTCCGCACTAGGCCCTTCATTGACGAACAGCGGCACGTCGTCGAGGGTCTTGATCGTGTTGTTGATGGCGAAACTGCCCAGCAACGTGCCCTCGGTCGACATCAGTTTGCGCGCCGTACCGTCCTGATTGCGCACCAGATGCAGACCGCCGTGCAGGTACAGCAAACGGGTTTTATCGGTGGCCGTGTCGCTCAGGTCGAAACCGGGTTCGGCGCCCTGGAACAGATCGGTGATCGCCTCAGGCTGGTGTTGCACCGCCCAGTAGTTGAGCAAGTCGTAATTGGTGGTGAACACCGTGCGATAGCTGGCCAGTTCCTGATTGATGGTTGCCAGCGTCGAAGGCACCACCAGCCGCCACGGGATATGCACCGCATGCACGGTGTTGATCAGCGCTTCTTTGATCGCGTAGTAGCGATTGCGTGGGGCGGCGGAACTGACGGCCAGGGCCTTGTTGACCCGGCTGGTGGTCTTCAACGCGCTCAGTACCTGCTCGAAACTGCGGGTCTGCATCGCATCGAACACACTCAGCTCGGACGGGCTCAGGGGTTTTTCTTCAACGGTGCGGGCGTTGTCGAACAGCGACTCGTAGCCGAAATCGTCCCACACCGCGCGACTGGCACCGTTGCCCACCAGCAAACCACTGAACGAAGTGGTGCTGCGCAAGGCGTTCCAGTCTTCAAGTTGAGCATCGACATCCTGGAAATCGGTCATTGCGGTCTTCGTCTCACGGCAAAAGGTCTGTGGGCGGCGACTTTATCACGACCGGTGACCGGACCACGGCACGACGCGGGCGAAGAACGCTATGCTGCGAATTCGCCTGAGCCGACTTCGCCGAGTACCCGATGCTGCAAAAAAGCCTGATCCGCCGTCTCGACCTGATCACCCTGCAACTGTTCGTCGCCGTGCATGAAGAGGGCACGCTGACCCGTGCCGCCTCGCGCGAAGCGATTGCCGTCTCGGCGGCGAGCAAGCGCTTGATGGAGCTGGAGGAGGCGCTGGGCATCAGCCTGTTCGTGCGCCAAGCCAAGGGCATGTCCCTGACGCCGGCCGGTGAAACCCTGTTGCACCATGCCCGGCAGATGTTGTTCAACGTCGAGAAAATGGGGCTTGAACTGGGCGAGCACAGCCACGGTGTGCGCGGCTATGTGCGGATGCTCGCCAACCTGTCGGCGATCATTCAGTTTTTGCCCGAGGACCTGCGGGATTTTTCCGAGCGTCACCCACAGGTCAAGACCGACCTCGAAGAACGCCCAAGCGCCGGGGTGATTCAGGGCGTGCTCGACGGGGTGGCCGACCTCGGGATCTGTTCCATCGACAGTGACATCAAAGGCCTGCACAGCGTGCTGTATCGCCAGGACAAACTGGTGGTGTTGATGCCGCCGCACCATCCATTGGCGAGCCGGTCGAGCGTGGCGTTTGCCGACACGCTGGACAGTGATTATGTTGGCTTGCATGCTGCCAGTTCGATCAACATGCGTACCCACGCGGCGGCGCGCCAGGCTGGTAAGGTTTTGCGTTTGCGCATTCATGTGCCGGGGTTTGATGCGATGTGCCGGATGGTCCAGGCCAACATGGGTATCGGCATCCTTCCGCAACGCGCCTTTGAATTGTTTGGTCGGGCACTGGGTTTGCACGCGGTGCCATTGACGGATGAATGGTCCGACCGGGCGTTGATTCTGGTGGTGCGCGATGAGGCGTTGCTGTCACCGGTGAGCCGGATGTTGTTTGAGCATTTACGCGGGGCGACCTGAGAATTCTCTGCTGAATGGGCCGGCCCCTTCGCGAGCAAGCCCGCTCCCACACTGGATCTGTGTAGCGCTGAAGATCCCTGTGGGAGCGGGCTTGCTCCGGGCGGCGATCCGACGAAGGCGGCCCTGAGGCCGCGACAATCCCCCAGAGCGTTCGCATTTCGCGAACGCTCGTTGCCAACTGAAGGTTGGATTCACGAGCCCCCTGTCCTCTAGCCTTGGCGCATATTCCAAGAACAAGAGGTACCCCGCGATGACTGCCCCCTTGAGTGCGATCAAAGTGATCGAGATCGGCACGCTGATCGCCGCGCCGTTTGCGGCGCGCATGCTGGCCGAGTTTGGCGCCGAGGTGATCAAGATCGAAGCCCTGGGCCAGGGCGATCCCCTGCGCAAATGGCGCAAGCTGCACGAAGGCACCTCGCTGTGGTGGTACCTGCAATCGCGCAACAAGAAGTCCCTGGCGTTGAACCTCAAGTCCCCCGAAGGCATCGAGCTGGTCAAGCAACTGGCGACCGGCGCCGACGTACTGATCGAGAACCTGCGTCCCGGCGCCCTGGAAAAACTCGGCCTCGGTTGGGACGTGTTGCATGCGCTCAACCCCAACCTGACGCTGGTGCGGATTTCCGGTTACGGCCAGACCGGCCCGTACCGTGATCGTCCGGGTTTCGGTGCCATCGGCGAGGCCATGGGCGGGATTCGCTACACCACCGGCACGCCCGGTTCGCCGCCGGCTCGGGTCGGCGTGAGCCTTGGCGATTCCCTGGCGTCGCTGCACGCGGTGATCGGTGCGCTGATGTCATTGTTGCGGGTCAAGACCGGGCAGGGCGGCGGGCAAATCGTTGATGTGTCCCTGGCCGAAAGCGTGTTCAACGTCATGGAAAGCCTGGTGCCGGAATACGACATGCTTGGCCATGTGCGTGAACGCAGCGGTGGTGCTTTGCCGGGGATCGCGCCGTCCAATACCTACTTGACGGCCGACGGTGCCTACGTGGTGATTGCCGGCAACAGCGATCCGATCTACAAGCGCCTGATGCAAACCATCGGCCGCGTGGATCTGGCCGAGGCGCCGGAATTCGCCCACAACGACGGGCGTGCAGCCAAAAGCAGTCTGCTCGACGCCGCCATCACCCACTGGACCAGCAGCCTGCCGATCGATGAGGTACTGGCCGCCCTGGAAGCCGCCGAAGTCCCGGCCGGGCGCATCTACTCGGTGGCCGACATCGTCGCCGATCCGCACTATCAGGCGCGGGACATGCTGCTCAATGCCGAACTGCCCGGTGGTGCCACGGTGAAGATGCCGGGCATCGTGCCGAAACTCTCCGAGACGCCCGGCGGCGTGAACTGGTCCGGCCCCGGTCTGGGCCAGCATACCGACGGCATCCTCGCGCAATTGGGCCTTACCGCGATGGACATCGAACGCCTGAAAGTCGAAGGAGTGGTGCAATGATCACCGATTATTCCGATAGCCTGATCGTGCAGGAAGTGTCCCCGCGCGACGGTTTGCAAATCGAGCCGACCTGGGTTGAAACCGCTGACAAGATCGCCCTGATCGACCAACTGTCGCAGGCCGGGTTCAGCCGTATCGAGGCCGGTTCGTTCGTGTCGCCCAAGGCTATCCCGGCACTGCGCGATGGCGAACTGGTGTTCAAGGGCATCACCCGGCAACCGGGGGTGATCTACGTCGCGTTGATCCCCAACCTAAAAGGCGCGCAACGGGCG
Source organism: Pseudomonas sp. P4_B4 (assembly GCF_056402255.1). Taxonomy (NCBI): domain Bacteria; kingdom Pseudomonadati; phylum Pseudomonadota; class Gammaproteobacteria; order Pseudomonadales; family Pseudomonadaceae; genus Pseudomonas; species Pseudomonas sp. P4_B4. Next base: position 48,125 of record NZ_JBFUHS010000020.1, read on the forward strand.
CTGGCGTGCAGTGCCGATGAGCTGAACCTGGTGATGTCCGCCAGCCAGACCCACAACCTGGCGAACATGCGCATGGGTTGTGAAGATTCGTTGGCCGCGTTCGGCGAGACTGTGCAGTTCGTCGGCGACAGTCCCGTGCGACTCAACGGCAGCATCGCCACCACCTTCGGCTGCCCCTTCGAAGGCAAGATCGATGAGGACCGCGTAGTGCAAATCGTCGAGGCCTATCAGGAGCTCGGCATCCAGGGCATTACCCTGGCCGACACAACGGGCATGGCCAACCCGCGTCAGGTCGACCGACTGGTGCGCCGGGTGCTGCAGCGGGTGCCCCCGGCGGACCTGACCCTGCACTTTCACAACACCCGCGGCCTTGGCCTGTGCAACGTACTGGCCGCCTACGAGGCCGGTGCCCGACGCTTCGACGCGGCCCTCGGTGGCCTCGGCGGCTGTCCGTTTGCGCCGGGGGCGTCGGGAAATATCTGCACCGAGGATCTGGTGAACCTGTGCGATGAAGTCGGCATTCATACCGGTATCGATCTGCCGCTGCTGCTGAAGCTGTCCCGAGGACTGCCGGCGCTGCTCGGTCATGAAGTGCCCGGACAGCTGGCCAAGGCCGGGCGCAATTGTGATTTGCACCCCGTGCCTTCCTGACCCAACCGAAAACCCTGTGGGAGCGGGCTTGCTCGCGAAGACGGAGTGTCAGTCGACATCACTGCTGAATGTCAGACCGCTTTCGCGAGCAAGCCCGCTCCCACAGTAAAAGCACTTCCGCTGAGCTACTCAACCAGACAACAAAAACAATCGGACACCCACGGGAAGTCCGCCTGGAGAAACGCAATGAGCCTTAATGCACTGGAGGCGGGCGCGAGCCCGGCCGTTAGCCACGACACCGAAAAAGCCCTGGTCAGCAAAGTCGCCTGGCGCCTGATGCCACTGATCATGGTCTGCTACCTGTTCGCCTTTTTCGACCGCATCAACATCAGCTTCGCCAAGTTTCAGCTGCAGACCGACCTGAGCCTGAGCGACACCGCTTATGGCCTGGGTGCCGGGTTGTTCGTGGTCGGCTATGTGATTTTCGAAGTGCCGAGCAACATGATGCTGTACAAGGTCGGCGCCCGGCGCTGGATCGCCCGGATCATGATGTCCTGGGGCCTGGCCACGGCGGCAATGGTGTTCGTCAACAGCGAATGGCAGTTCTACGTGCTGCGCTTCGTGATCGGTGCGATGGAGGCGGGTTTTGCCCCAGGCGTGCTGTATTACCTGACCCTGTGGTTCCCGCAGCACTATCGCGGGCGCATCACCTCGATGCTGTTCCTGTCGTCGGCGTTCGCCGGCCTGGTGGGCGCGCCGTTCTCAGGCCTGGTGCTGCAACACCTCGACGGTGTGTTGCAGATGCGTGGCTGGCACTGGCTGTTCCTGCTCGGTGGTGTGCCGTGCATCGGCCTCGGTTTGCTGGTGCTGACCCTGCTCAAGGACCGCATCGAAGACGCCCATTGGCTGACGCCATCGGAGAAGACCCTGCTGGCCAGCCGCATCGCCCAGCATGAGCCGCACAAGAGCGGTGGTTCGCTGCTCGCCGCGCTGCGGATTCCGGGTTTCCTGACCTTGGGGCTGATCTATTTCCTGATTCAGGTGGCGTCCTACGGCTTGAATTTCTGGGCGCCGCAACTGATCCGCAGCGCCGGTACTGAAAGTCCGGTGATGATCGGCTTGCTGACAGCCATCCCGTACATATGCGGTGCCATCAGCATGGTGGTGATCGGACGCCTGTCCGATGCTTCTGGCGAGCGACGCAAGTTTGTCGCCGGTCTGGTGGCGGTCGGTGCGGTCGGGTTCTTCTGCGCGGGGATCTTCGCCAACCACACGACCTCCCTGATTGTCGCGTTGGGCCTGCTCGGTGCCGGGATCATCGCCTCCATCCCGAGCTTCTGGACCTTGCCGCCGAAACTGCTGGCCGGTGCCGGTGCGGGCGCTGCTGGCGGGATCGCGGTGATCAACACCCTGGGCCAGTTCGGCGGCATCGTCAGCCCGGTGATGGTCGGCCGGATCAAGGACCTGACCGGCAGCACCACGCCGGCGTTGTATGTCATTGGTGTCTGTGCGCTGATTGCGGTGGCGCTGTTGCTGTGGGGGTTGCCGCAGAAGTTGCGCACACTCGATAAGTTTTAAAAGATCGCAGCCTTTGGCTACTCCTGCTCGGACCACGCATCCCCGTAGGAGCTGCCGGAGGCTGCGATCTTTTGATCTTCAAGAAGTCGCTGTCATCGCTTTTTCCGCAGCGTCACTAAACTGAATCAACACCACCCCGGCCATCAACAGCACCACCCCAAACACCTTCGGCAAGGTGACCTGCCGCTCCACCAACCCAAACCAGCCGTAGTGATCCAGCAACAACGACGCCACCACTTGCCCCGCCAGCGCCAATGCCATGAACCCTGCGGCACCCAGCTTGGGCAGCAACACCAATGCCAAGGAAATAAAGCACACCCCAAAAGCGCCACCGGCCCACATCCAAAGCGGCGCCTTGCTGATGAATGCCAGTGACGGCAACGGCAAACGCATCGCAACGATAATCGGCAACAGCACGATAACGCTCACCAGCAACGAGGCTAGCGTCGCCCACAACGGATGGCCCAACCCACGCCCGAGATTAACGTTGATCGCACTCTGAAACGGCACCACCGCCCCGGCGATCATCGCCAGCCCCATCAGACCGGCCCAATGCAACGTACTCATGATCGATCTCCAACAGGTTTTGCTGGACTCTAGGGTATTCGTCGCGCAGATTTAAATTCCGTTTTGTTATCCAGAACATGCAGCAGATGAATGATCTACGACGCATCGACCTCAATTTGCTGGTAATCCTCGACGCCTTGCTCAGCGAGCAACACGTGACCCGGGCGGCCGAGCGTCTGCACTTGAGCCAGCCAGCGGTCAGTCATGCGCTGGCGCGATTGCGTGACCTGCTCGGCGATCCGCTGCTGGTGCGCGCCGGTGCCGGCCTTGTACCGACTCCGCGAGCGCTGGAACTGGTGGCGCCGCTGGCCGAAGCCCTGGCCCAGGTGCAAGCGTTGCTGGCGCCGAACGCCTTCGATCCGGCGACCACCCAGCGCACCTTCCGCCTGGCGATGTCCGACTACGGCGCCGCCATTGTCTTGCCGGGACTGATCCGAACATTGCGCCGCGAAGCGCCGGGCATCGACCTGCAAATCAGCCATGGCAGCCGCGAAAGCATGCTCGAAGGAGTGCTTAACGGTGACATTGACGTCGCCGCCGGTGTATTCCCGGAAATGCCCAACGAATTGCGCAGCACAGCGCTGTTCGATGAGCACTACGCCTGCCTGGTGGACCGCAACAGCCTGCCCGCCGATGGTGTCCTCGACCTGGCCACTTATTTGGCACGTCCCCACGTCCTGCTGGAAATGCGCGGCAGCGGCACCCCGGAGATCGAGCGCGCGCTTACTGCCTTGCGCGAGCGCCGGCGTGTCGCCATCAGCCTGCCACACTGGAGCGTCGCCCCGCAGCTCATCAGCGGCTCCGACCTGATCCTCACCGTTGCGTCGCGCGGCTTACGCGATATCGATGAGTCCTCATTGGTTGTCGTGCCACCGCCGTTTCACATTCCATCGTTCACCTTTGTGTTGGCGTGGCATAAACGGCGGGGTGGGGATCAGGCGTTGAACTGGTTGAATCGGAGGATTGGGGAGGGGATCGAACGCTAGAGGCTTTTCTAAAATGGCCTTCACCCATTGGAAGGTGGCAGGCGACGCGTATGAAAAATTCGTAGTACCTGAAGCCGACCTTGGCGTACCCGGTAGGGAATCAAATAGGGTCGATCAGGCATGACCCATTCCCGGGTACCGGGTAAGCGTCCTTCACGACCCGTCGCTGGAAATCGGGCAAGGTGATCGACACTGGCGAGAATTGCCTGGACAAAATCTGCTGCAACTTCTGGATTCTCGATGGCGATGTACGCGGCTTCGTCATCCAGATTCTTTAACGCCGTACGCAACCACTCAACGCGCATTCGCCGTCCACTTGTCAGCCATTGCGTTCACTTCTTCTTGTGTCGCGAAGTCACCTTCATCGGCTTCTTTCAAGGCTTTCTGAGTTTCCTCGATTTGCCACGCTTCACGGGCCAGGTATTCACGCAGCGCATCCACGGCCAGAAATGATTTGCTGCGGCCCGTTGCTTTGGAAAGACTCGCGAGGGTATCGGCGATTTCGTCTGGTACGCGCAGGGACATAACTGACATGGTGGTCTCGATGTAGTGGTTTGTAATACAACATACTACACCGTCATCAGTGAGGCGGGGCCCGCCCGTTCGTCTGTCGAGATGTATCAGTCGACAGGCAATGACCTGATATAGACTGGCGACCATTCACCAAGCAGTTCAAAAGGACTCCCAATGACCCCATCGTTGCTAGTGGCCGTGCTTGCCTCGGGTTTTATCTACGGCATCACCCCGGGGCCGGGTGTGCTGGCAGTGTTCGGCATTGGCGCGGCCCATGGGCGACGGGCCGGGGCGGGGTTTCTGTGCGGGCATTTGCTCGGCGATGTGGTGTGGTGCAGCACGGCGCTGATCGCGATTGTCGGTGCGCGGGAGATCGGCAGTACCGCGTTCGACGTGCTCGGTGTGCTCAGCGGCCTGTACCTGTTCTGGCTCGGCTGGCGTGCGGTGCGCGCCCGGCGCAGCAACGCTGATGCGCCACAGGGGCCGGCGCGGCAGCCGTTCTGGCACGGCATTCTGTTTGGCCTGACCAATCCGAAGGCCTATCCGGTGGCGGTGGCGACGTTCACGGCGCTGTTGTCGAGCCGCGCGGAACTGCTCAACTGGTCAATGCTGCCGGCGCTGATCGCCCTGAGTTTCGTCGGCGGGTTGCTCGCCTACGCTATTCTCATTGGCGTTGTCGGTGCGCGGCGAGTACGCAGCTTGTACCAGCGTCATGAACTGGCAATCACCCGGTTGTGCGGGGTGATGTTCATCGGTTTCGCCATCAACGCGCTGGTCCATGCGTTGCCGGGGCTGATGCCGAACAAGGCTTGAATATGATCACAAGGATGCAAGGCCGACAGGGCAGGGATGATTGATAAGCGCTGCATTATCAGGACACCCACGCTGAACCATGGAAAACCGAAATTCCGCGCCGCTGGCGAGCTATATCGATCTGTTGCTGGACGCCGTTTGTGCGGTGGATAAACAGGGGCGCTTCGTCTTTGTCAGTGCGGCGTGCGAGCGCATTTTCGGCTACAGCGCCGATGAGATGATCGGCCAGCCGATGATCGACATGGTGCACCCGGCCGATCGCCAGCGCACCCTCGACGCCGCCCGGGAAATCATGGGCGGCGAACCCAAGCTCAACTTCGAAAACCGCTACCTGCGCAAGGATGGGCGCGTGGTGCACATCCTCTGGTCGGCGCGTTGGTCCGAGGACGATCAGTTGCGCATCGCGGTGGCCCGCGACATCACCGAACGCAAGCAGGCCGAATCCCGGCAGGCAGCATTGTATGCGATTTCCGAGGCGGCCCATGCGGCAGAGGATCTGCTGGCGTTGTTCAAACGCATCCACATGATCATCGGCGAATGGCTGCCGGCACTGAATTTTTCCGTGGCGCTGTACGACGAGCACTGCGCGCAGTTGAATTTCCCTTATCACGTCGATGACCGCGAGCCACGGCCCGAACAGCCCGGAACCATGACCGGGCGCTTGTGCACCGAGGTGATCCGCACGGGGCAGCCGATCCTGTTGACCCCGGACCAGTGCACACCTCCTGCCGGCTTCGAAGTGCTGTTGACCGAGCAGAACGCTCCGTGTTGGCTGGGTGTGCCGCTGAACTCGCAAAACGGCACCATCGGCGCGTTGATCGTCAAAAGCATTCCGGGCGGCGAGCGCTACACCGAGCAAGACAAGGAACTGCTGCAATACGTCTGCGCCCAAGTCGCGACCGCCATCGAGCGCAAGCAACTGCATGCCCGCCTGCAATACATGGCCCAGTACGACCAGCTGACCCAGTTACCCAACCGTGAACTGCTGCGCGACCGGCTCAAGGCATCACTGCAAGTGGCCCGGGCGGACCGCGGGCGCATGGCGCTGTTGTACGTCGACCTCGACCGCTTCAAGCAAGTCAACGACACCCATGGCCACGCGGTCGGCGACATGCTGCTGCAAGCGGTGGCCAACCGGCTCAAGGGCTGCGTGCGGGAAACCGACACCGTGGCCCGCATCGGCGGCGATGAGTTTGTGGTGTTGCTGCACAGCATTCGCGCTGCGGGCGATACCGACATCGTGGTCGAGAAAATCCGTCAGGTTCTGGTCCAGCCCCTGCGCCTGGACGGGCACAGCGTGAACATCCAGCCAAGTATCGGCGTCGCCCGATACCCCGATCACGGCACCGAAGAGAAGCAATTGTTCCGGCATGCCGACGAGGCGATGTACTGCGCCAAACGCGAACATCACCTGCGACTGGTCTGAAAACCCGGGCACCGTTCGTCGTGGTGTCCACGTAATTTTCTAAACCTTTTGGGACGCGCAACTTCAGATTCTATGGGGGCTACAGCTCGCCGCGACTATCACCAAGAGGAAGAGAATCATGCCTAATTCAAGAAACTCGAACTCGGGAAACTTCACCAACGATCGAACGAAGGCCTCTGGATCCGGTCGCAAGGGTGGGAAAACCACCACCACGACCGTCGATAAAGACCCGGCGAAACCCGACATGGGCCGCAAGGGCGGTCAGAAATCCCGCTAAAGGATGCCGGTGGTTTTGATTGAGAGGCGGGGGCGAAAGCTCCCGTTTGAACTTTTCAAGGAGGGCGCGACCATGAACCGGATGGCCACCCGATTATGTAATGCCAGTTTTGCCGCGTTACTGGGCCTGATTACCAGCAGCGCCTTTGCCCAGTCACCCGCCGAATTCATCGACGAGGCCTCGGCCAAAGGCATGGCCGACATCGAAGCCAGTCGTCTGGCGCATCAGAAATCCGAGTCCAAAGAGGTCAAGGACTACACCATTATCGTCATCAACGACCGCACTACCGCGAACCAGCATCTGGCGAAAATCGCCAGGCAACTGGATTTGCCGGTCGCCCCGCGCGAAGAAATTGTCGAAAAGGCCAAAGCCCTGATGCCACAAGTCATGGATGGGGCGACCTATGACGAGGCCTATACAGCCAGTCAGGTGAAGACCACCCAGGAGGCCATCGATCAGCTGCAGCAGGAAGCGCAAACTACCGACGTGCCGCAAATCAAGGCGTTCGCCGAAGAAACCCTGCCAAAATTGCAAAATCATCTGCAAATGGCCAAGGCGTTGCAGGCTAAAAGTTGAGCACAAGGATTGAACATAAACGGTGCGGGACTTCAGTCACGCGCCGTTTTTCTTTTCAGCATTGATCCAGAGGCGGATTGGGGTTATGCGTTGGATTCAGGCCATTGAGGTCAAGCACTCGACGTGACCGAAAAGGTGATGTTCTGAAACCTTTAGCGATGCTCGCCGCGGTATCGTAGCGGCCCGAGGACAACGCACCGACAGGAGAACGCAATGAGTTGGTCCGCCAAACAGTACGTCGCTTTTGAAGATGAACGCACCCGTCCCGCCCGTGACCTGCTGGCGGCCGTCCCCGCCGGGGACGTGCGTTCGGCCATCGATATCGGTTGTGGGCCCGGCAACTCCACCGAGTTGCTGGTAGAGCGTTTTACCGATGCCACGGTGCGTGGGCTGGACAGTTCGACCGACATGATCGAAGCCGCACGCAAGCGCTTGCCGCAGGTGCAGTTCGATGTTGCTGACATCGACACTTGGAATGACAGCGGCCCGTTCGATGTGATTTTCGCCAACGCGGTGTTGCAGTGGCTGCCCGATCACGCCACGTTGCTACCCGCGCTCATTAGCAAACTGGCGCCGGGTGGCAGCCTGGCCGTCCAGATGCCTGACAACCTGAATGAACACTCGCACCGCTTGATGCGTGAAGTCGCCGCTGATGGCCCATGGGTCGGTAAACTGGCGGGCGCCGCCGGGCAACGGACGGAAATGGCCGATGCCAGTGGCTACTATTCGATATTGAAAGCCTGTTGCACCCGCGTCGATGTGTGGCGCACCACTTACCATCATCCGCTCGCGGGCGGTGCGTCTGGCGTGGTGGAGTGGTTCAAGGGCAGCGGCTTGCGGCCGTTTCTCGATCCGCTGGACGAGGCGGAACGGGCGCAGTATCTGAAGCAATATCAGACTGCTATCGAGCGGGCGTATCCGGCCTTGGCCGATGGTTCGGTGCTGTTGCCATTCCCGCGACTGTTTATCGTCGCGACCCGCTGATGCAAAACAGGGACAGTTGATGAGCGTCATCTGCCCCTTTTTACGGTTTGGAAAAATCACTGTGGCTTGTTCTTTTTTGAGCGCCGGGCACTCAAGTACTCAAAGGCAAACGAGGCAAAGCCGAACAACCCGATCATTGAAATGATCATGATTCCCAACTCTGAATTGTGCATGTTGATCTCGGGGCGAAGGGTGAGCCGGGAGAATAAGGGAACTGTTACCGGGCTCAACGCAGCTCTACGGCTTCTTTACTCGCTTGCGGTGATCCATACGCAAAAGATATGAGCGTCTGGGTGGCGACGAGTAATTGCAACCTGTGGCGAGGGAGCTTGTTCCCTCGCCACTATCGCCCACGCTATCTCTTAACTGGCCGCGTTTGGCCGATGTGACGTCAGGACGGTTCTGCATCCATGCGTCGAGCGATTACATCCAGCACATCGCAACCGTCACGCAAGGGCACACAGCACAGCAACGCAAAGTCACTGAGTACAACTGAGTCAGAGGTCAGGTCGCCGCGCATCGCGAGGTTTTCAAGAAGCTGCGTCACGGCGCGAATTCTGTAGCTGGCGGTGCTGAGCAGGGAGTGCAGGGGTTGGGTGGTGTTGACGAACAGCGAGGGTAGATCGTCGGCGTTGCTGGTTAAAGCCATGAATTCTTTCATGAGTGATTACCAATTGTAGGTGGAAGACCTACCACTCAATTGTCGCCAAACAATAGGGTGGTAGCTGTACGCGGGTTGGCGAACCGGACAAATGGCAAAACCGGTAGACCCGAAGGTCTCCCACGCACAGCTACCGAAAAAGAGGCAACCAAGTGCGGTTAGAAACGCTCCGAGTAAGGCTCGGAGGTTTCTATGCCATTGACATCGAGTCGCCAAACCCGATACGCCATTTGGGCGCGGTCGGACTATAGGTCTCATGACAAAGGCACAGCAATGCGCAAGTCTACGGACATTTCCCAGTGTCGTGTAGGACGTTGCTTTTTCTAGCGTTGATTTCCGTTTGGCCTTTAAAAGTGAGCCCTTAACACTAGCGTTGGCAGGCGCATCACCAAATCCCGCGCACAAAAAACCGGCCACTTGGGCCGGTTTTTTGTTCTCTGCATCTCCCGTCAGACAACCTGTACTGAGGCTGGAGTTTAGGGGGAAGTCTTCGCCATCAGACAACACCCGCCAGCAAGCTTTCGTAAGGAATCCGCAACCCGTCGTGCAGGCGCTTGATCATCGACAGGCTCAATTTACGTTTGCGGTTCAGCACCTCAGATACCCTTCCGCTCGTGCCAATGAAGGGTTCCAGATCGCGAGGGGTCAGGCCTTGCTGGTCCATGCGAAATTTAATTGCCTCAATCGGATCGGAGGGCGGCATCGGGTAATGCTCGTCTTCGTACTTCTCGATGAGCAGCGCCAGAATTTCCAGCTCATCGCCTTCAGGCGAACCAATTTCAGCTCCCCACAATTGTTCCACCCGTGCAAATGCAGCAGTCAGGTCTTCTTGATTGCGAATAGGTTTAATGTCCATCACACGGTCTCCGCGTTGATCTGATCGTACTGGGCGTGGGTGCCAACGAATCGTATGAAGCCGAGCTGGCGCTGATAGTCGATTGCCATGATTACCCGGTATTTGTTGCCACCGATGTTGAATACAACCCTGCCACCCTTGAGGATGCTGGCCGTTCTCAGCTCCGCTTTAACCTCTTGCGGCGTGCCATAAACGGCTTTCTCCATGTGCCGATACCATTCAACCAGTGGTGTTTCGGAGTCAGCATAAGCCGGGCTACTTTCCCAGAACTCCCGCAATGTCCCTTTTGCAATCACACGCACTGCACTTCCTCCCGTTTTGGGAGATAGTAGTCTTCGTTTCGAAGAGATGCAATCTCTGACTCCGTGGAAGAAATCCTTTATCGGGATAAGAAAAACGTTAACAAAACCCGGTTCTTGCACAAAAACGCTAATTTTCAGAGTTTGGAGAAGCTAATCCAAATCCCGGACACAAAAAAACCGGCCATCAAGGCCGGTTTTTTCTGTCTCTACATCCCCAGTCAAAACCATCCTGACGTGAGATCAAAATTCGATTGGAGCGGGTGAAGGGAATCGAACCCTCGTTATCAGCTTGGGAAGCTGGAGTAATGCCATTATACGACACCCGCTCAGAGCGGTGACTTTGTACCAGATGTGCGCGTGGAAATGAAGTTTTTCTTTGCACCAGACGGGTTTAGCGCAGGTGAAACCAAGCCTGGAGCGCATGACGGTCGATCGCGGGCAAGCCTCGCGCCTGCAGAATACGTTTAACGCAGCAGGGCGGGGCTTGCTCGCGATGACGCTACTTCAGCTTGCCAATGCATGGTGTTCCTGGACGTTGTGGTAACGCGGTCGGCTTTCGTGTTGCGCTGGTTTCAGGAAGCCCATCAGTGCGTTGCGGCTGTCTCGGCAGGCGGCTTTGTGCTCCATGTCGAGAAAGTGGCCGGTGGCCTGAATGGTACTGAACGTGCTGTGTTGCACGTGGCCGGCGAACAACCGGGCGTCGTCGGCGGCGGTGTATTCGTCCCATTCGCCGTTGAGGAACAGCACCGGCACGTCGATTGTCTTCGCCGCGTGCAGGTAGCACTGGCGATCGCTGTGCAGCACGTCGTTGATGTGGAAGTGCATCTGCCCGTACTCATGTTCGGCCAGGGAGCTGACGTGGCGATAGTTGAAGCGCTTGAACAACGACGGCAGGTGTTTGCCGATGGTGTCGTTCACCAGGTGCCCGACCCGGTCGCGGTCCAGGTTGCCGAGGTGTTCGACGCCGCGCTCGAGGTAGTCGAGCATGTGCGCGTTGATCACCGGGGAGAACGAGCTGATCACGGCTTTTTCGATGCGCCGTGGCCGTTGCGACAACGCCATCATGGTCGCGGCGCCACCCCAGGAAAACGACAGCACGTGTTCGGCGGCGAAGTGGTCGATCAGCTCAAGAAGGATCTGCCCTTCGATTTCCTTGGTGAGCATTTTTTCATGCAGGTTGTGGGCTTTTGACCGGCCCGCGTAGGGCTGGTCGTAGCAGACGACGTTGAACTGCGGATGGAGGTTTTTCACGGTTTGTGCAAACGACGCAGTCGTGGCCATCGAGCCGTTGACCAAGATGATGGTCTTCTCTGCGGCGTCTGCGCGATAGAACTCCGTGTAAACCCGATACTGACCCTGTATATCCAGCACAGCGATTTCTGGCCTCATGTCATAAGACTCCTGGCAAGCGGGTATGCGCGCAATAGAGATTGCACGAGCTTTGTGACAGGTAGGCATACGCCTGGAATTTGAGAGGCCCATGTCGATCCATTGCAGTCCGGTCGACGGGTATTGTTATTGGCGGGCAGTCTGCCGGATGAGGCCGGAACCCAAGGGTTCCTACCGGCAAAAAGTTTCTTAGAAGTATGGGGTGACTCATCGGTCACATTTCGGCCGGCGTCCTGATTCAAGCAGGGGTCACGTCATCGCGCAAGTGCCGTTGGTAAATTGTTCGACAACTTCTGCTCGGCGGTCGCCTGCTTAGATCAATCCGATCTCTGCATCGCTCAGTGGGCGGTATTCGCCCGGTTTCAACGCGTCGTCGAGCACCAGCGGCCCCATGCGCTCGCGGTGCAGGCGCATCACCTTGTTGTTGAAGTGGCCGAACATGCGCTTGACCTGGTGATAACGGCCCTCGACGATGCTCAGGCGTGCGCACTTTGGCCCGAGCAGCTCTAGCCCGGCCGGTTGCGTGGTGAGGTCTTCGAAGGCGAAGTACAGCCCTTGGCTGAACGTGGTCGCGTATTCGGGGCCGATGTCCTGCTCGGTTTCGACGTAATAGACCTTGGGCAGTTTGGTCTGCGGTTGGGTCAGGCGCCGCGACCAGCTGCCGTCGTTGGTGATCAGCATCAGGCCGGTGGTGTTGAAGTCCAGGCGTCCGGCGATGTGCAGTTCGTCCTTGTCCGGTTCATCGATCAAATCGAGTACGGTCGGGTGCTGCGGATCCCGGGTGGCGCTGACGCATCCGGCGGGCTTGTGCAACATGAAATGGCGCTGGGGTTTACCGACTTGCAGTACCTCGTTGTCGACTTCGACGCGGCTGAATTCGCGGACTTCGCTGTGCGGGTCGCTGACGACTTTTCCGTCAACCCTGACGCGTTTTTCCACCAGCAACAGGCGCACCTGCTTACGGTTGAAGCACGGCAGGTTGCTGAGGAAACGGTCGACACGCATGACTTAAGGATCGGTAAAGAAAGGGGCGCGTATCTTACTTGATCGACCCGGACGCTGCTTGCAACTGCGCCTCGACCTCGGCGCAGCGCGGGCACAGGCACGATGCGTCGCGCAGTTCCGCCGGCAATGCTTCGAGCACGGCCGGGTCGATGCTGACGCCGTAGCACCAGCAGGCGCGGTCAGCGGTTCGCGGGTCGGCCAGGGTGCAGTCGTTGGGGGCACCGCAGGCGGGGCAGAGATCAGGCAGGCTCATGATGAATAGTCATAACTGGAGTGAGATTTTTCCACGCAGGTTCGGTTACGGCCGGTTTGCTTGGTCCGATACGTCGCATGATCCGCCCGCGACAGCAGGCTGTGCAAGGCATCCGCCACGCTCAACAGATACTGATCGGTAAAAGCCCGCCCAAACAGTGTCACGCCCCATGGCAAGCCATTGCTCATAAACGCGCTCGACACAGCAACGGCAGCGCAATCGAGCAGGTTCATGAAGTTGGTGTAGTAGCCCAATCGGGTAATTCCCTGACCGATATCCAATACCACAGGCGACTCAGTCCCCTGTATGCAAGCTTACTCGCGATAAAGTTGATGCGGTGACTGATCGGGAGGGCGGACTGCCTGGTGATGGTGCGCTGGTGCACCGCATTGGAACGTATCCGCCGCTGATCCGAAGGTGGATGCGACGTCGCACTTGGCAGAAATTTACCAGTCAAAACAGATGTCAGCCGGTCTGTGCCGACTGCTGTCACAGGTCTTTACGGAGGCCGCCATGTTGCGTCGATTGTTGCTCGGTGCAGTGCTCGGTTTTGGATTGTCTGGCTGCTACTACTACGACTATCCAGCGGACGTCTATGGGGCACCTTATTACTACCCCGGTTACTACTCGCCCTATTACTACGGTTACTACGGCCCGCGTTATTACGGTGGTTATCGCTCCTATTACTACGGTGGGCATGGTTACTACGGTGGTCACGGCTATCGCGGCGGTGGGCATTACGGAGGTGGATATCATGGCGGTGGATTTCACGGTGGCCACCGTTAATCAGGGCGTGAATGGATGAAAAACCTTTCATCGGCCAGATGTTTCTACTTGTTTCAAGGGCGCACCAGATTCCGAATTCGATGTCTGATATTTCGACAGTCACCGAACATTTGACTGTCGCCTGCCAGCGTCGCTGGCGTGGCTTACCCGCGGTCCAGGAGGCCGCTATGTATCGCCGAATTCTTCTGCTAGCCGTGTTGGGATTGTCCCTTGGTGGGTGCGTGCCTTACTACGACGAAGGAGGTAGTTACTACAGTTCCGAGGTCTATACCTCGCCGGCGCCAACCCATTACGCCGGGGGGAGTTCCTACTATTCCAATGGTTATTACACGCCGCAGCCTCGGTATTACATGCCGCCAGCGCGGTATTACCAGCCGACACCGCGCTATTACTCGCAGCCGCGGATGTATCAACCTCGCTATTACCAGCCTGCTCCGCGTTACTACCAGCCATATCGGGGCGATTACCGGATGCATCAGAACCATGGCTGGGACGACCGTAACCGCGGGGGCTGGAACAATGACAATCGCGATCACGACTGGCGCAACCATCGTGGCGGACGTGGCGATCACAACTGGCGGGGTAACCACCGCTAATCATTCAGTCAAATACTAAGCCTGTGGGAGTGAGCCTGCTCGCGATGGCGGAATGTCAGGCAACATTGATGTCGACTGACACTCCGTCTTCGCGAGCAGGCTCGCTCCCACAATTTTTATGCCCGGACTTTAGTACTCGGACAAATCCGCCAGCGGATGCCGACCTTCCCACGCCTTGTGAAAATGCGCTTCTACAACCGCGTCCGGCACGTTATTGATATCCGGCCAGTGCCAGCGAGGCTTCTGATCCTTTTCGATCAACCGGGCACGTACGCCTTCGCTGAACTCCGGATGACGACAGCAGTTGAGGCTCAGGGTGTATTCCATCTGGAAGACTTCGGCCAGCGACAAGTGCCGGGAACGGATGATCTGCTCCCACACCAGATGAGCGGTCAGCGGCGCGCCTTCGCTCAGGGTCCTGGCTGCGCGGCTCAGCAACAGATCGGTGTGATCGCGCAAGGCGCTGATCGCCTTCCAGGCGCAACGCACGTCACTGACATCCAGCAGTTCGTCGATCTGCTGGCGGCGCGGCAGCCACTGGGCTTCGGGCATCTGCGCCACGGCTTCCTGCTGCAAGGCCTTGAGCAGGCTGTTGAGCTGCATGGGTGTCTGTTCCTGCCAGTTCAATTGCAACAGGCCTTCGATCAATTCCGGCTGCTGCTCATCGAGCAGGAAGCGATCGGCCAGGTCCAGGTCGATGGCATCGCGGCCGTTCATGTGCGCACCGGTCAGGCCCAGGAACAACCCGAGCTTGCCGGGCAGGCGCGACAGAAACCAACTGGCGCCGACGTCCGGGTACAGGCCGATGCTGATCTCGGGCATGGCCAAGCGGCTGCTCGGCGTGACGATGCGGATGCTTGCCCCTTGCAACAGTCCCATGCCCCCGCCAAGCACATAGCCATGGCCCCAGCAGATCAGCGGTTTCGGGTAGGTGTGAAGTTTGAAGTCCAGGCGATATTCCGCCGCAAAAAACTGTGCAGCCAGTGGCGGTACTTCGCCCGGATGGACGCGACAGGCCTCCACCAGGCTGCGCACTTCGCCGCCGGCGCAAAAGGCCTTGGCGCCGTTGCCGCGCAAGAGCACGCAGACGATTTGCGGGTCCTTGGCCCAGGCTTCCATACGATCGCGCAGGGCGTTGATCATCGGCAGGGACAGGGCGTTCAGGGATTTTTCGGCATCCAGGCTGGCGATGCCGATGCGTGCGCCGTCGGTGCCGGTGAGTTCTTCGAAGTGCAGATTCATCGTGACCTCGATCGGGAATTTGAGGGTTAAGTATGATCGCTGTGTGGGAAAGTGCCGGATCTGCGTCAGATCAATTGACAAGCGTGATGCGCTTTCCTAGGGTTCGCCCCATTGTTTTTGCCGGATGTAACCATGACTGCTGACGACCGTATCAAACTCGAACCGAGCTGGAAGGAGGCACTGCGTGCCGAATTCGACCAGCCCTACATGGCAGAGTTGCGAAACTTCCTGCAACAGGAGCGGGCGGCCGGCAAGGAGATCTATCCGCCGGGGCCGATGATTTTCAACGCGCTCAATTCCACGCCGCTGGACAAGGTCAAGGTAGTGATCCTCGGTCAGGACCCTTATCACGGCCCGGGCCAGGCCCATGGTTTGTGCTTCTCGGTGCAACCGGGCGTGCCGGCGCCGCCGTCGCTGGTGAACATTTACAAAGAACTCAAGCGCGACCTGAACATCGACATCCCCAACCATGGCTACCTGCAGAGCTGGGCCGAGCAGGGCGTGCTGATGCTCAACACCACCATGACCGTCGAGCGCGCCAATGCCAATGCGCACAAGGACAAGGGCTGGCAGTTTTTCACCGATCGAATCATTGAAGTGGTCAGCCAACAGCAACCGCACCTGGTGTTCATGCTGTGGGGCGCCCATGCCCAGAGCAAGCAGAAGCTGATCGATGCCACCAAGCATCTGGTGTTGACCTCGGTGCACCCGTCACCGCTGTCGGCCTATCGCGGCTTCCTCGGTTGCGGGCACTTCAGCCGGACCAACAAGTTTCTGGAGCAGAATGGCGAGACGCCGATCGAGTGGCGGTTGCCGCCGGTTTAAGCGTTGATTTGGAGGGCCTCTTCGCGAGCAAGCCCGCTCCCACAAGGATCACGCGAACCCTGTGGGAGCGGGCTTGCTCGCGAAGCAGGCGACTCGGTCTATCAGACAGAATCTGGTTGTCGATTCCAGTACTTGAACAACGGCTCCGCCAGAAACAGCACAAACAACAAGCGCATCACCTGCATCGCCGTTACCAGCGGCACCGACAGCTGCAAGGTTTCCGCCGTCAGGCTCATCTCGGCAATACCTCCCGGCATCATGCCCAAAGTCAGTGAACGCAGATCCAGATGGGTCAGCGCACTCAAACCCAAGGCCGCCACCGTGGCGATCAGCATGGTCAACACCGTGCCGATCAAGGTGCGCCCCATGAACGATGGCGCACGCCGGAAAAACTGCCGGTTGAAGTGACAGCCCAGACCGCTACCGATCAACCATTGGCCGATCTGGCTACCGCCATTGGGCAATCCGATGTGCAAATCCCAGCCGATGCTGACTGCCGCGCTGACCAGCAACGGCCCGAACAGCCAGGGGTTGGGTTGACGCAGGCGTTCCCAGATCCAGGCCGCCAACGCACCAGCGGGAAACAACACTGCCAGCCAGCGCCAATCGATGCTGCCAGCGTGGGAAATCGGCGCACCGTCGCCCAACAAATACTTGAAGGCTGCCGGTACGCACAGCACGACCACCAACACCCGCAAACTCTGCCCCGCCGCCACACGGCTGAGCACAGCACCATTGCGGGCGCCGAGGTTGACCATCTCCCCGGAACCACCGGGCATGCTGGAAAAGAACGCCGTGGCGCGATCTTCACCGGTGCGGCGCATCAGCCACACGCCGACAACCGCCGACAGGCTGGTGACCAACGCACCGAAGAAGATCAGACCGAAATGACTGAGTACCTGCTCGATCACCAGCGGGGTGAAATGCAGGCCGATACCGATACCGACGATCCACTGGCCGCACTTGCGGCCGCCAGGGATTTCGGCCAATTGCCAGGGTGTCAGGCAGCGTACGAGGATGATCGCCAGCAACGAGCCGACCATCCACGGCAAAGGCCAGCCGACCTGGCTGGCGAGGTAACCGCCCAGCAGGCCGACCAGCGGGGTTCCCCACCAGGTTCTGAAGGGTGACCGATCAGACATCGGCGATAACGCGTTGCGCGGCCGAACGTTTGCGCCAGATGCGGATGAGCGGCATCAGCAGCATGATCGCCGTCAGGACCCAGCAACCGAAGGTGATCGGGCTCGACCAGAGGATTTCCAGCGCACCGTTGGAAATCGACAGGGCGCGGCGCAGGTTCTGCTCCATCAGGCCGCTGAGGATGAAGCCCAGCAATACCGGCGACAGCGGGAAGTCCAGCTTGCGCAGGATATAACCGAAGATGCCAATGCCGATCATCAGGAACAGGTCGAACGTTGTCGCGTGCACCGCGTAGACACCAATCCCGGTAATGATCGCGATCACCGGCACCAGGGCCCAGTTCGGCACGGCGAGGATGCGGGTAAAGATGCGGATCATCGGGATGTTGAGGATCACCAGCATCACGTTGGCGATGAACAACGAAGCGATCAGGCCCCATACGATGTCCGGTTGCTGTTGGAACAGCAGCGGGCCCGGAGTGATGTTGTACAGCGACAGGGCGCCGATCATCACCGCCGTGGTGCCGGAACCTGGAACGCCGAGGGTCAGCATCGGCACCAGCGCACCGCAGGCCGCGCCACCGATGGCGGTTTCCGGCGCCGCGAGGCCGCGCATGTCGCCCTGGCCGAAAGTACCCTTGGCACCCGCCATGCGTTTTTCGGTCATGTAGGCCACGGCACTGGCCAGGGTCGCACCGGCACCTGGCAACACGCCCATGATGAAACCCAGTACGCCGCAACGGATGTTCACCACGAACACCGACGCCGCTTCCTTGAAGTTGAACATCATGCGGCCCGTGGCTTTCACCGCTTCCTGGCCGTGGTGGGTTTTTTCCAGCAGCAGGAGGATTTCGCTGATGGAGAACAGGCCCAGCACCAGCACGACGAACTGGATGCCGTCAGTCAGGTGGATGTTGTCCCCGGTGAAGCGATACACACCGCTGTTGGCGTCGATGCCGACGGTCGACAGGAACAGACCGATCAGCGCCGCGATGAACGTCTTCAGCGGACGGTCACCGGCCATGCCGCCGAGACAGACAATCGCAAACACCATCAGTACGAAATATTCCGCCGGGCCGAAGGCAATCGCCCATTTCGCCAGCAGCGGGGCGAACAGCACCATGCCGCAGGTAGCGATAAACGCACCGATGAACGAACTCCATGCCGACAGCGACAGCGCTACACCAGCCAGGCCTTTGCGGGCCATCGGGTAACCGTCGAGGGTGGTCATCACGGTGGACGCTTCGCCCGGGATGTTCAGCAGGATCGAACTGATCCGGCCGCCGTATTCGCATCCCAGGTACACCGCCGCCAGCAGGATAAGTGCCGACTCCGGTGGCAGGCCGAGGGCGAATGCGATCGGGATCAACAGTGCCACGCCGTTGATCGGCCCCAGGCCCGGCAACAGGCCGACCACAGTGCCGATCAGGGTGCCGCACAGTGCAGTCACCAGGTTGTACGGGCTCAGCGCGACGCCGAAACCCTGACCCAAATAGCCAAGAGTATCCATATCAGTTCTCCAGAACGTCGAGCACGCCAAGCGGCAGCGGCACGTCCATCAACTTGTCGAACAGCAGGTAGAGGCCGACGGCCATCAGGCTGATGATCACGATGCTCGGTACCCAGCGGCCGCCATAGAGACGGGCCATGGGCACGCCGATCAGGATGCTGGCGACGATGAAGCCCAGGGGTTCGAAAGTACCGGCGAATACCAGCAACAGCACCACACAGATGCCGATCTTGGTCAGGGTTTCGCGATCCAGCGGCGGCTCGTCAGCACTGTGCTTGATCGGTGCCGGACGGAACACCATGTACAACAGTGCTGAGCCCATCAGGCCGAGCATCAGCAATGGAAAGGCCCGAGGCCCCACCGGTTCGTAGGAAAAAGCCGCTTGGTACGGCCACGCCATCAGCGCGAGGCCGAGGCAGACCAGCAACAGCACCGAAGCAAAAATGCGTTGTAAGAGCATGGGGAACTCCTGTGCCGCGACTCCGCCAAACGGAGCCGCAGCCGCTAGACAGAGGCGATCACTGGATCAGGCCGAACTCTTTGGCCAGCACTTTGTAGTCCGCAACCTGCTTCTTCACGTAGGTGTCCAGCTCCGGGCCGGTCATGGCGAACGGGAAGAGCTCGCGCTGATCGCGCAACTTGGCGAAGTCTTCGGAAGCCAGCAGTTTGTCGAAGGCTGCTTTCCACCAGGCATAGTCTTCATCGCTGACTTTCGGCCCGAGGTAGAAGCCGCGCACCACCGGCCAGACGATGTCGTAGCCTTGCTCGCGGGCAGTCGGAATGTCCTTCATTTCCGGCTCGTCCAGGCGCTTGTCGGCGAACACCGCCAGCAGGCGCATGTCGCCGCTCTGGATGTGCGGCATGGAGTCGGAGATGTCGGTGCTGCCGACCTGGATGTGGCCGCCGAGCAGGGCGGTGGCAATTTCGCCGCCACCTTCGAGGGCAACGTAACGCAGGTCACGCGGGTTGATCCCGGCAGCCTTGGCGATCAGCGCGGTTTGCATCCAGTCCTGGCTGCCGACGGTGCCGCCGGAACCGATCACCACTTTGCTCGGATCTTTCTTCAGTGCCTGGACCAGATCGTCCAGGGTCTTGTAAGGCGAATCGCTCTTCACCGCGATGGCGCCATAGCTGGTGCCAACGGCGGCCAGCCAGCGCACGTTGGTTTCATCGAAACGACCGAACTTGCCTTGGGCCAAGTTCAGCAGCGAACCACTGGACCAGGCCACCAGGGTGCCGGCATCGGCCGGACGCTGGGCGACCACCGCGTTGTACGCCACCGCGCCGACACCGCCGGGCATGTAGGTCACGCGCATCGGTTTGGTCAGCAATTTTTCGTTGAACAGCGCGCTTTGCGCCAGTTTACAGGTCAGGTCGAAACCACCGCCGGGCGAGGCCGGGGCGATGCATTCCGGACGTTTGGGTTCGGCAAGCGCTTGGCCGGTGAACAGCAGGACGCTGGCGGCGAGGGCTAGTTTACGCATTGACAGGTTCATTCAAGTCTCCTTGGGAGTTGTTGTTATTGACGTACTGAATTACCAAAGGGCAACGCTATAGCTCACCAGCAGACGCACTTCATCGGCATCGCGAGCGGAGTAGTTGGAACGGTAGGTGGCATTGCGCAGACGCACGGCGACATCCTTGAGCGCGCCACTTTGTACAACATATTTAATCTCGCTGTTGCGTTCCCACTCTTTGCCTTCGTCACCGTTCTTGAGCTTGATGTTGTCACCGCTCACGTAACGGCTCATGAAGGTCAGACCGGGGACACCGAGGGTGACGAAGTCGAAGTCATAACGGACTTGCCAGGAGCGCTCTTCGGCGCCGGCAAAGTCGTTGATCTGTACGAAGTTCACCAGGTACGGGTCGGCGCCATCCACATACGGGAACGCGCTGTCGCCGGACATGTGCTGGTAGCCCGCGCTTAGCTTGTGCCCGCTCAAGGCGTAACTCACCAGACCGTTGAGGGACTTGTTGTCGATCTTGCCGCCACGGGCCTCGCCCTGGTCGTCACTGATGGCAAACCGCAGGTCGGTGCCAAAGGTGCCGGGGCCAAATGGCTGCGAGGCGATCAAACCGAGGAAATGCTGGTTGTAGACTTCATCGAGTTGCGCGAAGTGGTAGCTGCCGGTGATCTTGTCGGTGAGCTTGTAGTCCAGGCCGCCAAAATCAAAGTGCTTGCCGGCCACGGTGCCAGCGAAACGGCCGTTCTTGTTGTTGAGGGCAATGTCCTCGAAGTCGGTGCTGTCGCGGTCCTTGGCTTTGTCCAGACGACCGCCGGTAAAGGTCAGGTTCTTGATCTCCTTGGAGGTCAGCATGCCGCCTTCAAAGGTCTGCGGCAGGATGCGCCCGTCGTTGGGCTTGAGGATCGGCAGTTCCGGAATCAGGGTGCCGATCTTCAGCTCGCTGGCGGAGATCTTCACTTTGCCGGTCAGGCCGAGCTTGGAGTATTCGTCGACGGCGCGCCCATCGTCGGTCGGCAGCAGGCCAGTACCGGTACGGTCCGGGCTCGAATCGAGCTTGACCCCCAACATGCCCAGCGCATCGACACCGAACCCCACGGTGCCATCGGTGTAGCCTGATTTCAGATTGAGCATGAAACCCTGGGCCCACTCGTCACGCTTGGACTGTTGGGCACTGGTACCGTCGCGATAATCGCGATTGAAGTACATGTTGCGGGTTTCGAAAGTGGCCGAGCTGTCTTCGAAGAATGCGGCCTGGCTCAAGGGTGAAAAGCCGGCAAGGGCGGCAGCGCTGGCAAGCGCAGTGTGGCTGAAACGGGAGAGGCGGGCAGGCGCGATAGCCTGGGTCTGCAGGGACTGCATGGATGACTTACTCCGTTTATTGTTCTTATTTGTCGAAAACGCTTCGAGGCGTTTTTCGTATCGCTGTGTGGCTGCAGCGACGGCAGTCGAAACTGTCCGTGGCTGGACTGTAACGGGCTAACCTTTCGCTAACCTTTCAGCTGACTTTCACGGTTTTCGGGCTTCACAGCGGCGGTTGCGGCTGTAAACTTCGCGCCAGAGAATGGCGTCGACCATCCCGGAATGAGGTAAAGATCCATGCGTGTTCTGCTCGTCGAAGACCATTTGCAGCTCGCCGAAAGTGTCGCCCAGGCGCTCAAGAGCACCGGGCTGACCGTGGACGTTCTGCACGATGGCGTGGCAGCCGACCTGGCGCTGGGCAGCGAGGAATACGCCATGGCGATCCTCGACGTCGGCTTGCCGCGCATGGATGGTTTCGAAGTGCTGGCGCGTTTGCGGGCGCGGGGCAAGAACCTGCCGGTGTTGATGCTGACCGCCCGCAGCGACGTCAAGGATCGGGTCCACGGCCTGAACCTCGGCGCCGACGACTACCTGGCCAAGCCATTTGAGCTGACCGAACTCGAAGCCCGGGTCAAAGCCTTGTTGCGCCGCAGTGTGCTGGGCGGTGAACGCATTCAGCGTTGCGGTGTGCTGGCCTATGACCTGGAAACCCGGCGTTTCACCCTCGGCGAAGAATTGCTGACCCTGACCTCCCGCGAACAGGCCGTACTCGAAGCCCTGATCGCACGCCCCGGTCGGGTGATGAGCAAGGAACAACTGGCTTCTCAAGTATTCGGCCTCGACGAAGAAGCCAGCCCCGATGCCATCGAAATCTACGTGCACCGCCTGCGCAAGAAACTCGACGGCCAGCCGGTCGCCATCGTGACCTTCCGCGGCCTCGGTTATTTGCTGGAAAGCCGCGATGCATAAGCCCAGCAGCCTGCGCTGGCGGTTGCTGTGGAACCTGGCGCTGTTGCTGGTGGTGTTGATGCTGGCCAGTGGTTTGAGCGCCTACTGGAACGGGCGCGAAGCCGCCGACACGGCCTATGACCGGACCCTGCTGGCCTCGGCGCGAACCATCGCCGCCGGCGTCTCCCAGCGCGACGGCACCCTGAGTGCCGACGTGCCCTACGTGGCTCTCGATACTTTTGCCTACGACAGTGCCGGGCGAATTTTCTACCTGGTCAACGACATCAATCAGAAGCTGATTTCCGGTTACGAAAACCTGCCCGCGCCGCCGCCGGGAACGCCGCGCACCGATGACTATCCGGCGCTGGCACGTTTCTACAACGCCCAATACCGCGGGCAGAACGTGCGCGTGGTGAGCCTGCTCAAACCCGTGAGCGAGCCGAACATGAACGGCATGGCGGAAATTCGCGTGGCGGAAACCGATGAAGCGCGCGTCAGCATGGCCCGCAGCCTGGCGACAGATACTTTGCTGCGACTGGGCATGCTGGCGGGTGGGGCGTTGATGTTGGTGTGGTTCGCGGTGAGTGCCGCGTTGCGCCCGCTGGAGCGCTTGCGCACAGCGGTGGAAGAGCGCCAGCCGGACGATCTGCGCCCCTTGCCGTTGGTGGAAGTGCAGCGCGAATTGTGGCCGCTGGTGCGCGCCCTCAATCACTTTACCGAGCGCTTGCGCGGGCAGTTCGAGAAGCAGGCGCAATTCATCGCCGATGCCGCCCACGAACTGCGCACGCCGTTGGCGGCGCTCAAAGCGCGACTGGAACTGGGCATGCGCTCGGCCGAGCCCGATACCTGGCGCAGCACGCTGGAGACCGCCGCCCAGGGCACTGATCGCTTGACCCATCTGGCCAATCAGTTGCTTTCCCTGGCACGGGTCGAAAATGGCGCCCGGGCGATTGCCGAGGGTGGCGCGCAGTTACTCGACCTGAGTCAATTGGCTCGGGAACTGGGCATGGCCATGGCGCCGTTGGCCCACAAGCGTGGTATCGCGCTGGCGCTGGAGGCGGATGAACCGGTCTGGCTGCGGGGTGAACCGACGTTATTGAACGAACTGCTGAGCAATCTGGTGGATAACGCACTGGCTCACACGCCGCCGGGTGGCAACGTGATTCTGCGGGTCTCGGCGCCCGCCGTGCTGGAAGTCGAAGATGATGGCCCCGGCATACCGCTTGAAGAACGCGATCGGGTATTCGAGCGCTTTTACCGACGCAATCAGCAAGTGGCCGGTTCCGGATTGGGTCTGGCGATTGTCGGTGAGATCTGCCGCGCGCATCTGGCGCAGATCAGCTTGCATGATGGCGAGCACGCGGGGTTGAAGGTGCGGGTGAGTTTTGTTGCGGGGGATTGATCAGACCTACTGTGGCGAGGGAGCTTGTCGGATCGCCGCACCGTCCCGTTGGACTGCGCAGCAGTCCCTATTTTGGGGCCGCTTCGCGCCCCAGCGGGAGCAAGCTCCCTCGCCACAATGATCAGTAAAACATTGTGCGTATTTCTTCCAGATCGGCGCACATCGCCTTGTCGTCAAAGTCGATTCCGAGTGCCTTGTAGGCCGGTACATTCAGTGCATCGGCACGGGCGAGCGGGTGGTCGGTGTCCTGCAGGCAATACAGGCTGGCCACCTGCACCAGATCCACATAGTCGACCTGCGCAGACTGGCGCTTGAAGTTCAGGTATAGCTGCGGCACTTGCACCAGCATGTCGGGAAATTCCCAGGCCTTGAGCAGTTTTTCGCCGATCAGCGGATGAATCTGGTCGATCACATGGTTGAGGCTGACCGGGTCGGACAGCAGCTCATAGTGGTCTTCGGCGTAGGTCAGGATCGGCAGCACGCCGATCTGATGCACCAGCCCGCCAAGGGCCGCCTGATCGGGCTTGAGTCGGGTGTGGCGGCGGCACAGGGCGTAGCTGACGCCGGCGATTTCCAGGCTTTTACGCCAGACATCGCGCATCTTCTGTTCCACCACGTCGGAGCGGGCATGGAAAATCTGCTCCATGACCAGGCCGATCGCCAGGTTACAGCTGTAGTTGATGCCCAGGCGGGTGATCGCGGTATGCAGATCGGTCACTTCCTGGGTCGCGCGCAACAGTGGGCTGTTGACCACTTTGATCAGGCGTGCTGACAACGCGGTATCACGGCCGATCACTTTGCTCAGGGTACTGACGCTGACTTCCGGGTTTTCCGCGGCCTTGCGAATCTGCAGGGCCACTTCCGGTAACGTTGGCAGAACCAGGTCATCGTTATTGATGGCCTCAACCAAATCCTTTTGGACCTTTTCCGCCAGCTCGCTCATTTAGTCTCTCTAGGTGTCGCGCCAAGTGTTGCCGTTATTGCTGGATTTCGCGATCGCGGTCCAGTTCATAAGGCAGGTCGAGCAGCTGCAAGGACGGCCCTTCGAGCGCGCCCAGGTGGATGTCCCCACTGTCTGCTGCTTCGGCTTGCAACACCGCCAGGAGTTCAATGTTTTGCCCGGCACGGGCAGCCAGCACCACTTCGCCGATGGAGCTGCCGTGGGTCGGGGAAAACAGCGGGGTACCCGGTTCAGGCAGTTCGCCAGCAGCCAGTTGCAGGCGATACAGGCGGCGCTTGAGTTTGCCCAGGTACTGCATTCGCGCGACGATTTCCTGCCCGGTGTAGCAACCTTTCTTGAAGCTCACGCCACCGACCGCTTGCAGGTTGAGCATCTGCGGGATGAACAACTCGCGGGTGCCGGGCATGACCTGGCCGATCCCCGCGCGGACCTGGCCCAGCTGCCATTGATTCAGATCGCCTTCGCTCAGCACCGCCGACAGCTTGCCTTTGACCGCATCGGCTTGACCGGCGGCGACCCACAGTTCGGCGCGTTCAGGCGAGACACGGATGGCGATCAGCCCATCGTTGCGCACGACGCTGTCGGTTTCTGCCGGCAGGTCCAGCCCGAGGCTGGCCAGTGCAGTATCGCCATGCTCAACGCCGAAGCGGACCCAGGCGGCACTTTCGTCGGTCAGTTTCGACTTGGAAAACACCGCGTATTTTTTCAGGTCCGCCAATTGCGGTTCGAGCAATTCGGTGGCCATGGCCAGGATCACGCCGTCCCCTTCGAGCAGGATGCGGAAACTCGATTGCATCCGGCCTTTTTGCGTGCAGCGGGCACCGAGGCTGGCCCGGGAGTCGCTCAGGTTGTTGAGGTTGCAGGTCAGTTGGCCTTGCAGGAATTTGCTGGCGTCCGCGCCGCGGACCGCGAGAACACCTTCATGAGAAAGGGTGCAGAAAAAAGCAGAGTCGGCCATGGGTCATCGCAGGGTAAAGAGTCTGGCGGACATCATAAGGGGGCGCCTTGGAAATGGGTAGTTCACAAAGGATCATCGGCGACCGACCAAAGCCGACTGTTCGACGGGGCGCGGGCCTGTATACTTGCGGCCTATTTGAGGAGCGCTCCATGGTCGAAGATGTTGAACTGAACCGCCTCTACTGGCACAGCCGCCGCGGCATGCTTGAGCTTGACGTGTTGCTGGTGCCGTTTGTGAAAGAGGTTTATCGACACCTCAACGAGGTTGATCGCGCCTGCTACGTCAGGTTGCTCGAATGCGAAGATCAGGACATGTTCGGCTGGTTCATGGAACGCAGCGAATCGGAAGATCCTGAGCTGCAACGCATGGTTCGCATGATCCTGGATCGTGTCCAGCCCAAGTAATGGGTTCGAATGCCGCTGGCAAGCCTCACGGCAGTTGCTGGCGGCGTATCTTCTGGCCCAGCTGTTCGCGTTGGGTTCTTTGTTTTTACTGTCAATTCCGGTCTGGGCCAGCGCGCTCGGCGTCGTGCTGTGCGTGGCTCACGGAGTCTGGTTGTTACCCCGGCAAATCCTGCTGACCCACCCGCAGGCCTTTTGCGGCTTGCGGCGCGATGCCGATGGCTGGCAGTTGTGGAGTCGGGCCAAGGGTTGGCAGCCCGTGCAATTGAGGCCGGATAGCCTGGCGCTGCCGCTGGTGGTGGTACTGCGTTTTCGACTACGTGGCGAGCGCCGGGTCCGGGCCATTTGCGTGCCCCGGGATGCGCAGGCGGCGGATGTGCACCGACGCCTGCGGGTCCGGCTCAAATTCAGCCGACGTAGGTGGGCGGCACCAGAATAGTGTCCAGCGCGACCGGCAACATGTTCGGGTAGTCGAGGGTGTAATGCAGACCACGGCTTTCCTTGCGCTCCATGGCTGACAGAATCATCAGCTCGGCCACTTGGGCCAGGTTGCGCAGCTCGATCAAATCCCGGCTGACCTTGTAGTTGCTATAGAACTCGTCGATTTCATCCAGCAACAGTTGCACGCGGTGTTGCGCCCGTTGCAGACGCTTGTTGGTGCGCACGATGCCAACGTAGTCCCACATGAATCGCCGCAGTTCATCCCAGTTGTGCGCAATGATCACGTCTTCATCGGAATCGGTGACCTGGCTCGCATCCCAGGCGGGAAGGGGGGTTGGCATCGGAATCAGGGGCAGCTGTTCGAGAATGTCCGCTGCCGCCGAGCGGGCGTAGACGAAACATTCCAGCAGCGAGTTGCTGGCCATGCGGTTGGCGCCGTGCAGGCCGGTGAAACTGGTTTCGCCAATGGCGTACAGCCCCGGCACATCGGTGCGCCCCTGTTGATCGACCATCACGCCGCCGCAGGTGTAGTGCGCCGCCGGGACCACCGGAATCGGTTGTTTGGTGATGTCGATGGAAAATTCCAGGCAGCGTTCGTACACCGTCGGGAAGTGCGTCTTGATGAAGGCTTCGGGCTTGTGGCTGATGTCCAGATAGACGCAATCGATACCCAGGCGCTTCATTTCATGGTCGATGGCCCGGGCGACGATATCCCGTGGCGCCAACTCGGCCCGAGGATCGAAGCGCTGCATGAAGCGCTCGCCGTTGGGCAGCTTCAGGTGGGCACCTTCGCCTCGCAGGGCTTCGGTAACCAGGAAGCTCTTGGCTTGCGGGTGATACAGGCAAGTAGGGTGGAACTGGTTGAACTCCAGGTTCGCCACCCGGCAGCCCGAGCGCCAAGCCATGGCGATGCCATCGCCGCAGGCGCCGTCAGGGTTACTGGTGTAGAGATAAACCTTGGCCGCTCCACCGGAGGCGAGGATCACAAAGCGCGCGCCGTAGGTGTCGACTTCGCCGGTACCGCGATTGAGCACATAAGCGCCGAGGCAGCGATCACCTTCGAGTCCCAGGCGTTTCTCGGTGATCAGGTCAACCGCAACCCGCTGTTCCAGCAGTTCGATGTTCGGTCGTTTCCGGGCCTGGTCGAGCAGGGTGGTGAAAATGGCAGCGCCGGTGGCATCGGCGGCGTGAATGATGCGCCGATGGCTGTGACCGCCCTCGCGGGTCAGGTGGAACTCGAACCCGCCATCTTCGGTACTCGACTGTTCATCGCGGGTAAAGGGCACGCCCTGGTCGATCAGCCATTGAATCGCTTCCCTGCTGTGCTCGACGGTGAAGCGCACGGCGTCCTCATGGCACAGGCCGCCGCCGGCATTGAGTGTRTCGTCGACATGGGATTCAACGGTGTCGGTGTCGTCCAGCACGGCCGCAACGCCGCCCTGGGCCCAGAAAGTCGAGCCATTGGCGAGGTTGCCCTTGCTCAGAACAGCAATGCGCAAATGACCGGGCAAGGTCAGCGCAAGGCTCAAGCCGGCAGCGCCGCTGCCAATTACCAGAACATCGTGTTGAAACTGTTGGCTCATTTCAGGATTCCGCTCAAAGCGACCCGGATCGGGGGTGGCGCAGCTGGACAGGCGAGTCAAGGCAGCCGCACAGCCCACTAGTATATAGAGGGGGGGAGCGGCACAATACCCGAGCTAGCATGGCATTGTGAAACTACTGTGACGCAAAACATCGGTCGCTTCGTCGGATGTTTTTCTGCCCGTTGGGCGCGAGAATGGCTGTATCGCCGATTTAACAGCCATTTTCCCTTCACGGTTGCACAATGTCGATTCGGTGCAACTATAAATATTTGGAACTTTTGCCAAAGGGCCAAGATCAATAGACGGTTGCCTGAAACAAGGGACAGTGTCGGCTTCAGTGCGGGATTGCAGTTCGATCCTTGCCGAAGAATCCGATGACAAGATTATCCGCGCAGCCGGGTCAACTCGTGCTGCGCTTTTCGTGCGTGCCAAATCAGAGCCCGCAGGAAACTTGCCTGGAGGGGGAGAACTTTTGCGAAAAGCCCGAGTCTATGTTTGCAAGTCTGGTGGTTTACTTCTGCAATCCTCCTCCGAGCTCATCGAGGAGTGTTCATGCTAACCCAGGAAGAGGATCAGCAACTGGTCGAACGCGTTCAGCGCGGCGACAAGCGTGCTTTCGATCTGCTAGTGCTGAAATACCAGCACAAAATTCTCGGGTTGATCGTGCGTTTCGTGCACGACACCCATGAAGCCCAGGATGTGGCACAAGAAGCCTTTATCAAGGCGTACCGTGCACTTGGAAATTTTCGCGGAGACAGCGCGTTTTATACGTGGCTTTACCGCATCGCCATCAACACGGCGAAAAACTATCTGGTTTCACGCGGCCGTCGGCCGCCGGATAGCGATGTCAGTTCCGAGGATGCAGAGTTCTACGATGGCGATCATGGCCTCAAGGATCTCGAGTCGCCAGAACGGGCTTTGCTGCGGGATGAGATCGAAGGCACCGTCCATCGAACCATTCAGCAACTGCCGGAAGATTTGCGTACGGCTTTAACTTTACGTGAGTTTGATGGTCTGAGTTACGAGGACATTGCGAGTGTCATGCAATGTCCGGTAGGCACCGTGCGCTCCCGGATCTTCCGCGCCCGGGAGGCCATCGACAAAGCCCTGCAGCCGTTGTTGCAGGAAAACTAAAGACAGCGGCGACAGCCAAGAGAGGAACGCCATGAGTCGTGAAGCCCTGCAGGAATCGCTGTCCGCAGTGATGGATAACGAAGCGGACGAATTGGAATTGCGTCGGGTATTGAATGCCTGTGACGATGTTGAAACCCGTGAAACATGGGCTCGTTATCAGATCGCTCGGGCAGTGATGCACAAGGATCTGCTGCTTCCACGCCTGGATATCGCTGCGGCTGTTTCTGCTGCCTTGGCTGACGAAGCCGTACCGGCAAAAGCTTCCCGTGGTCCATGGCGCAGCCTGGGTCGTCTGGCGGTCGCAGCTTCGGTGACCCTGGCGGTGCTGGCCGGTGTGCGTTTGTACAACCAGGATGAGATCGCCGGTGTCGAACTGGCCCAGCAATCCAGTCAACCCGCGCTGGCCGTTCCTCAAGTAAAAGGCCCAGCCGTTTTGGCAGGCTACAATGAGAGTTCGGATGCTACTGGCCCAATGGCCAACGGCGTATTGCAAGGTCAACCAGGCTGGCATGATCAGCGTCTGCCAGGTTACTTGCGCCAACACGCACAACAGGCTGCACTGAAAGGCACTGAGAGCGCTCTGCCTTACGCTCGTGCCGCAAGCCTGGAAAACCGTTAAGGAGGATCATGCGCGCCATACCTCTACTTTCGCTTCTGCTCAGCGGCTGGTTCATCGTTCCAGCCCAAGCCGATGAAGCCCAGGACTGGTTGACCCGCCTGGGCCAGGCAGAGCAACAGCAAAGCTTTCAGGGTACTTTCGTCTACGAGCGTAACGGTAGTTTTTCTACCCATAACATCTGGCACCGCGTCCAGGATGGAAAGGTCCGCGAGCGATTGATCCAGCTCGACGGTTCCGCTCAGGAAGTCGTTCGCATTGATGGGCAAACTCAATGCGTCAGCGGCACGCTGATAGCAGGGCTTGGGGACTCCCCCAACTCCGCTGCCCGTGCACTCGATCCTCAAAAGCTCAAGAGTTGGTATGACCTCGCCGTCATCGGCAAGTCGCGTGTCGCCGGGCGTTCGGCGGTGATCGTATCGCTCACACCCCGCGATCAACACCGCTACGGTTTTGAACTGCATCTGGATAAAGAGACCGGCCTGCCTCTGAAGTCTTTGCTATTGGACGACAAGGGGCGGTTGTTGGAGCGCTTCCAGTTCACACAACTGGATACCGCTGACGTTCCTTCCGAAAAGGACCTGCAGGCCAGTAATGATTGCAAGCCAGTCAATCTTGAAAGTGACAAGGCTTCTGCCGTCAAGTCTGCCCAGGTCTGGCGCTCCGACTGGTTGCCGCCCGGCTTCGAGTTGATCAGCAGCACCGCTCGCAAGGATCCGGAGACCAAAACCCAGGTCAATAGCCTGATGTATGACGACGGTCTGACGCGCTTTTCGGTATTCCTCGAGCCGTTGAATGGCGCAACAGTCACTGACACCCGCACTCAGTTGGGGCCCACCGTTGCCGTTTCCCGGCGCTTGGCCACGGCACAGGGCGACATGATGGTGACCGTCGTCGGCGAGATACCGGTCGGTACTGCTGAACGGATAGCGCTTTCGATGCGCACCGACACCGCTGCAACCAAGCAGTGAGCTGAATTCGAAATGTTTCGTGAGCATTTCAATTTGCAAAAATCCCGTAAATTTCTTATAGGTCAGAGCCCCTCGGCTCTGGCCTTGTTTGTTGTTCCCGGAACAAAAATACCGGCGTATTGTTCCCGGTGTTCCTTGCTCCATATCGCTTAACCCTGCTCGTCGTAACGGGAGCCGTATGTCGATACCACGCTTGAAGTCTTACCTTTCCATTATTGCCACCGTGCTGGTGCTCGGTCAGGCGGTCACCGCCCAAGCGGTCGAGTTGCCTGACTTTACGCAATTGGTCGAACAGGCCTCGCCTGCAGTCGTGAACATCAGTACCACGCAAAAGCTGCCGGATCGCAAAGTCAGCCAACAAATGCCCGATCTCGAAGGCTTGCCGCCAATGTTGCGCGAATTCTTCGAACGGGGCATGCCGCCACAATCGCGCTCACCTCGCGACCGACAGCGCGAGGCAACGTCCCTGGGCTCGGGTTTCATCATCTCTACTGATGGCTATATCCTGACCAACAACCACGTGATCGCCGATGCTGACGAAATCCTCGTCCGCCTGGCTGATCGCAGCGAAATGAAAGCCAAGCTGATCGGTACCGATCCACGTTCCGACGTGGCGCTGCTGAAAATCGAAGGCAAGGATCTGCCAGTGCTCAAGCTCGGTAAATCCCAGGACCTGAAGGCCGGCCAATGGGTTGTCGCGATCGGTTCGCCATTCGGCTTTGACCACACAGTGACCCAAGGCATCGTCAGTGCCGTCGGTCGCAGCCTGCCGAACGAAAACTATGTGCCGTTCATCCAGACCGACGTGCCGATCAACCCGGGTAACTCGGGTGGCCCGCTGTTCAACCTGAACGGTGAGGTGGTCGGGATCAACTCGCAGATCTATACCCGCTCCGGTGGCTTCATGGGCGTGTCGTTTGCAATCCCGATCGACGTGGCCATGGATGTTTCCAATCAGCTGAAATCCGGTGGCAAGGTCAGCCGTGGCTGGCTGGGCGTCGTGATTCAGGAAGTGAGCAAGGACCTGGCCGAGTCGTTCGGTCTGGAGAAACCGGCCGGTGCACTGGTTGCCCAAATCCAGGATGATGGTCCGGCTGCCAAGGGTGGCCTGCAGGTTGGCGACGTGATCCTGAGCATGAACGGTCAGCCAATCGTTATGTCGGCCGACCTGCCGCACCTCGTTGGCGCATTGAAGGCTGGTGCAAAAGCCAATCTGGAAGTGATCCGTGACGGCAAGCGCAAGAACGTCGAACTGACCGTCGGTGCAATTCCGGAAGAAGGCAAGGAGATGGGCGCCGAGCCAAAATCCAGCATCGAGCGCAGCAGCAATCGCCTCGGTGTTTCCGTGGTCGAGTTGACTGACGACCAGAAGAAAACATACGACCTCAAAGGTGGTGTGGTGATCAAGGAAGTGCAGGACGGTCCTGCAGCCATGATCGGCTTGCAACCGGGTGATGTGATCACCCACCTGAACAACCAGGCCATCGGTTCCACCAAGGAGTTCGCGGACATCGCCAAGGCGCTGCCAAAGAACCGCTCGGTGTCGATGCGGGTACTACGTCAGGGTCGTGCGAGCTTCATTACCTTCAAGCTGGCTGAATAACCCGGTTGTTGGATGAATAAAAACCGCCTCGAAAGAGGCGGTTTTTTTGTGTCCGGACTTTTTGTCTCCGGGGCGTCAGCCCATCATGTCCTTGATCATTCGCTCCTGTTCCATCAGCTCGCGTTGCCGCGCGTCGATTCGCGAAGACAGCGGGAAGTTGCTGCCGGCCTTGCGTTTGGCGAAGTCCAGCTGCTGAATGGCCTGTTTGTAGTCCCCGACCAGCGCAAAATATTCGGCGCGAGCCTGATGCAGGCCGATGATATTGCCCGACAGGCCGCGCGTCTCGGCAACCTGATACCACACGTCCGGATCATCCGGACGCGATTTGAGCAGGCTTTCGAGGGCTTTCTCCGCATCCGCGGCGCGGTTCTGCTTCAGCAGCAGGTCGACGCGCACCTGATTCAGCGGATAGTTGCCAGGGTACTGGGCCATCAACCGGTCAACCCGGGACTGGGCGTCCGGCAGGCGATTGTTAGTGATGTCCAGGTCGACCTGAGCCAGGTTGTAGATGATCTCGTTGGGTGCCTTGGCCAGTAGCAGCTTGAGGTTTTCCCGTGCTTCGTTCAGTTGACCGCCCTTGATCTGGGCAATCGCCAGGCCGTAGCGCGCCACGTCGCTTTTCGGGTTTTCGTCGAGCTGGGCGCGGAAGCGCTTGGCACCGAGACCCGGGGTCTCTTCATAGATCAGCTGGACTCGCGCGCGGATCAGTTGGTAGCGCATGCTGTCTTCGATGCCGCCCTGTGGCGCCTGTTCGGCGCGGTTGCGGGTGTCGGCGATACGCGATTCGGTGACCGGGTGAGTCAGCAGGAATTCCGGTGGCTTGGCATCGTAGCGGTACTGACGCATCAGGCGTTCGAACATGGTGGGCATCGACCGGGGGTCATAACCGGCCTTTTCCAGATTGAGAATGCCGATGCGGTCGGCTTCCTGTTCGTTCTGGCGGGAGAATCGCCGTTGTTCCTGAATGGCCGCTGCCTGTGTGCCGGCAATGGCCGCGATCCCGGCATCACCGGCGCCCGCGGCTGCGATCACGATACCGGCCAGCAATGCGGCCATCATGGGTACTTGCATGCGTTGCTGTGCTTCGACGCCCCGGGCAAAGTGGCGCTGCGACAAGTGAGCCAATTCGTGCGCCAGTACCGAAGCGTATTCGCCTTCGGTCTGGGCGTTGAGGAACAAACCTCCGTTCACCCCGACGATCCCGCCCGGCGCGGCAAAGGCGTTGAGCTGCGGGCTGTTGATCAGGATGAATTCCAGGCGCCGGTCGGTGACCTGGCTGGTCTCGACCAGTCGGTAAACGCTGGATTCCACGTAATCCTTGAGTTGTGGATCGTTGAGCTGCGAAACCTGACTGCGCAACATTGCCAGCCAGGCGCGGCCGAGCTGGTATTCCTGTTGCGGTGAGACAATGGCAGAACTGGCGTCGCCGAGTGACGGCAGGTCGTCGGCGAAGCCCGGTGAGGCGAGCAGGCAAGCGAGCGTCAGCAGGGTAGGGCGCAAAAATGTCATGCACAAAGCCTTAGTCGACAAAGACCTTACTGTAGCCGGACACCGGCGTTGCGACCAGATATTCTAGGCAACTCAACCACCTGACCCGGAGTGATGCAATGACCGACGCTGTAGAGCATGACGTTGAACTGGATGCCAGTGGCCTGAATTGCCCGTTGCCGTTGCTCAAGGCCAAGATGGAGCTCAACCGGTTGGCCAGTGGTGCGGTACTCAAGGTCATCGCCACCGATGCGGGTTCGCAGCGCGACTTTCGCACCTTTGCCCGATTGGCCGGTCATACCCTGCTTCGTGAAGAAGATGAAGCGGGTGTTTACCGCTACTGGTTGAAAAAAGCCTGAAATCGGCTGCGTTTACTCCTAAGGATTATTGATGTTCAAAGTGTTACGCGACTGGATTCAGCGCTATTTCTCCGATGAAGAAGCGGTGGTGCTGGCTGTCCTGCTGTTTCTGGCATTCACCGTCGTACTGACCCTGGGCGGTATGCTGGCGCCGGTGCTCGCGGGCATGGTGCTGGCGTATCTGATGCAGGGGCTGGTGGTGACCCTCGAGCGCCTGCGCGTGCCGGGTTGGGTCGCGGTGGGGCTGGTCTTTGCGTTATTCATGGGGTTGTTGCTGGTATTCATCGTGGTTGTCGTGCCGTTGCTGTGGCACCAGTTGATTACGTTGTTCAATGAGTTGCCCGGCATGCTTGCCAAGTGGCAGTCACTCTTGTTGCTGCTGCCTGAGCGCTATCCGCACCTGGTATCCGATGAGCAAGTGCTGCGGGCCATTGAAGTGGCGCGGGGCGAAATCGGCAAGTTTGGTCAGTGGGCGCTCACGTTCTCGCTATCGAGCCTGCCATTGCTTGTAAACATCATGATCTATCTGGTGCTGGTGCCGATCCTGGTGTTTTTCTTCCTCAAGGATCGGGCCATGATCGGCCAGTGGGTGCGCGGTTACCTGCCCCGTGAACGGGCGTTGATCACCCGGGTCGCCCATGAAATGAACCGGCAGATCGCCAACTACATTCGCGGCAAGGTCATCGAAATCTTCATTTGCGGTGGCGTGACGTACATCGCCTTCGTTGTTCTTGAACTCAACTACGCGGCGCTGCTGGCACTGCTGGTGGGGATTTCGGTGGTGGTGCCTTACGTCGGCGCCGTGGTGGTGACCGTGCCCGTGTTTCTGATTGCGCTGTTCCAGTGGGGCTGGAGCGATCAGTTCATATACTTGATGGCGGTTTACGGGATCATTCAGACGCTGGATGGCAACGTGCTGGTGCCCTTGCTGTTCTCGGAGGCGGTCAACCTGCACCCGGTGGCGATCATCTGCGCGGTGCTGCTGTTTGGCGGGTTGTGGGGCTTCTGGGGGGTGTTCTTTGCGATTCCCCTGGCGACGCTGTTCAAGGCTGTGCTGGACGCTTGGCCGCGCAAGGAGCCGGTGGTATCGCCACTGCTTTAAGTCGGTGGAGATAAAAAAATCGCAGCTCATGGCTGCGATTTTTTTGAGGTACTCAGGCCTTGTTCAGTGCCTGAGCAGCCGCCAAAACGGCATCAACATGCCCCGGCACCTTCACGCCGCGCCATTCCTGACGCAGCACGCCTTTGGCGTCGATCAGGAACGTGCTGCGATCCACGCCCATGTATTCCTTGCCGTAGAGCTTTTTCAGCTTGATCACGTCGAACAGCTGGCAGATGGCTTCGTCCTTGTCGCTGATCAGCTCAAAGGGAAATTCCTGTTTGCACTTGAAGTTCTCGTGGGATTTCAGGCTGTCGCGAGACACGCCGAACACTTCGGTATTGGCGGCCTTGAACGCAGCGTACTGATCACGAAAGCCTTGCCCTTCGGTCGTGCAGCCCGGCGTGCTGTCCTTGGGGTAGAAGTAGATCACCACCTGCTTGCCTTTCAGGCCGGCGAGGCTGACGGTTTGCCCGCTGGTGGCGGGGGCTTCGAAATCGGCAACCGGTTGGTCGATGGCAACGGCCATGAAAGCTTCCTTACATTGGGTTCTGTGGGCGCCAGGGTTCGATCAGGGCATCGAGATTCAGCGCGTCGGCAAAATCCAGGAACTGATCGCGCAGCCAGCTGATTTGCACGCCGGCTGGCAAGGTCACGGTAAATGTGGCGTTGAGCATGGTGCCGCCGGTCTGCGGAGCCTGATAGGTGTCGCAGGTCAGGTTTTCCAGCTCGACATTGTGGTCCATGAAGAACTGGCACAGCTCGTTGATGATGTCCGAGCGGTAGGCCGAGCTGACATAAGCGACGTACGGCAGGGCCTGGGGGCGGTTTTCAAGGGCCGCGCTGCGCACCACGTTGACCGTGAACGCATGCCGCTTGGCCAGTACTGGCAGGCTGCCTTCCAGGCGCGCCAAGGCATCCCAGCTACCGGAGATTTCCAGTACCAGCGCACTGCATTCGCCATGACGGGTCAGGCGAGAGGTGACAACGGCGCAGCGGTTTTCATGGCTGGCGCGGCACAGGACGTTGGTCAGCTCCATGGGGTTGGCGCCGAGGGCACTGATAACAAGGAATTGTTCGCGAACTGTGGGGGTGGACATGCAGCATTCCTAAAGCGATGAGCGGTCGATACGTCCAAAGGGCGTTTTGTCGGGAACGAGCCTGCGGATGCGAATTCAGAAAACCCCAAGCGGCAGGTTGCGACGTGCTCCTGCGGGGCGGGAGCGAGAGGCGGCAACGCTGGATCAGGGCTTGTGATGCCGAAAATGGAGGCTGAAACCCGACGGACGAGCTTGTCTGTACCGATCAAAGTCTGAAGGGTAGCGAAAACCGGCGCCTAGGGGAATGGCGGCAGCACAGTACTTCGCTTGTGCAAGCATCTTGGCGCCAGTACCATTACGGCTCTCTTTTTCCGGCAGGAGCGGTTTCATGATTGCGGGCAGTATGGTGGCACTGGTCACACCCATGGATGCACAGGGGCGTCTTGACTGGGACAGCCTCAGCAAACTCGTGGACTTCCACCTTGAAAACGGCACCCATGCCATTGTCGCCGTCGGCACCACCGGCGAATCGGCAACCCTCGACGTCAACGAGCACATCGCGGTCATCCGTGCTGTGGTCAAGCAGGTCAATGGTCGCATTCCGGTGATCGCCGGTACCGGCGCCAATTCGACCCGCGAAGCCGTCGAATTGACCCGTAATGCCAAGGAAGCCGGCGCCGATGCCTGCCTGCTGGTAGTGCCGTACTACAACAAGCCGACCCAGGAAGGCCTGTACCTGCACTTCAAGCACATCGCCGAAGCGGTCGACATTCCGCAGATTCTCTATAACGTTCCCGGCCGCACCTCCTGCGACATGCAGGCCGAAACCGTGATCCGCCTGTCCACCGTGCCGAACATCATCGGTATCAAGGAAGCGACCGGCGACCTCAAGCGCGCCAAGGCCATCCTCGATGGCGTAAGCAAGGACTTCATCGTCCTTTCCGGCGATGATCCGACCGCGGTCGAGCTGATCCTAATGGGCGGCAAGGGCAACATCTCCGTCACTGCCAACGTCGCTCCGCGTGAAATGGCTGATTTGTGCGAGGCCGCCCTCAAGGGTGATGCCGAGACTGCCCGGGCAATCAACGAAAAACTGATGCCGCTGCACAAGGACCTGTTCATCGAAGCCAACCCGATTCCGGTGAAGTGGGCTTTGGTTGAAATGGGCCTGATGCACGAAGGCATTCGCCTGCCGTTGACCTGGCTGA
This sequence comes from Pseudomonas sp. P4_B4, assembly GCF_056402255.1. Lineage (NCBI taxonomy): Bacteria > Pseudomonadati > Pseudomonadota > Gammaproteobacteria > Pseudomonadales > Pseudomonadaceae > Pseudomonas > Pseudomonas sp. P4_B4. The sequence goes on from NZ_JBFUHS010000020.1 coordinate 85,977, forward strand.
GCGCACCTTGTCACGAAACGCTGCGCACGGCCCTGCGCCAGTGCGGCGTCCTGGTTTAATTGAGGAAGTACAACGCATGAAGCGAATGGCCGGACTTTCCGCACTTGCCTTGATTATCTCCAGCACCAGTGGCTGCGGATGGATCTGGGGCCCGGAAGGTTATTTCCGTGACCGTGGTAGCGATTACCTGGAAGCGCAACAGACTGCACCGATGCAAATACCGCAGGATGTCCGTACCGCCAAGCGTCTGGATCCGCTGTTGCCGATCCCGCGCAACGTGGCCGATGACACCGCCAAGGGCGAATACGTTGTTCCTCGTCCGCAGCCGCTGACGGCGGGTGCCGACGCCAGCGCCTACTCCCTGCAGAAGAGCGGCGGCTCCAGCTCCATCCTGGCGCAGAATCCTCCGGCTGAAGTCTGGCCCGTGGCCGTTCAGTTCTTCCAGGACAACGGTTTCCGTCTGGATGAGCAGCGTCCGCAAACCGGTGAATTCACCACGACCTGGCAGCATTCCGATGAACTGTCTGCGGCCATGGCCAAGCGCCTGAGCGCGGCCGGCGTCAGCGCGGACAGCGAAACCCGAGTGCGGGTGCGCATCGAGCCGGGCGTGCAGCGCAACACCAGTGAAGTCTATGTGGTCAGCGCCGAGCGTCCTGCCGGCAGCACCGCTGACATGGCCTTCACCAACCGTTCGGTCAACACTGGCCTGGACGCGGCACTGGTCGACGACATGCTCGCGAGCATGAGCCGTATCTCGGAGAAGGGCGGTTCGGTCTCCATGCTGGCTTCGCGTGATTTCGACGCGCCAAGTCGTGTCAGCCTGAGTGAAGACGGCAGCGGCAACCCTGTACTGAACGTCGGTACCGACCTTGATCGTGCCTGGTCGAGCGTTGGTCGTGCGCTGGAACAAGGCGAATGGCGTGTTGAAGACATCAACCGCAGCCTGGGCCTGTACTACATCAACCTGGCTGAAAAAGCCGAGAAAAAAGACGACAAGCCAGGCTTCTTCAGCAGCCTGTTCGGCAGCGCGCCGAGCAAGGAAGAGCTTGACGCCCGCGCCGAGCGTTATCAGGTTCGCCTGAGCAAGGTTGGCGAGAACGTCCAGGTCACCGTCGAGAAAAACATCAACACCGTGGCGCCGGCAGATGTGGCGCGTAAAGTGTTGAGCAAGATTCAGGACAACCTGGGCTGATCCTATGCGTTTTGCCGTTCTCGGCAGCGGTAGTCAAGGGAACGGCACGCTGATAGCCAGCGCTGATACGTACGTATTGGTGGATTGTGGTTTCTCCCTGCGGGAAACCGAAAAACGCCTGCTGCGCCTGGGTGTGAACCCTGCGCAGCTGAGCGCGATACTCGTGACCCACGAACATGCCGACCACGTGCATGGCGTGGGTTTGCTGTCTCGGCGCTACAATCTGCCTGTCTACCTCAGTCGCGGGACCTTGCGCGGGATGCGCAAACCGATTGAACCCGCAGGCTTTCTGGCCGGCGGCGAGCAGTTGCAAATCGGCGACTTGAGCATCGGTGTCATTGCCGTGGCCCACGATGCACAAGAACCGACGCAATATGTTTTCAGTGACGGCGAACGGCGCTTCGGCCTGTTGACCGACCTGGGGTCGTATTGTGACAAGGTGCTGGACGGCTATCGGGACCTCGATGCGTTGATGATCGAGTCCAATCACTGTCGTGACATGCTGGCTCGCGGTCATTACCCGTACTTTCTCAAGCAGCGGGTGGGCGGTGAATTGGGACATTTGAATAACCATCAGGCGGCATTCCTGGTGGCCGAGCTGGGCTGGAAAGACCTGCAACACCTGGTCCTGGCCCATCTGAGCAGCAAGAACAACCTGCCGCGGCTGGCCCGGCAATGTTTTGTCGACACCCTCGGGTGCGACCCGGACTGGCTGCAACTGGCCGATCAAGATTCAGGGCTCGACTGGCGACACATCGCCTAGCCCATCTACTTAGCAAGCGGAGCCCATCATGGAAAAACGTGAAGAACTCTACCGCGGCAAAGCCAAATCGGTTTACAAGACCGACGACGCTAACCGTTTGATCCTGCTGTTTCGCAACGACACCTCGGCGTTCGATGGCAAGCGTATCGAACAGCTCGACCGCAAAGGCATGGTGAACAACAAGTTCAATGCCTTCATCATGCAGAAGCTCGAAGCTGCTGGCGTGCCGACCCAATTCGACAAATTGCTGGGCGACAACGAATGCCTGGTGAAGAAACTCGACATGATCCCGGTCGAGTGCGTCGTGCGTAACTACGCCGCCGGCAGCCTGGTCAAGCGTCTGGGTGTCGAAGAGGGTATGAAGCTCAACCCTTACACCTTCGAACTGTTCCTGAAGGACGACGCCAAGGGCGACCCGTTCATCAACGAATCCCACGTCGTGGCCTTTGGTTGGGGCACCGCCGAGCAGCTGGTTCGCATGAAAGAGCTGTCGCTCAAGGTCAACGAAGTCCTGAGCAAGCTGTTCGACGACGCCGGCCTGCTGCTGGTCGACTTCAAGCTGGAATTCGGCGTGTTCCACGATGGCTCCATCGTGCTGGGCGACGAATTCAGCCCGGACGGATGCCGTCTGTGGGACAAGGCCACCGGCAAGAAAATGGACAAGGACCGCTTCCGTCAGGGCCTCGGTGACGTCATCGAAGCCTACGAAGAAGTCGCCAATCGTCTGGGCGTACCGCTTTAACCGACGCAAGCATCTGAAAGCACAGAAATATTTCGCTTAGGGGGTTCGCTTCCTGCGAAAGTGTTGTTATGATGCGCGCCGTTGGAGAGATGCCAGAGTGGCCGAATGGGACGGATTCGAAATCCGTTGTACCTTCACCGGTACCTAGGGTTCGAATCCCTATCTCTCCGCCATTATTGAATAAGACTAAGCCCCTGAAATGGTTAAACATTTCAGGGGCTTTTTCGTTTCTGTCATATTGAGCAGGGCATTTCGTGCCCTGCATGCCGCGCTAGTCCGCTCCAGGCCCAGGCATTTTCGACGCGATACCAGCCATGCTCTCGGGATCCCTGGGTGTCCATATGTCGTAGTGTTTTCTCGCCGTCGTTGTACCTGCATGTCCAGGCGAGGTGGTTTGGGTTCTCTGCTGTCCCGATGCTTTATATAGACGCTGGAGGATTTCATGGTGGCAACCCGGGTGCTTTGGTAAGGAAGAAGAATTTTTCAGGTGGGGGGTTGACCACGTATTTTAATGCTGTACTATTCGCCTCCCGCTAACGAGYAGTTTGATGTTGCTCTTGGTTTAAGTAGTTGATTTTGTTGAAAAATCAGAAACTTTTAAGGTTGCAAATTGAAAAGATGCGCTGTAAGATGCGCACCTCGGTTGAGACGAAAGATCTTAACCAGCCGCTCTTTAACAACTGAATCAAGCAATTCGTGTGGGTGCTTGTGGAGTCAGACTGCTAGTCAACAGATTATCAGCATCACAAGTTACTCCGCGAGAAATCAAAGATGTAACCAACGATTGCTGAGCCAAGTTTAGGGTTTTCTCAAAACCCAAAGATGTTTGAACTGAAGAGTTTGATCATGGCTCAGATTGAACGCTGGCGGCAGGCCTAACACATGCAAGTCGAGCGGATGACAGGAGCTTGCTC
>NZ_JBFUHS010000021.1:0-159436 GCF_056402255.1 Pseudomonas sp. P4_B4
TACGGCGGGTTACTTGGAAAAGCCCCAAGTAACCAAGGGCTCTTGCCCCTGACGTTCGGTGCCTCGCCAAGGCTCGGCATGCCCTCGCTCCGGTCCTGCTCCGTGGGCCCGCCGCCATCGGCCATCCATGGCCGGCGGCGGCTAACCCGGCATCCATGCCGGGTTGCCCACTGCGCAGAACCTCCACTCGGCCTCACGAGGGGGCAAGAAGATCAAAAGCCAAAGCAAAAGCGAGGCGGCCTACCGGCCGGCCTGATCGCGGGATTCGTTTGCCTGTGATGCTCTTGGTCGGCCGGTAGGCCGCCATCGCGAGCAAGCTCGCTCCTACAGTTGGGCTGGGTACATTCGAAAGAAATTGGTCGGCTGTCAGGCCGCTTTCGCGGGCAAGTCGGATCGCCGCACCGCCGCTCCCACAGAAGAGCAAAAGCAGAGCGGCGTACCCCCACGCTCTTCACCACTCATCAGGCCGAGCGTTAGCTCGCCTGCAGCTCTTGATCTTGATCCACCCGCCCCCTCGGCAGGCTGAGTGGAGGCGTTCATCCGGGGGGAGGCGCGCAGCGCCGTTCGGCGCAGCCGAACACATCGAGAGGAGGTCGCGCGAAGCCGACCGGAGGCGATGCCCCCGGATGAATGCCGGAGCGAAGGAACCCCGAGCCTAAGCGAGGGGCCGTACGTAAGGGGCGAGACCTTTTGGTTCCTTTTGGGGCGTTTGCCAAAAGGGACTCGCCGTAAGGGCGAAACCATAAGCCGCCATTACCGAAGAAACGGATATGTACCCAATCAACCCATGACCCTGGTCGGCCCGAAGGCCGCCAAGGTCAACAACAAACTCAGGCCAAACTCTTGCTGACCACTTCAAACACATCACTGGACAACTGCCCCGAAGCCCGAATCCGCTCCAGCTCCCCCTTCATCAAAGCCTGACGAGCACTGTCGTACTTGCGCCAGCGAGTCAAAGGCGCCAACTGGCGAGAAGCAATCTGCGGATTGAAGCCATTCAACTCAATCACCAGATCCGCCAGGAAGCGATACCCGGAACCGTCAGCGGCATGGAAGTTGATCAGGTTCTGCCCGGCAAACGCACCGACCAGCGCCCGCACCTTGTTTGGGTTCTTGATGTTGAACGCCGGGTGCTGCATCAACGCCTTGGTCCGTGCCAGGCCACCGGGCAACACGCTGCCAGCCTGAACGCTGAACCACTGATCCATGACCAGCGGGTTGTCCTTGAAGTGCTCGGCGAAGCTGGCCAGCGCCTTGGCCTTCTCGGCTTCGAAGGGTGAATTGACCAGCACGGCAAGTGCGGTCAGGCGCTCGGTCATGTTGTCGCACGAATCGAACTGCTCCAGGGTTGCCGCCAGAACTTCCGGCTTGCCGCTGAGCATCAGGTACGACAGCGCGATGTTCTGCAAGGCACGACGGGCAAAGTGCTCGGCTTCGGCCACGTACGGCGTCTGCTTCGACAACTCGCGGTTGGCCTGATAACGCAGCCACAGGCCTTCGAACAACGCATCGGCCAATTGCTTGCGGGCAAATTCACGCGCCGTGTGAATCGCTTCGACATCCGCCACTTCGCTGATTTCGGTCAGGTACGCCTCGCTTGGCAACGACAGCATTTCGGCGACCATGGCCTGATCCAGCGACTCATCCGAGAGCACCGTGCGCAGCGCCGACACCAGACGCTGATCTAGTACCAGCGCTTCGCCCTTCTGCTGCTGTCCGATCAACTCTTGCAGCACCTGCACCGACAGTTGCTGGCCGGCATCCCAACGGTTGAAGCCGTCGCTGTCGTGCTGCATCAGGAACATCAACTGATCGCGGTTGTACGGGAAGCTCAATTTCACCGGCGCCGAGAAGCCGCGCAGCAACGATGGCAGTGGTTGTTCGGCGATGTCGACGAAAGTGAAGGTCTGCTCGGCTTCAGTCACCGAAATGACCCGCGAGGAGCCATGCGCGGTGGCTTCACCGGACAGACGCAGGGCAATCGCCGCGCCTTTGGAATCCAGCAGCCCCAGTTCGACCGGGATCACGAACGGCAGTTTTTCAACCTTGTCCGGGGTTTCCGGGCAGCTCTGGCGGAAGGTCAGGCTGTAGGTTTTCGCCGCCGCATCAAAGGACTCGCTCACCGCCAGGCGCGGTGTGCCAGCCTGGCTGTACCAGCGTTTGAACTGGATCAGGTCAACGCCATTGGCATCTTCCATGGCCTTGATGAAGTCATCGCAGGTCACGGCCTGGCCGTCGTGGCGTTCGAAGTACAGGTCGCTGCCTTTGCGGAAGCCTTCGGCGCCGAGCAAGGTGTGGATCATGCCGACCACTTCCGAGCCCTTTTCGTACACGGTCAGGGTGTAGAAGTTGGAAATCTCGATGAAGCTGTCCGGGCGCACGGCGTGGGCCATGGGGCCGGCGTCTTCGGCGAACTGGTGGGTGCGCAGGTACGCCACGTCCTGGATGCGCTTGACCGTGGCCGAGTTCATGTCCGAGGAGAAACCGGCATCGCGGAACACCGTGAAGCCTTCCTTGAGCGACAGCTGGAACCAGTCGCGGCAGGTCACGCGGTTGCCCGACCAGTTGTGGAAGTATTCGTGGGCGACAATCGCCTCGACCCGTTGGTGCGCGGCATCGGTTGCGGTTTCGGCCTTGGCCAGCACGGCGCTGGAGTTGAAGATGTTGAGGCCCTTGTTCTCCATGGCGCCCATGTTGAAGTCATTCACAGCGACGATCATGAAGATATCCAGGTCGTACTCGCGACCGTAGACCTCTTCGTCCCAGCGCATGGATTTCTTCAGGCTGTTCATCGCGTGCTGGCACTTGTCGATGTTTTCCGGCTCGACGTAAATGCGCAGCGCCACGTTGCGCTCGCTCAGGGTGGTGAAGCTGTCTTCGACGCACCACAGGTCACCGGCCACCAGCGCAAACAGGTACGCCGGTTTCTTGAACGGATCTTCCCAGGTCGCCCAGTGCCGGCCCTCTTCGCCGGGGCCGGAAGCGATCGGGTTGCCGTTGGACAGCAGCACCGGATAGCTGTGTTGTTCGGCCACGACCGTGGTGGTGAAGGTGCTCATCACGTCCGGGCGGTCGAGGTAATAGGTGATCTTGCGAAAGCCTTCGGCCTCGCACTGGGTGCAGAACATCGTGCCGGACTTGTACAGGCCTTCCAGCGCGGTGTTGGTTTCCGGGTGGATCCTGACGCTGGTATCGACCGTGAAGGTGGTGCTGGTCGGGTGCAGGGTCAGGTGATTCTCGGTCAGCTGATACTGCGCCTCGGAAAGCTCCTGGTCGGCCAACGTCACCGCCAACAGCTCAAGCTGCTGGCCGTCCAGCACCAGCGGCGGCAGGCCCGGGCCACGCTCGGGGTTGCGGCGCATCACCAGTTGCGCATGGACCAGGCTGTGGTCCTCGTACAACTCGAAGGTCAGGTGCGTTTCGTCGATCAGGTACTCGGGCGCCTGATAGTCCTTGAGGTAGATCATCTTCGGTTGTTCGGTGCGCATGCTGGAGTCCTTACTGATGCACGGCGAGCTGGTAAGCCGTGTATTTACGAATATTGATCACGCCGGTATCGAAGATCAGGTATTGGCCCTTGACCCCCATCAGCGTGCCTTCGGCAATCGGGTTCTTGTCCAGGTTGAAGCTGACGATCTTCGCCGGGTACTGCTCGACCGGGTAGCGGATTTCCAGCGGTTCGACATCGGTCACCGGCTGGATCGCCTGCAAGCCAAATCGCTGCTGCAACCCGAGCAAGCCTTCGGCACAGCTGTCGAACAGTCGATCGCGGACTTCGGCCAGGTTCACCGCCGCCGCATCGCCCTTGAGCAAAGCACGCCAGTTAGTCTTGTCGGCCACCTGGCTGCGGAACAGATCCTCGACGAAACCGGACTGCTGGCGGGTCGATACGCGCATGATCGGCAAGGCCTGGCTCGCACCCTGGTCGAGCCAGCGGGTCGGCAACTGGGTGGCACGGGTAATCCCGACTTTGACCCCCGACGAATTGGCCAGGTACACCACGTGGTCGGTCATGCAGAATTTCTCACCCCACTCAGGTTCCCGGCAAGTACCGGCCTCGAAGTGGCAGCGCTCCGGGCTCATGATGCACACGTCGCACTGGGCCAGCTTGGTCATGCACGGGTAGCAGTAGCCCTGGCTGAAACTGGTCTTGGTCTTGCGTCCGCAATGGATGCAGTGGATCGCACCCAGGTATTCCAGGCGCACCGTGGTACCGATCAACGGATTGACCGGGACCTCGGTTTCGCCCAGACGGAAAGCGTATTGCACGTTCGGCCCGTCCAGGCGCGCCGACATTTTACTGATTGCACCACGGCCAATCTCGATCAATGGATGGCATCCGACTTGAACAGGATATTCGGCACTTGAATCGACTTCGAGTTGCATTCCTGCGGGCCCATGTAGCCCGTGCGCTGTTCCTCGGGCAGGTTCTGGATTTCCCAGGCGATCATCGCCTGCAGCGACAGCTCGCGTTGTTCGGCGGTGAGTTTGCCACCGTCGGACCATTTGCCGATTTCCACGGCCAGTTTCAGGCTCTCGTAGATATCGTGGGTGATGTTGTTGATCATTTCGTTAAAAGAGGACATTGGGTCTCCATCTCTTTATTGCATGTTCTGAATTAGGCGGCCAGTTTACGGCGGTTATACAAACCGCCCAACAAACCGGTGAAGCATCCGATGAGTAACCCGCTGACGTGGGCCGCGTTGGCGATTTCGCCGAAGCCGATCATCGAGACCAGCCCGGACAGGCACAGCAGCAACCACACCAGCATCATCACCAGCACGCCTCGGGGCAGGCGATAAGCCGGGTTCGGCGCCAGCAACTGGAAGATCCAGCAATGCCCGAGCAGGCCATACAGTACGCCGGACAAACCGCCGAACAAGGTCGGGCCGCTGAAAAAATACTGGGCGAAGTTGGACACCAGGCTGAACAGCAAGGTCAGGCCGATCAGGTTGATACTGCCCTGGCGCGACTCGATGCGCCGCCCCAGCTCCCAGTACCACATGCCGTTCATCGCCAGGTGCAGGATGCCAAAGTGGATCAGCATCGGCGTGAACAGGCGCCACCACTGCCCCGCCGCCAGGCTGTCGGCCAGTGGCGTGAAGTGGAGGTACTCGCCGACCACACGGAATTCGAGGAAGGTCAGCCAGCGCATCGTTTCAAGGTTGTCGCCGAGCATGGTCACCGCGCCGACAATCACACTCAGCAGCAATACCAGAGCGGTGGCCCTGGCGTATTTCAACTGCTCGACGAACCCCGGACGCGTGACGGTCTGTGCCACTGGAATGTCCAGCTGCTGGTCGGGATCGCCCGCCGGAAACCGTTCGTACAGCGCACGCACGTCTTCACTGATGTTGCTCGGCACCCAAAGCACCTGCTCGCCCGCTTCCTCGCTGACCCGGTGGGGCACTTGCATGCGCTTGAGCAGGGTGACGAACCCGCTCAAGTCCACCGCCAAGGGCAGACGCAATACCGCTACAGCACTCATTGCAGCACCTCCGGCCGCTCGACATCGACCCAGACGAATTTTTGCGGATCCAGGCGGGTTTCCTGATCCAGTCGGTAGGCAACCAGTTTGCCGTACAGCACCGCGCTGTAATCCAGGCAGGCCAGGTTCGGCCGGATCGGTGCCGGCTTGCCGCTGCGCCAGTAATGGCCGACGAACAACAGCGGCTCATCGATGCCGTAGCGCAGCAAACTGTTCTTTTCGGTGGACGTCAGCGGCGTCCGGGCCACGGGTTCCGGCAGTGCATCCGGCTGGAACACGATATCGCCGTAGGTTTTCGGATCGTCTTCCCAGAACTTGGTCCGGAAGAACGAACGCACCAGGCCGTCGCCGCTGGTCATGGTCAGGCCATGGGGCAAGCGCATATCCGTGCCGCGCAGCAGCCGGTCGAATACGGTGCAGGCAAAAGAGCCCGACTCCGCCGACGCCTGGAGAAAGTGCTCATCGACGCAACCGTTGGGGAACAACGCCCGCAGCGGTTCGATCAGCCCGGCGTCCCAGCAGGCGTGGACCACGCGAAAACGCCCGGCATCGACGAACAATGGCAATTTGTAGAACCATTGCTGAAAGTCGTGCCAGTCACCCGGATGGTGTTCGAACTGGGTCAGGGTTTCGTGCAGCAGGCGGGCATGGCGCGGTGTGTGCTCGCGCACGAACTGCTTGCCGCTGCCGGGCAGCGCCGGCGTGCTCCAGCCCAGCGCATTGAACTCGTGGTTGCCCATGATGCACAACGCCTGACCGGCCTCGACCATGTCGTGGACGATATGCAGTGCCTCACGAATCCGCGGGCCGCGGTCGATGATATCGCCAACGAACACCGCCATGCGCGAGGCATGCCGCCAGACGCCACCCTGCTTGTGATAACCGAGTCGGTCGAGCAAGTGCTCCAGGGTCAGAGCGCAACCGTGCACGTCACCGATCAGGTCGTAGCTACGCGCGGGATCGAGCATCAGTCGCCTCCACCCCCCAACTTGCTGCCCCAGCCGAGCTTGGTCCGGCAGACTTCATAGTAGTTGTGGTCAAGCGGGTGAATCAGCCGCAGTTTCTGGGCTTTCTTGCTGACGGTAATGGTGTCGCCGGGCGCGCAGGTGAAGTGGTTCTGCCCGTCACACGAGACTTGCGGGTAAATCTGCATATCCTTGGACACGACGATTTTCAGCTCACTGTTGCCATCGACCACAATCGGTCTACCCGACAAGGTATGGGGGTACATCGGCACAATCACAATAGCGTCGAGCTTGGGATGCATGATCGGCCCGCCGGCGGACAGCGCATAGGCTGTGGAACCGGTCGGCGTCGCGACGATCAGGCCGTCGGCCTTCTGGCTGCAGACGAACTGGCCGTCGATGTACAGCTCGAATTCGATCATTCGCGTGGATTTGCCGGGGTGCAGCACCACGTCGTTCAGTGCATCGCCCTGGCCGATGGCCTCGCCGTGGCGACGGACTTCGGCCTGCAACAGGAAGCGGTTTTCCACCAGATAGTGGCCGTCCAGCACTTCGGCGACCTTGGTTTCCAGCTCGTCGGGACGGATGTCGGTGAGGAAACCCAGACTGCCGCGGTTGATACCGAGCACCGGAATATTGTGCTTGGCCAGCGCCCGGGCGGCACCGAGCAGACTGCCGTCACCACCGACCACTATGACCATGTCGCAGACTTCGCCGAGCATCTTGCGCGACGAGGTTTGCAAGCCGTGCCCTGGCAGCACTTCGGCGATGGTGTCTTCGAGGATCACGTGCAGGTGACGATCGAGCAGAAACCGTTTCAGTCGGCGGACGGTATCCAGCACCTGGGAACTGCCCAGGCGACCGATGATGCCGATATTGCGAAATTGCTCCATGGGGCTCCTGCGGGGATCTGCGTGGCGGCGAAAAACCCGATTATGGGCGAAAGCCGCCCGTAGACAAAATCCTTTCAGCTTCAAGGGTGTGCCCGGGTTTCAGGCTATGCTCGCAAGATGATGCTATTTCCGGATTTGCTCCACCTGCCCCATCAGTTACGCCATCCTGAAGTGCGTGACCTGGCGTGGGTCATCCTCGCGCCGCCCATGCTGGACGATACCCCGTGGCCGCAGCGTCACCCGCTGGCCGGCAGCGACTGGGTGCAGGCACCGGATCGGCTGGAGCATTGGCTGCGGCAGCTGGATCGGGACAGTTATGGCCTGCTGCATTGGCTGGCCCAGGCCCGGACCCGGCGCCTGGGTTTGTATTACGAACGCCTCTGGCAGTTCGCCGTGCAGCATGCGCCGGGCATTGAACTGATTGCCGCCAACCTGCCGATTCGCCGCGAGGGGCACACCCTGGGTGAACTGGACATGCTGCTGCGCGACCGCGACGGCGTGCATCACCTGGAACTGGCGATCAAGCTCTACCTCGGCCCGCAATCCGGCGACGGGAACGACACCGCCCAGTGGCTGGGCCCGGGCTGCCACGACCGGCTCGACCGTAAACTGGCGCACCTGAGCCAGCATCAATTGCCGATTTCCGCGCGCCCCGAGAGCCGTGAAGTGCTGGCGGCGCTGGATATCCAGGCGTTCAGCGCCCATTTGTGGCTGGGGGGTTATTTGCTGTACCCGTGGCCCGGACAGGCTGCCCCGCCGTCGGGTGCCCATCCACAGCATTTACGAGGACGCTGGTTGCACCAAAAGGATTGGCCGGCGTTGTTGGCCCAGAGCCCGCCCGGTCGCTGGCAACCCCTGCCCCGCCACGCCTGGCTGGCGCCGGCGCATTATTCGGCGGAGCACACCTGGAACCCTGGACAGATGCAGGCGTGGCTGGATGAACTGGACCCCTTGGCACCGGCGCAGTTGCTGGTGCGCCTGACGGAAAATGCCAGCGGCGACTGGGAAGAGGCCGAACGGCTGTTTCTGGTGGCGGATCTTTGGCCGAATGTGCCGGGACAGGGTTGAGTCTTGTATTGCCTGAGCCGGCCCCTTCGCGAGCAAGCCCGCTCCCACATTGCGCCTCAGCCGAACACAAGTCTTGTATCCACTGAAGAACCCTGTGGGAGCGAGCCTGCTCGCGAAGGGGCCAACCCGGTCTAAAGAGATAACCGCATCGCCGGTTATCCAGCGCCTGGCAGGACAAAACTCTGGTCAATGACCATCAAACTTTCTTGTGCTGTTCGACCCATTGCCCATAGGCATTGATGAATTTTTGCAGGAACGGCTTGACCGACTCGGACAACTTGCCCTCCTCGTCGAACGCCGAACCGGCGTTCCCCAGATAGGCCTCCGGTTGCTGCATCATCGGCACATTCAGAAACACCATGGATTGACGCAGGTTGTGATTGGCACCAAACCCGCCGACGGCCCCCGGCGAAACGCTGATAACGGCCCCCGGTTTACCGTTCCAGACACTTTTGCCGTATGGACGCGAGCCCACGTCAATCGCATTCTTCATCGGCGCCGGCACCGAACGGTTGTATTCCGGGGTCACGAACAACACCGCGTCGGATGAGCTCACCTGTTGTCGGAAAGTGCTGTAGGCTGCCGGCGGTGAAGCACCATCGATGTCTTCGTTATAGAGCGGCAGATCGCCAATTTCGACGATGTTGAGCTTGAGATTGGCTGGCGCCAGCTCCACCAGGGCCCGTGCGACCTTGCGGTTGATCGATTCCTTTCTCAAGCTGCCGACCACGACGGCGATCGTATAGACGTTGCTCATAAGAGTTTCTCGACTGTCCGATAGGAAGAGCTTGTAGTTATAGATGACGATTCAAGCAGTGGGCGATCGAAAACACCGCCCCTGACTATTTTTTTCCCGTAGGAAAACTTACCTCGCCCAAGCACGGTCTACAGTGCCGCAAATTGAGTGATTTATCTCCAGAGGTTCTAAGCAGATGGCAGCAGTACTCGTCGGTCAGTTCCATGCAAGAGACGCGGAAGGCCGTATTTATTCGGTGCACGAGTTCCAGGACTCCACCCCGGCGGTAGACGGTTCAGGCCCTGTCACCACCTACAAGCTGGCCATTGGCGACCGTGTCAACAAGGTCGACGACAATGAATTCATGCTGGTGCAAACCGGCGTGACCATTACCCGCGAACCGCAAACCGCCAGCGTTTCATAACCCGTCGTTATGAGCAGAAGTCATATGCGCGGACTTGGGGTAGGATTCAGCCACTGACTCCTCCACCTGCTGAACATGGACTTCACGCATGCGCTTACGCCATATCGAAGTGATCCAGGCGCTCCTGCAGACCGGTCACCTGGGCACCGCCGCCGAATGGCTGCAGCTGCCGGTGGCCGAAGTCGAGCGCTTGCTGCGCGACGCCGAGGATCAGTTGGGTTTCATGCTGTTCGCCAGCGTGCGCGGACGATTGCAGGCCACCCGTGAAGCACGGGAATTGCAGGTGGAAATTGCCCGGGTCTACGATGCCCTCGAACCGGTGCAGCGCCTGGCCAACAGCCTCAGGCAATACCTGGCGCCGCCGCTGCGAATCGTCTGCACCCCGCCTCTGGCCAACCAATTGTTGCCACACAGTATCGCGGCCCTGCGCCGACGCCTGCCCGATGCGCCTTGCACACTGCTGAGCCAGCCCACCCGCGACATCGTCAGAAGCCTGCTGCTGCGTGAAAGTGACCTGGGCCTGAGCCTGCATGACCCCGATCACGCCGACCTCGATTGCCAAGTGATTGCACAGGGCAAACTTCAGTTGCTCGCCCCCCATGGCTGGCTGCAACCGAAACAGAAATACATTTCACTGCAGGATCTGGCCGGTCAATCAATGATCGGCCTGGAGGGGCACGACCCGTTGAGCCCTGCGCTGGAAAACAAACTGCACGGCTTGCGCCCTGCCCCGGTGATTCAGACCCGGGTCCAGACGCATCAGATGATGCGCAGCATGGTCGAGGCCGGCGAAGGCCTGGCCATCGTCGACCCCTTCACCGCCCTCGGCGCCAAAGCCTCGGGGCTGGACGCCTGCCCGCTGGCGCCGGCGGTCCCGATCAGTCTCTACGCCCTGACCCTGAAAAACGCCGAACCCTCTGCGGCGGTTCAGGCACTGTTGACCATCGTCACGGAACAAGCCGCGGCGATGCTGACGAACTGAACGGGTTTTCCAGCGGGTTTTCGAACAGTCGGTACCAGAACAGTGCCACTTCGGCGGTATTCGGATCGATGCCGCGATAGCGCAGGTGGTCGATCCCGCCAATCACGTAACCACAGCGTTCATAGAGCCGGCAGGCCCCCAGGTTGTTGTTCTGGGTTTCGAGCATGATGCCCGGGAGTTTCTTCTTGCGGCTCCAGAACTGCGCCACGTCCAGCAAGGCCTTGGCCACGCCATGCCGCCGGGCCGGTGCGTGCACCGCCAGTTCGTCGATATGGGCAAAGCCGTTCCAGTTGGTACTGACCACCAGGTGCCCCACGGGCTGGTCATCCAGATACGCCATGAAAATCGCGCTGTCGGCGCCATCGCGAAAGCTGCTGAATTCCTCGGGGTCGATGCCGTAGCACTTGCGATAAGGCGTGATCGGGGTGACCGGCCACTGTGCCACCGGCTTGCCTATTTCGGCCGCACCGTAGGCCGCGACTTCAAAACTGAAATCACTGCCCCAGATATAGGCGGCGAAACCCTCGTCGGCAACCCGTACCGACAACCCTGGATAATTCGGATTTATAACCGGCTGCATACTGGGAAAGGTCCTCACTCCTTGATGCAATCGACGGTGTAGCACCGTCCACTGCCCTGATCTTCATGTTGCAATCCGTGCACATCAGCAACGAACCCCGGGAAACTGCTATCGAACGTGCGGGCAAACGCCAGGTAATCGATGATCGAGCGGGTCGGCTCGGTAAAACGCTCGCCCGGCATGATCAGCGGAATGCCGGGTGGGTACGGCACCAGCATCACCGCGGCGATTCGCCCGTCCAGCGCATCGATCGACACGGCTTCGACTTCACCCCGCACCAATTGATCATAGGCGTCCGCCGGCTTCATCGCGACTTCCGGCAGTACGGTGTACATGCGCTTGAGGTGCCTGGCGGTGGCGTTGCTGCGATAACAGGCATGTAGCTGATCGCACAGATCACGCAGGCCCATGCCCTGATAGCGCGCGACATTCTCTTGCGCCACACAGGGCAGGCAACTGGCCAGACTGACGTTGGCGTCGTAGCTGCGCTTGAACTCCAGCAGTTCGGTGAGCAGCGTGCTCCACTTGCCCTTGGTGATGCCCATGGAGAACAACACCAGGAACGAATACAGCCCGGTCTTCTCGACCACCAGGCCGCGTTCCCAAAGGAACTTGCTGACCACCGCCGCCGGAATCCCGCGCTCGCTGAGGGCCCCACCGGCGGTCAATCCCGGCATCACCAGCGTGACCTTGATCGGGTCGAGCAGCACATAATCGTCGGTCACGCCGCCAAAGCCGTGCCAGTCGGCATCGGGTTGCAGCAACCAGTCCTCGGTGACGACCCGCTCGATGCCTTGCGCCGACGGCGGTTGCCAGATCGAGAACCACCAGTCATCCACGGCAATGTGCTGGCGCAAATTGGCCAGCGCCCGGCGAAAACTCAGGGCTTCGTCGAACATTTCCTGCAACAGCGAACGCCCGGCCGGCCCTTCCATCATCGCCGAAGCCACATCCAGCGAGGCAATGATGCCGTACTGCGGCGAGGTCGAGATGTGCATCATGAATGCTTCGTTGAAGCGATCCCGGTCCAGTTGCCGCGCTCCGCCATCGCGCACATGAATCATCGACGCCTGACTGAAGGCCGCCAGCAACTTGTGGGTGGAATGGGTGGTAAACACCAACGGGCTGTCTTCATCACGGGAGGTGCCCATGCCGTAGCGCCCGGCAAAGAACTCATGAAACGCCGCATAGGCGTACCAGGCCTCGTCGAAGTGCAATACCTCAACGCTATTGCCCAGTTGCTGTCTGATCAGCTCGGCGTTGTAGCAGAGGCCGTCGTATGTCGAATTGGTCACCACCGCGAGTTTGACCTTCGGTGAACGGCCCTTGGTCAGCGGACTGGCGTCGATCTTGGCCTGGATCGATTCGCGGCTGAACTCGCTCAGGGGAATCGGGCCGATGATCCCCAGCTCATTACGCTCCGGACACAAGTACAGCGGGATCGCGCCGGTCATGATGATCGAGTGCAGCACCGACTTGTGGCAATTGCGATCCACCAGCACCAGGTCATCGCGGGCGACGACCGAGTGCCAGACAATCTTGTTGGCCGTGGAGGTGCCATTGATCACGAAAAAGGTGTGATCGGCGCCGAAATTGCGTGCCGCGCGGGCCTCGGCTTCAGCCAGGGGGCCGGTGTGATCGAGCAAGGAGCCGAGTTCGGGCACCGACACCGAAAGATCCGAGCGCAGGGTGTTCTCCCCGAAAAACTGGTGAAACGCCTGCCCGACCGGGCTTTTGTGATACGCCACGCCACCGCCGTGACCGGGGGTGTGCCAGGAGTAGTTGGAGTCCGCCGTGTGTTGCACCAACGCCTTGAAAAACGGCGGCAGCAGGCCATCGAGGTATTTGCGCGCGGCGCGGGCCACCTGCCGGGCGAGAAAGGGCACGGTGTCCTCAAACAGGTAAAGAATGCCGCGCAACTGGTTGAGCTCGGCCATGGCATCGGCGGGCGCGTTTTCCAGGGTCACTTTTTCGCCCAAGGCGAAGATCGGCAGATCCGGTGCACGCACCCGCGCCAGACCGATCAGCTCTGCCATGTTTTGTAACAGATGGGAGTGGGTACTGGCGTCTTCAGACGCAATCAACATGCAGGACAGGCCATGGTAAGTCGACGCCACCAGACGCCCTTCGGTGTAGTCCACCGCCGAAACGACGCTGAATCCTTCCTGCTCAAGCTCCCGGGCAATCCCCCGCACGCGGTCGCCGGCGACGCTGTCGGCCTTGATGTCGCGATGGACAATCAGGACCGGGAATTTCAAGTCTTTGTACATGAGGCACAGTGTCCTGAGGCGGCAGACCAGAGCCTGCCAATCACCTCAGGGTAGAGTGTTGTAGAGGATGTGGCGAGCGGGACGCACCAACTTGTGGCGACGAGGGAGTTTCTCTGTGGCGAGGGGGCTTGCCCCCGTTGGAGCGCGAAGCGGTCCCGTGTTTATTCAGGCAAATCACGCTAGCAGCAATGACGACTGCTTCGCAGCCGAACGGGGCGGTGCGGCGTTCCGACAAGCCCCCTCGCCACAAAAGCAGTGTCTGCCAAATTTGGTGTTATGCCTGCGCTTCAGCCTCAGCCAACTGCACCCACAACGCCGGGGCGCCAGCGGATTTGCCGATGATTTCCAGGCGCGCCGCGTGGCGGGCCAGGTCGTCTTCGCTGGCACGGATGATGCGCGTCGGCGGGCGGTCCGCTGGCAAACGGCGAATCTCGGTGGCCGAATTGTCCGCTCCTTCACCGGAGCCATTGCCATCGGAGGCGTTGCCGGCCAGGGACAGACTGGTCTGCCCCCCGGTCATGGTCAGGTAGACGTCGGCGAGAATCTCGGAGTCGAGCAAGGCGCCGTGCAGTTCACGGCCGGAGTTGTCTACTCCATAACGTTTGCACAGGGCGTCGAGGCTGTTGCGCTGCCCCGGGTGACGTTCCCTGGCCATCATCAGGGTGTCGAGGATCGAGCAGTGCTGCGTGATGTCCGCGCGGTCCTGCTGGCCCATCAGGGCGAATTCGTTGTTGATGAAGCCAACGTCGAACGCCGCGTTATGGATAATCAGCTGCGCGCCCTTGATGAACTCGAAGAACTCTTCGGCCACTTCGGCAAAACGCGGCTTACCCACGAGGAATTCGTTGGTGATGCCGTGGACGCCGATGGCGCCCTCGTCACTTTCGCGATCGGGTTGCAGGTACACGTGAAAGTGCCGGCCCGTCAGGCGTCGGCCGATCAACTCGACACAACCGATTTCGATAATCCGGTGGCCGTCGGTCACCGGCATGCCGGTGGTTTCGGTGTCGAGTACAACGGATCTGGTGGCCATCAGTGCTCAGCTCTCAATCGGTCAATCGTGCAAAAGCGGCGATGTTAACACGCTCGCGGGGGTCTTTCAGGTGGACCGTGTTGCGCCTTTCGCGAGCAGGCTCCGGGCGGCGCTCCGACGATTGGCCGCAACTCGGTGCATCGGTTGAACCGAATCAGCCCTGCTTGTACCCACGCACTTCATCCACGCCACGGTTGGCCAGCTGGTCGGCCCGTTCGTTGCCGTGATGGCCAATGTGTCCGCGCACCCATTTCCAGGTGACCTTGTGGCGGTTGACCTGCTCGTCAAGCAACTTCCACAGGTCAGCGTTTTTCACCGGCTCCTTCGCCGCGGTTTTCCAGCCGCGCTTCTTCCAGTTGTCCATCCACTCGTTGATGCCTTTCATCACGTACTGGGAGTCGGTCACCAGCAGCACCTCGCAGGGACGCTTGAGCTCTTCCAGGCCACGGATCGCACCCATCAGTTCCATGCGGTTGTTGGTGGTATTGGCTTCGCCGCCCCAGAGTTCCTTTTCGACGCCCTTGCACACCAGCAGTGCGCCCCAGCCACCAGGGCCAGGGTTGCCTTTGCAGGCGCCGTCGGTGAACAGTTCTACGCTATCGCTCATGCCAATCTATCCAGAAAATGCGCTGGCCCGCCGATCGCTGACCGACGACGCCCGAAGCCGGGACAGGCCCGGCAGCAAATAAAAAAGTGTGTATTACGGTTCGATGTTGCGCCGGTTGACCTTGGCCATCGGCAACGGGATCAGCTTGCCCATCGGCTCGCGCCGCTCCTGACGGACCGGCCGCAAACCCACCACGATCTTGCGCGCCACCAATAAATAGAAGCCGCCGCCCGACAGTTGCCAGTCACCGGCCTTGCGCTCCCAACCGGCCAGGCGGGTCTGCCACGCCGGTGACGCAAGCGGCGGACGATAGCACCCGAAGCGGCGTTTCTCCAGCGCGAAGCCCAGCAGGTTCAGCCAGTCCGCGACCCGTGACGGCGAAATGCAGCGCGCCTTGCGCAGCGCATCCTGGGCAAACACATGCCGCAGGCCCCAACTGCTCCAGGGGTTGATGCCAATGATCAGCAAATGCCCGCCGGGGCGTACGCTACTTGCCGCCTCACGAAGCAAACCGTGGGGCGACAGGCAGAAATCCAGGCCATGCTGCAGCACCACCACATCGGCAGCATGCTCGCTCAAAGGCCAGGCCTGTTCTTCGCAAACGATCTCGACCCCCGGCAAGGGCGCGCCAAGGCGCACGTTGCGCTGTACCTGCGGGGCCGACGGCGGGGTCTGGGCCGAGGGACCGTAATGCACCAGATAGCCACCAAAGAACCGCCCGAGCTCGTCTTCGAGCATGCGCCGCTCTTCGCCCAGCAGAAATTGCCCGAGGGGACCGGCCAGCCATTCACGGGCGGCGCTGATCAACGCCAGCCAGTCAGGATCAGCCTGTGCGAACGCTTTATCAGTCATTGCATTCTCCAACGCGCCAGGAAGTTCTAAGATGCGCCAATGTTTTCCGCTTGGCGAATCCGACGATGATACAGATCACTGCCCTGCCCGCCTTCACCGACAACTACATCTGGTTGTTACAAGACCACGGCAGCAAACGCTGCGCGGTCGTCGACCCGGGTGATGCCGGCCCCGTACAAGCCTGGCTCGCGGCCAATCCGGGCTGGGTACTGAGTGATATTCTGATCACTCATCACCATCATGACCACGTCGGCGGCGTCGAACAGCTGAAAAAAGCGACGGACGCGAAAGTCTATGGTCCAGCCAGCGAAACGATCCCGGCACGGGACGTTGCGCTCAAGGACAACGACAAGGTCAGCGTGCTCGGCTGCGACTTCGACGTCCTCGCGGTCCCGGGCCACACCCTGGGGCACATCGCCTATTACCATCACGGTTTGCTGTTCTGCGGCGACACACTGTTTGCCGCCGGCTGCGGACGCTTGTTCGAAGGCACGCCACAGCAAATGTACAACTCGCTGACACGCCTCGCCGGGCTGCCGGATGACACGCAGGTGTACTGCACCCACGAGTACACCCTCAGCAACCTGAAGTTTGCCGCGGCCGTCGAACCGAACAATCCGCACACCGCCGAACGCCTGGCCAAAGTCACCCGCCAACGGGAATCCGGGATCATGACGCTGCCGTCGACACTGGCACTGGAAAAGCTCACTAACCCGTTTTTGCGCTCCGGTGAAACATCCGTTAAAGAAAAAGCGGACGAACGGACCGGCACCGATAACTCGGCGCCCGATATGGTTTTTGCTGCGCTTCGAGCATGGAAAGACAGGTTCTAAAGGGGCCTCTCAAGATTGCAACAATTCTGAAAGGTTGACCGCGCAAGGTGCGCTTTCTAGAATCGCCCGACATTTTTGCCCGGAACTTACTTCCAGCCAATGTCGTCACCTATTCGCAAAGCCATCAGTTCAGACGCATTGACCCGCTTGGCTCAAGCCATTGCGGTGGCTGTGTCCGCCACCCTGGCGGGCTGTTCCAGCCATGCGCCGCAGACCGATGCGGCGCACACGCAGAACATCGCCGCGCGCGCCAAGCAGAAGCCGATCTGGCTCAGCGAAAAACCCAGCCCGCAAATTCCCCAGGACGTCTGGGAGCGCATGCGCCAGGGCTTCCAGCTGCAGGACGGGCTGGGCGTCAACCCGCGCATCGAGCAACAGCGCCTATGGTTCGCCAGCAATCCATCCTTCCTCGAAAACGCCGGCGAACGTGGCAGCCTCTACATTCACTACATCGTCGAACGCCTTGAAGAACGCAACATGCCGCTGGAACTGGCCCTGCTGCCAGTGATTGAAAGTGCCTACAACCCGATGGCCTACTCCCGGGCCGACGCGGTGGGTCTTTGGCAGTTCATCCCCTCCACCGGGCGTTACTTCAACCTGCGTCAAACCCGTTTCTATGATGGCCGTCGCGACATCACCGCGTCGACCACCGCCGCGCTGGATTACCTGACCCGCCTGCATGACATGTTCAACGGCGACTGGATGCTGGCCCTGGCGGCCTACAACGCCGGCGAAGGCACCGTCAGCCGGGCCATCGAGCGCAACGAACGCCTCGGCCTGCCGACCGACTACTGGAACCTGCCGCTGCCTTCCGAAACCCAGGCCTACGTGCCGAAGTTGCTGGCACTGTCGCAAGTGGTGATGGCGCCGGAAGCCTACGGCGTGAACCTCAACCCGATCGCCAATGAACCTTACTTCAAGGTCGTTGAAATCAACCAGCGCATGGACCTGTCCAAGGTTGCTGAAGTCGCCAACATCGACGAAGACGAACTGTTCCAGCTCAACCCGGCTTTCAAGCAACGCACCACCATCGACGGCCCGCAGCACCTGCTGGTCCCGACCTCCAAGGCGCAACTGCTGACCAGCAGCCTGCAGACCATGCGTCCTGAAGAACTGATCAGCAAGAAATCGCTCAAACCGGTCTTCGAAGGTGCCGACGATACCCAGGTCGCCAGCGTCAAGCGTTCCTACCGGGTCAAGCGGGGTGACAACCTCGGCTCCATCGCCAAGGCCAACAACGTTGACGTGAAGGACCTGCAGCGCTGGAACAATCTGACTGGCAAGAACCTCAAGCCCGGCCAGACCCTGGTCATGCAGGACACCAGCAAACGCAGCTCCGGGCGCGTCAACACCGTGATTGCAGCCAATACCAAAAAGCAGCAGACCACGTACAAGGTCCAGCAAGGCGACTCGCTGTACATCGTGGCCAAACGCTTCAACGTAGAGATGCAGCACCTCAAGCGCTGGAATCCGCGTGTCGGCCAGGCGCTGAAGCCTGGTCAGATGCTGACAGTGGCCAATCCGCATTAAAAAACAGCCCCTGAATTCAGGGGCTTTTTTATGCCTGCGCAGTTTTTGTGGCGAGCACAAAACCTGTAGGAGCTGGCTTGCCGGCGAAGGCGCCGGCACAATCAACATCCATTTCGTCTGTCAGGCCGCCTTCGCGAGCAAGCTCGCTCCTACAGGATTGTGGCCCGGCCGATATTGCGCTTTAACCCCCCGTCTTTTTCCTGTCCATACAAGCTGTTACTGTACGGTCCACAAAGCCCAAGCCGCCTGGATCGGATCCCCTATTTGAAGCGTCCCCTGCCCCTGCTCCTGATCAGCCTGGCCTTGAGCTCCACCGCAAGCGCGACGATCAGCGAAAGCCATGGTTATGCGCAGTTCGGCACGCTCAAGTACCCGGCCCGATTTACCCACTTCGACTGGGTCAACCCGCAAGCGCCCAAGGGCGGTACGTTGCGGGTCATGGCGTTTGGCACCTTCGATACGCTCAACCCCTACACCTTCAAGGGCACCAGCCCGGTCACCACGCCGAACTTCCTGCAATACGGTATCAACGAGCTCAACGAGCCGCTGATGGTCGGTACCGGGCAGTACGCGCCTTCGGGTGACGAGCCCGCGTCCAGCTATGGCCTGATCGCCCAGTCGGTGGAATACAGCGAGAACCGCAGCTGGGTGGTGTTCAACCTGCGTCCCGAAGCACGCTTCCATGACGGCACACCGATCACCGCCTACGACGTCGCGTTCTCCTATCGCGTGTTGCTCAAGGAAGGCCATCCGCTGTACCGCACCAGCCTTCAGGAAGTGTCGCGGGTCGACATCCTCAACCCGCAGCGCATCCGCTTCGTGTTCAAGCGCGCCGGCAATCCGCTGCTGATCCTGCGCCTGGGCGAAATGCCGGTGCTGGCGCAGCACTACTGGAAAGGCCGCGACTTCAAGGCCACCACTTTCGAGCCGCCGCTGGGCAGCGGGCCGTATCGCATCACCTCGGTCACGCCGGGACGACAGATCGTCTTCGAACGGGTCAAGGACTACTGGGGCAAAGACCTGCCGGTCAATCGCGGCAAGTACAACTTCGACCGCATGGAGGTCGAGTTCTACCGCGACAGCGACGTAGCGTTCGAGGCGTTCAAGGCCGGTGAATTCGATATCTATATCGAGCATCAGGCGAAGAACTGGGACACCGGCTACAACTTCCCGGCCATACGCCGCGGTGAGGTGATCAAGGCGCAGATTCCCCACCAGATCCCGACCCAGACCCAGGGCCTGTTCATGAACAGCCGCCGTCCGGCTTTCTCGGACGCCAAGGTCCGTGAAGCACTGGGGCTGATGTTCAACTTTGAATGGACCAACCGCACGCTGTTCAGCGGCGCCTACCAACGCGCCATGAGCTACTACCCCAACAGCGAGTTCTCGGCCAGCGGGTTGCCGGTCGGGCATGAATGGCTGTTGCTCAAGCCCTATCGCGAGCAACTGCCGGCCAGGCTCTTTACCGAGCCGTTCAGCCTGCCGCAGACCGACGGCAGTGGCATCCCCCGGGAGACTCTGCGCAAAGCCCTCGGCCTGCTCGCCGACGCCGGCTGGAAGCTCAATGGCCAGCGTCTGCAAAACGCCGCCGGGCAGCTTTTGCGCCTGGAACTGCTGCTGGTCAACCCGAACCTGGAACGCATCCTCCAGCCTTACGTCGAGAACCTCGCCAGCATCGGCATCGATGCGCGGCTGCGCACGGTCGATCGCGCGCAATACAAGCAGCGCCTCGACCAGTTCGATTTCGACATGATTCTGATGACCCTCAACCAGACGCTCAGCCCCGGCCTGGAACAATGGCAGTACTTTCACTCCAGCCAGGCCGGGGTCAAGGGCAGCAAGAACTTCGCCGGCATTGCCAACCCGGTGGTCGACCACTTGCTCGAACAGTTGCTGGCCGCCCAGACCCGCGATGAACAAATCGCCGCCGGCAAGGCCCTCGACCGCGTGCTGCTGTGGCAGCACTACATCGTTCCCAACTGGTACCTCAATTATCACCGTCTGGCGTACCGCAACCGGCTCGCCTTCGTCACCACGCCGCCTTACACCCTGGGCCTGAACGCGTGGTGGCTGAAATCTTCGGAGAAAGATCAATGAAACCCATCCGTGCCCTGCTCCTGCAGGCCAGCGGTCTGCTATTCGCCGGGCTGGCCTGCGCCGCCCCGCAACATGCCGTGACCCTGTACAACGAGCCGCCGAAATACCCGGCCGATTTCAAACACTTCGATTACGTCAATCCCGACGCGCCCAAGGGCGGGATTTTCCGTCAGGCCGGTTTCGGCGGCTTCGACAGCCTCAACCCGTTCATCAGCAAAGGCGTGCCGGCGGACGATATTGGCATGATCTACGACACCCTGGCCAAGCAAGGCCTGGACGAGCCGTTCACCGAGTACGGCTTGATTGCCCGGCTGATCGAGAAAGCTCCGGACAACGCCTGGGTGCGCTTCTACCTGCGCCCCGAAGCACGCTTCCATGACGGCCATCCGATTCGCGCCGAAGACGTGGTGTTCAGCTTCCAGATGCTGACCAAGGATGGCGCGCCGATGTACCGCGGCTACTACAGTGACGTGGCTGAAGTGATCGCCGAAGACCCGCTGACCGTGCTGTTCAAGTTCAAGCACACCAACAACCGCGAGCTGCCGCTGATCCTCGGCCAGTTGCCGGTGCTGCCCAAGCATTGGTGGGCCGACCGCGACTTCAACAAGGGCAACCTGGAAATTCCGCTGGGCAGCGGCCCGTACAAAGTCAGCGAAGTGAAGGCCGGACGCTCGGTGCGTTACGAGCGGGTCAAGGACTACTGGGGCAAGGACCTGCCGGTCAATCGGGGTTTCTACAACTTCGACGTAATGACCACCGATTACTACCGCGACAACACCGTGGCTCTGGAAGCGCTCAAGGCCGGACAGTTCGACTACTGGCTGGAAATGACCGCGAAAAACTGGGCCAATGCCTACAACACTCCGGCAGTCACCGAAGGTCGACTGGTCAAGGAACAGATTCCCAACGGCAATCCGACCGGCATGCAGGGGTTCGTGTTCAACTTGCGCCGCCCGGTGTTCCAGGATGTCCGCGTGCGTCAGGCATTGTCGCTACTGCTGGATTTCGAATGGACCAACAAGCAACTGTTCAACGGTGCCTATGCGCGTACCCGCAGTTACTTCGAAAACTCGGAAATGGCCGCCACCGGGCTGCCTGACACTGATCAGGTGGCGATCCTCCAACCGTTCCGCGGCAAGCTGCCACCGCAGGTGTTCAGCGAAGCCTTCCAGAACCCGACCACTGACGGCAGCGGCATGATCCGCACCCAGCAAAGGCAAGCCTATCAACTGCTGCAAGAGGCCGGCTGGCGCATCGTCGATGACAAAATGGTCGATGCCACCGGCAAACCGGTGGTCATCGAATTCCTGTTGGCCCAGACCGAATTCGAACGGGTGCTGCTGCCGTTCAAGCGCAACCTGAGTGACCTGGGCATTGATCTGGTGATCCGCCGGGTCGACGTCTCGCAATACATCAACCGCGTGCGTTCCCGGGACTTCGACATGATTGTCGGCAGCTTCCCGCAATCCAATTCGCCGGGTAACGAACAACGGGAATTCTGGATGTCGGCCGCCGCCGACAAACCCGGCAGCCGCAATTCCATGGGCCTGAAGGATCCGGTGGTCGATCAACTGGTCGAGCAACTGATCAACGCCGATTCGCGCACCAGCCTGGTGGCCCACGCCCGTGCGCTGGACCGGGTGCTGCAATGGGGCTATTACGTAATACCCAACTGGCACATCAAGACCTGGCGCGTGGCGTACTGGAACCACATCGGCCATCCCAAAGTCTCGCCTAAATACGACATCGGCACGGCCACCTGGTGGGTCAAGCCCGACATCAAGCCGGCGATAGAAGTCGAAACCACACTGCAGGCCGATCCTGCGGGCACGGAGTAATCAGATGCTGGCGTACATTTTTCGGCGACTGTTGCTGATCATTCCGACCCTGTTCGGCATCTTGCTGGTCAACTTCGTGATCATCCAGGCCGCCCCGGGCGGGCCGGTGGAACAGATGATCGCCAAGCTCGAAGGCTTCGAAGGCGCCACCAGCCGCATCGCCGGCGGCGGTGCCGAAGTCTCGGTGGCAGGCTCGGCCTATCGCGGCGCCCAGGGCCTGGACCCGGCGCTGATCAAGGAAATCGAGCACATGTACGGCTTCGATAAATCGGCGCCGGAACGCTTGTGGATCATGGTCAAGAACTATGCGTCCCTGGATTTCGGCGACAGCTTCTTCCGTGACGCCAAGGTCATCGACCTGATCAAGGAAAAGATGCCGGTGTCGATCTCCCTCGGGCTGTGGAGCACGCTGATCATGTACCTGGTGTCGATCCCGCTGGGGATCGCCAAGGCCACGCGGCACGGCAGCCACTTCGACGTCTGGACCAGTTCGGCGATCATCGTCGGCTACGCGATCCCGGCGTTCCTGTTCGCCATCCTGTTGATCGTGGTGTTCGCCGGCGGCAGTTACCTGGACTGGTTCCCGTTGCGCGGGCTGACCTCGAACAACTTCGATGAACTGAGCATGGGCGGCAAGATCCTCGACTACTTCTGGCACCTGGCGCTGCCGGTGACCGCGCTGGTGATCGGCAACTTCGCAACCATGACCCTGCTCACCAAAAACAGCTTCCTCGATGAGATCAACAAGCAGTACGTGATAACCGCCAGGGCCAAAGGCCTGACCAACCACCGTGTGCTGTACGGCCACGTGTTCCGCAACGCCATGCTGCTGGTGATCGCCGGTTTCCCCTCGGCCCTCATTGGCATCTTCTTCACCGGCTCGTTGCTGGTGGAGGTGATCTTCTCCCTCGACGGCCTCGGCCTGATGAGTTTCGAGGCAGCGATCAACCGCGATTACCCGGTGGTGTTCGGCACGCTGTTCATCTTCACCCTGCTCGGGCTGGTGGTGAAACTGATCGGCGACCTCACCTATACCTTTGTCGATCCGCGCATCGACTTCGAAAGCCGGGAGCATTGAGATGAACCTGTCCCCTCTCAATCGCCGACGCTACGAACTGTTCAAGGCCAACAAGCGTGGCTGGTGGTCGCTGTGGCTGTTTCTGATCATGTTCGGCGCCAGCCTGGGCGCCGAGTTGATCGCCAACGACAAGCCGCTGGTGGTGCACTACGACAACAACTGGTACTTCCCGGCGCTCAAGCGCTACCCGGAAACCACCTTCGGCGGCGAATTTCCGCTGGAGGCCAACTACAAGAGCCCGTACATCCGCGAACTGCTCAAGGCCAAGGACGCCTGGGTGCTGTGGGCGCCGATTCCCTACAGCTACCAGAGCATCAACTACGACCTGAAAGTCCCGGCCCCGGCCCCGCCATCGACGGATAACCTGCTGGGCACCGACGATCAGGGCCGCGACGTGTTGGCTCGGGTGATCTACGGTTTCCGCATTTCGGTGCTGTTCGCCCTGACCCTGACCGTGCTCAGCTCGATCATCGGCGTGATCGCCGGGGCCTTGCAGGGTTTCTACGGCGGCTGGGTGGACCTGGCCGGGCAGCGGTTTCTGGAGATCTGGTCCGGACTGCCGGTGCTGTACCTGCTGATCATCCTTGCCAGTTTCGTGCAGCCCAACTTCTGGTGGTTATTGGGGATCATGCTGCTGTTCTCGTGGATGAGCCTGGTGGACGTGGTGCGCGCCGAATTCCTGCGCGGGCGCAACCTGGAATACGTGCGCGCCGCCCGCGCCCTGGGCATGCAGAACGGTGCGATCATGTTCCGCCATATCCTGCCCAACGCGATGGTCTCGACCATGACCTTCATGCCGTTCATCCTCACCGGCGCCATCGGCACATTGACCGCCCTGGACTTCCTCGGTTTCGGCCTGCCGGCGGGCAGCCCATCCCTGGGTGAACTGGTGGCCCAGGGCAAATCCAACCTGCAAGCGCCGTGGCTGGGCATCAGCGCCTTTGCCGTGCTGGCCTTGATGTTGAGTTTGCTGGTGTTCATCGGCGAGTCCGCTCGCGATGCCTTCGACCCGAGGAAGTGAAATGAATCAGAACAATCTGATCGAAGTGCGCGACCTGTCCGTCGATTTTGTCGTCGGCAATCGCTGCCAGCTGGCGGTCGAAGGTGTCAGCTTCGACATCAAGCGCGGTGAAACCCTGGCTTTGGTCGGCGAGAGCGGTTCCGGTAAATCGGTAACAGCGCATTCGATCCTGCGCCTGCTGCCCTACCCGCTCGCGCGGCATCCGTCCGGCACTATCTTGTATTCCGGGCAGAACCTGCTGGACCTGAAAGAAAAAACCATTCGCCACATTCGCGGCAACCGCATTGCGATGATCTTCCAGGAGCCGATGACCTCGCTCAATCCGCTGCACTCGATCGAGAAGCAGATCAACGAAGTGCTGGGCATCCACAAGGGCCTGACCGGCAAGGTCGCGACCAAACGCACGCTGGAACTGCTGGAGATGGTCGGCATCCCCGAGCCGCACAAGCGCCTCAAGGCCCTGCCCCACGAATTGTCCGGCGGCCAGCGCCAGCGGGTGATGATCGCCATGGCCCTGGCCAACGAGCCGGAACTGCTGATTGCCGACGAGCCAACCACCGCGCTGGACGTGACCGTTCAGCTGAAAATCCTCGAATTGCTCAAGGAACTGCAGGCCCGCCTGGGCATGGCGCTGCTGCTGATCAGCCACGATTTGAACCTTGTGCGAAGAATTGCGCATCGCGTATGTGTCATGCAGCAAGGTTGTATCGTCGAACAGGCATCGTGCGAAGAATTGTTCCGCGCGCCGCAGCATCCGTACACTCGGGAACTGCTGGCAGCGGAGCCCGGCGGCAAGCCTGCAAGCAACGTGATCGGCCCGCCCTTGCTGGCGGTCGAGGACCTGAAAGTCTGGTTTCCGATCAAGAAAGGCCTGCTCAAGCGCACGGTGGATTACGTCAAGGCGGTCGACGGCATCAACTTCAGCCTGCCCCAGGGCCAGACCCTGGGGATCGTGGGCGAAAGCGGTTCCGGCAAATCGACACTGGGTCTGGCGATTTTGCGGTTGATCGCCAGCAAAGGCGCCATCCGTTTTGAGGGCCAGCAGCTAGACTGCCTGACGCAGCAACAGGTCCGGCCGCTGCGGCGGGAGATGCAAGTAGTGTTTCAGGACCCGTTCGGCAGCCTGAGCCCACGGATGTGCGTGAATGACATCGTTGGCGAAGGCCTGCGGATCCACAAGATGGGCACCGCGGCGGAACAGGAACAAGCGATCATTGCAGCACTCAAGGAGGTAGGCCTGGATCCGGAAACCCGGCACCGCTACCCCCACGAATTTTCCGGCGGGCAACGGCAGAGAATCGCCATTGCCCGGGCATTGGTGTTAAAACCGGCGTTGATTTTGCTGGACGAGCCGACTTCGGCCCTCGACCGCACGGTACAACGCCAGGTAGTGGAGCTTTTACGTTCACTGCAAACCAAGTACAACCTGACGTATCTGTTTATCAGCCATGACCTGGCTGTGGTGAAAGCGCTGAGCCACCAGTTGATGGTGGTCAAGCATGGCCAAGTGGTCGAACAGGGAGACGCGCAAAGTATTTTTGCCGCCCCCCAACATCCGTATACACAGCAGTTGCTGGAAGCCGCTTTTTTGGCTCCGGCCACTGCGCAATAACCTGAAAGAGGAGCAACACATGGGTTTTCTCGCCGGTAAGCGCGTACTGATCGTCGGTGTCGCCAGCAAGCTGTCCATCGCATCCGGCATCGCTGCCGCCATGCATCGCGAGGGCGCTGAGCTTGCCTTCACTTATCAGAACGACAAACTCAAGGGTCGTGTCGAAGAGTTCGCACAAGGCTGGGGTTCGAGCCCTGAGCTGTGCTTCCCGTGCGACGTGGCCAGCGATGAAGAAATCGCCAAGGTCTTCGAAGAGCTGAGCAAGAAGTGGGACGGCCTGGACTGCATCGTGCACTCCGTAGGCTTCGCCCCGGGCGACCAACTGGACGGCGACTTCACTGAAGCCACCACCCGTGAAGGTTTCCGCATCTCGCACGACATCAGCGCCTACAGCTTCGTGGCCCTGGCCAAGGCTGGCCGCGAAATGATGAAAGGCCGCAACGGCAGCCTGCTGACCCTGTCGTACCTGGGCGCCGAGCGCACCATGCCGAACTACAACGTAATGGGCATGGCCAAGGCTTCCCTGGAAGCTGGCGTACGTTACCTGGCCGGCTCCCTGGGCCCGGACGGTACTCGCGTCAACTGTGTATCGGCTGGCCCGATCCGCACCCTCGCCGCTTCCGGTATCAAGAACTTCCGCAAGATGCTGGCCGCCAACGAGGCGCAAACCCCGCTGCGCCGCAACGTCACCATCGAAGAAGTCGGCAACGCCGGCGCCTTCCTGTGCTCGGACCTGGCGTCCGGCATCAGCGGTGAAATCATGTACGTGGACGGTGGTTTCAACACCACAGCCATGGGCAGCCTCGAAGAGTAATCTTCGGTCAGCCTAAAAAACCCGCCTCTTTTGGCGGGTTTTTTATGCCTGCGATTTCACGGACAAACACAATCCCCTGTGGGAGCGGGCTTGCTCGCGAAGACGGCTTCAGATTCAGCATTGATGTTGACTGACACACCGCTTTCGCGAGCAAGCCCGCTCCCACAGGGTTAGTGTTGTGTCAGGCATTGCGCAAACAACTGCTGAATTGGCTGCATTCGCTGGCTGTACCGCTGCAACAACACAATCTCCCGATAGAACGTCAACTCGCCCAAGGGGATGACTCGCACCCTGGCCCCATGCTCAAGCCACAACCCGGCCTCCGGCAACAGGGAAACCCCCAAGCCGCACTCGACCATTTTCACAATCGCCTCCAGTTCATCCAACTCCAGCGCCACGTGCACCTCGATCTGCCGCTCGCGCAGAAACCGCGTCACCAGTCGCCCGCCGAACGAATTGCGGTCGTAGCGCACATGAGGGTGCTCGGCGAGCAGTTGTAACGGATCATCGCCGTCCAAGTCCGCCGGTACGATCAGCACGAACGGCTCCCGGCGAATCACCTGCGCGGACAACTCCTTGGGCAGCTCAAACGGCGGCTTGATCAGGATCGCCAGGTCCACTTCTCCCGTGTCCACCTGGCTCAGCAAGTTCAGTGACACACCGGGCACCAGCTTGGGTTCCAGCAAGGGCGCCTGCTGGCGCAATTTCAACAATGCCTGGGGCAGCAGCCCGGTCTGGGCGGTGGCCACCGCGCCGATTTTCAGTTCGCCACGGTACTCGCTGACATCGTCACTGACAGCCATGCGGCTGAAGGTTTCGAGCATTTCCCTGGCCATCGGCAACGCCCGCTGCCCCGCCGCATTGAGCAGCGCCTGGCGGCCGGTGCGGTCGAACAGACGGATGCCAAGGGCCTGTTCCAGATTGCGAATCTGCGCACTGACCGCCGATTGCGTCAGGCCAATGTGCATGCCGGCCGCGGCGAACGTGCCGTAACGCGCCACTGCGATAAAGGTTTTCAGTTCTCGCAGCATGGCGGCCTCGATTGATCGAAATTATTTGAGCTCGACGCAAAAATTATCGTCTTTCAATCAAAAAGCACAGGGCTAAACTCGACACATTCCCACCCACCAACGAGGTTCGCCTGATGCAATTGTCCCCTTTTCACCTGGCCATCCCGGTCTACGACTTACCGGCCGCCCGACATTTCTATGGTTCAGTGTTTGGTCTGGAAGAAGGTCGTTCCAGCGAGCATTGGGTCGATTTCAATTTCTTCGGCCATCAACTGGTGATTCACCTGGCACCGAAAAGCCCTGCGCAAGAAGCCGCGCACACCAATGCCGTGGATGGTCACGATGTGCCGGTGCCGCATTTTGGCGTGGTGCTCGGGATGGCCGAGTGGGAGGCGCTGGCCGAACGGTTGAAGTCACTGGGGACTCGCTTCGTGATCGAACCGGGGATTCGTTTTCAGGGGCTGGTGGGTGAACAGGCGACGATGTTTCTGTTTGATCCTTGCGGTAATGCGCTGGAGTTCAAGGCGTTCAAGGACATTGGGCAGTTGTTTGCCAAATAGTTGTCTGTCAGGACGCCTTCGCGAGCAGGCTCGCTCCCACAGTGGATTTGTGGCGTTCACAAAACCTGTGGGAGCGAGCCTGCTCCGGGCGGCGATCCGACGATGAGGCCCGCCAACACAACACCGCCCTAACGGCTCATCAAACGCTCGGCCTCACCCAGCAGTTCCTCGATTGAGTCATGAGCAGTGGGGTCATATTCGACCTGGGTAACGCTGAACCGAATGTCATAACTGCGATGCGCCGTAGCGTTGCGTTCATCGAGAATCTCATTGAGCCGTACCTTGATCGCCGCAATCTCCACGACGCTGGAACCGGTCAACAGCGCCACGAACCGGTCGCCTTCAAGTCGGCCGACCACATCGCTTTCACGAAAGCCGATACGCAGGACATCGGCGAACGTCTTCAGCGCATCGTCACCTTTGGCCCGGCCATACAGATAGCTCATGCGCTTGAATTCATCGAGGGTGAAGTACAGCAGCGTCGCCGGCGTCCCCAGTTCCCGGCAGGCGTCCAGCCCGAGCCGGGCCAGCGCGGTGAAACCATGGCGATTGGACAGCAGCGTCAGCTCGTCCATGCTCGCCATCTGCACGCCTGCCAGCTCTTGCTCGGCCCGGCGAGCCAGATCGCGCAGCCGTTCACGTTCTTGCTGTGGCGTGAGCAACGGGTTTGCGGATCGGCCCGTTTTGCCTGAGATCAACATCGTTCACTCCTTTGGCAGGTATGCACGTTAGAGTCGCCCGTACCCACATTGACTCCCTGTTAGCGTGCCGTTGGTCAGCTACCTGCCACCGGGCACGGCCCTCCTGCATCGGCCCAGCGTTTGAACCGGGTGACGAAGATATCGTGGGGCACCGGTACCGGCGCGCGATTGCCGCCGGGGTTCCAGCCCCACAGCACCAGCTTGTCGTCGCTGACGTGCTTGATCAGCGCGGCAAAATCCCGATCGCCGTTGCTGGAGCGATCCTTGATCATCGCGCACAGCCGATCGGCTGGCAGGCCAATCCAGGCCATCCGCTGCGCTGCTGGCGGCAGGCTCCAGTGCGGCGCCCCGGGTGGCGCGTGCGGACCGTAACTGGCCGGCGAATTGCTTTGGCCATGGCAGGTTGCACAGGGCAACCCGGCCGAGCCCTTGCCGTCCATGCCCCGCACGACATTCATGGCGTGGGGCACGCCAGCATCGAATTGCAGCGGCGAATCCCCGGGAATGTGGCAGTTCTGGCAACGGGGGCTCTGGAAGACCTTCTGCACGGTGTCGAACGCCTGCAAGGCATCGTGGTCATCGGCGAGCACGTGGGATGCGTAGGCGACGAGAAGGACCAGGATCACCGCACCAAGCAACCAGTGATGTCGTTTCATCTCACACCCCCGACAGCTGCAAGGGCAGCTCCCGCAGGCGCTGCCCGGTCAAGGCAAACACCGCGTTGGCCACCGCCGGTGCCATGGGTGGCACACCGGCCTCGCCGATACCACCGGGTTTGTCGCTGCTGGGCACGATATGCACTTCGACCACCGGCATTTCGTTGAGCCGCAGCACCTGATAGTCGTGGTAGTTGGACTGCACCACCTGCCCGTCCTTGATCGTCAGCTTGCTGCGCAAGGCAAAGCTCAGGCCAAAGGTAATGCACGATTCCATCTGCGCGGCGATGCTCTGCGGGTTGACCGCAATACCGCAGTCCACCGCACACACCACCCGGTGCACGCGGATGGCGAGGTTATCCTGTGACACCTCGGCCACCTGGGCCACGTAGCTGCCGAACGACTCATGCACCGCCACACCCAGCGCATGGCCGTCCGCCAGCGGCGCCGTCCAGTTGGCCTTCTCCACCGCGAGGTTCAGCACACCGAGGTGGCGCGGATGGTCCTTGAGCAAGGTACGCCGATACTCCACCGGATCCTTGCCGGCCGCCGTGGCCAGCTCATCGATCAGCGACTCCATGACAAACGCGGTGTGGGTGTGTCCCACCGAACGCAGCCACAACACGCTGATGCCGGTTTTCGGTGAGTGCAGTTCGATCTGGTGATTGGCCAGTCCTTCGAAGTAAGGGCTGTCGGCTACGCCTTCGACGGAGGTCTTGTCGATCCCGTCCTTGACCATGCTCGCTTCGAGCGAGGTCCCGGCCATGATCGACTGCCCGACCATCACATGCTTCCAGGCCAGCGGCATACCGTCGGCGCCCAGCCCGATATGCGCATGGTGCAGGAACGCCGAGCGGTAATAGCCGCCACGGATGTCGTCTTCCCGCGCCCACACGGTTTTCACCGGTGCACCGGCGGCCTTGGCGACATACACCGCTTCGCTGACGAAATCCGACGTCGGATTGGCCCGGCGCCCGAAGCCGCCGCCGAGAAACTCGGTATGGATCTCGACCTGTTCCGGTTTGAGCCCGGTGATTTTCCCGGCGACCATTTGGTCCAGGGTCTGGAACTGGGTGCCGGTCCAGATTTCGCACTTGTCCTGAGTGATGCTCACCGTGCAGTTCAGCGGCTCCATCGGCGCGTGGGCCAGATAAGGCACGCTGTATTCAACGTCGATTTTCTTGGCCGCTTTCGCCAGCGCAGCCTGGGTATCGCCCGCCTGACCGGCGTTCATGCCGGGAGTGGCAGCGAGTTTGCGGAAGTTTTCCAGCAGCGCCCGGCTATTGAGCCCGGCATTCGGCCCCGGGTTCCACTCGATTTTCAGCGCATCGCGCCCCAGCTTCGCCGCCCAGAAATGATCGGCAATCACCGCGATGCCCGTCGGCACTTGCACCACTTTGTGCACACCCGGAATCGCCAGCGCTTCGGCGCCTTCAAAGGATTTGACGCTTCCGCCGAAGGTGGGTGAACGGGCGACCATCGCGGTCATCAGCCCGTCAAACTGCACGTCCATGCCGAACTTCGCCCGGCCGGTGATTTTTTCCGGTGTGTCCAGGCGCCTGGTGGGTTTGCCGATCAGCCACCAGTCCTTCGCGTCCTTGAGTTTGATCGAGGCCGGGTCCGGCCGTGGCAACTGCCCGGCGTCATCGGCCAACTCGCCGTAAGTGGCACGCTGTTCACCGGCAATGACCACCCCCGATTCTGTACGAATCTCGGACGGCGCGACGTTGAAACGCTTGGCCGCCGCCTCGATCAACATCAAGCGCGCCGCTGCGCCGGCCTGGCGATAGCGGTCGAACTCCATCCAGGTCGAGGTCGAGCCGCCGGTGATTTGCATCCCGCCAAAGCCAGGCAAGCCGTAATCGGCGGCCGAAGCCGGGGAATGCTCGACGCGGATTTTCGTCCAGTCGGCGTCCAGTTCTTCGGCAATCAGCATGGTCAGGCCGGTCCAGATGCCCTGGCCCATTTCCGAATGGCCGAGCAACACGGTGACGCTGTTGTCGTTGCCAATGCGCAGGAAGGCGTTGGGTGCAAACACGTTGCCCTGGTTCTCCGCGCCCATGGCGAAACGGTGGGCACCGGGCATGGCAAACGCCACCACCAGCCCACCGCCCAGCACGGCACTGCCCTTGAGAAAACCACGACGCGATAACGCGTTGATGCTGTTCATGGCGCAAGCTCCCTTAAACCCGGCCTCAACCCAGCTCGGCGGCGCGTTTGACCGCTGCGCGGATCCGCGGGTAAGTGCCGCAACGGCAGATGTTGCCGGACAGCGCCTGATCGATGTCGCTGTCGGTCGGTTGCGGAATTTTCGCCAGCAACGCCGCCGCCGACATGATCTGCCCGGACTGGCAGTAGCCACACTGGACCACATCGATCTCTGCCCAGGCTTGTTGCACCGGGTGCGAGCCGTCGACAGACAGGCCTTCGATGGTGAGAATTTTCTGCCCTTGGGCCACGGCCGTGGCCGGTGTGATGCAGGAGCGCAGCGGAGCGCCATCGACGTGCACGGTGCAGGCCCCGCACTGGGCGACGCCACAGCCGAATTTAGTGCCAGTGAGGTGGGCGACATCGCGCAAGACCCAGAGCAGCGGCATGTCGGCGGGGACATCCAGCTCCTGATCCTGGCCATTGATGTTCAGGGTGAGCATGGCGCGGTTCCTCAGACTCAGGGTGATCTGAAGGGGCGTCGCTGCGGCCTTGTAAACCTGCGCGCGCCTCGGGCTATCCCTTCAGCTAAGCGCAAATTTGCCGGCAGGCCGTGGCGCATCGACCACCGGTCATGAAAAAGCCGCCTCGAAGGGCGGCCCTGAAGGTCTTCGCTAGAGCCTCGGCCCCAATAAAATGCCGGTGTAGCGCCAGACAAAAACACCGAAAGCGCTACACCACAGCAACGCCGACAGCGCCAACCCCTGACCGGAAAACGGCACCAGCCACACTCGAAACGCACCCGCCAGCAACAACAGGGCAAACCCCGCAACGATCGCCTTTGACGGCTGCAACAAGCGCCCGGTATGCCCCAGGCTGACCCGCGCGATCATCGCCAGAACCAACCCGCCGATACCGCCGACGGCCAGCGAATGGGTGGCCAGGCTTTGTTGCGGCATCCAGCCCAAGTGCCACAGCGCCATGGCCAACGTCGCCACCGCGAGCCAGGCGTAGGCCAGGTACAGCGACCACAACAGCGGCACGCGCCACAGGCCACGATCATGCCAGCGCCACAATCGCAGCAGATGCAAACCGCTGATCAACGCAAACAACAGCGCCAGCCATACACGTGGGACGTCATTCAAACCGGCGGCAAAAGACACCGCCGCCAGCATGGCGCTGATCAGCAACACCTTGCCCGGCAACGGATGGGCCGCAGGCGCTGCGGGACGGTTCAAGCCGCGCTGGATAAAGAACGGAATCACCCGCCCGCCGATCACGCTCATCAGCGCGCCCACCAGCCACAAGGCAGCCAGCACGCCATGGCGTTGCAGATTGGCGTCATCAACGGCGAACCCCAGCAACGTCAACGCCTGACACCCGGCCAGCAGCATCACCATCAACAGAATCGGATAATTCTCGCGCTTGCCCGCGGCCAGCAGGTCGCGCCCCAACCCCCACGCCAGCAACGGCAGAAACGGAACCTGCAAGGCCAGCAGCAAGGGCGCCGGTATCGGCAGGCACCAGGCCAACCGTGCCAGCAGCCACACCAGCACCAGGCCGATCAGCGGCCAACCCCTGAGCCCCGGCCGACCGGTCCAGTTGGGCACCGCCGTCAGCAGGAACCCGGCAATGATGGCCGTGGCAAATCCGAAAGGCATTTCGTGCCGATGCCAGGCGAGCATGCCGCCCACCGGTTGCGCACCGGGCAAGCGGCCGTACAGCCACAAGGCCCAGATCGCGATGGCGAGGGCCGCGAACCCGGCCCCGGCCAGAAAGAAGGGTCGAAAGCCCAGGCTGAAGACCGGTGCAGCCGCCAGTTTGCGCATCAAGCCAACACCCCGATCCGGGCCTGACCCAGCTGATGCTGGGACAACAGGCGCATGACATAGCCGATTTTCAGCAAGGTCGGGCCAATAATGGTCATGGCGTGCATGGCCACCAGCACGGTGATCGCCAGATGGCCGCCGTAGAGATAGGCACCGTAAATGCCGGCCAGCAGCATCGCCAGGCCCGCGCCGAGCACACGGTTTGACAGTTGAAGAACGTTCTGGGGGTTGCTGAAGAAGTTGAACATTATGCGTACTCCTGAAGGCGTTCAGTTGTACGTTTACCTGATCAAGTCCCGTGCCAGGTTTTTGCCTCTTTAAATCCAGGCAGTTGCGCGCATACGAGTCATAAAGACCCACCACACAAATAGTCCGTTTGACCCCATACAGAGTCATTGTGACTACAAGCCAGCAACACCGTTGCAAATTTGTCGATCTACGGTACGGCCAGACGAGCAGAGCCTGACTACGCTGAAAGTCCGGAACATGCGTTACCTGCAGAGGAGTTGGCACCATGCTACGCGTACAAAAACTCACGCCCTGCCTGTGGTTCGACGATCAGGCCGAAGAGGCGGCGAAATTCTATTGCTCGATCTTCGACCACTCGAAAATCACTGCCGTCACCTACTACGGCCACGCCGGTTTCGAGTTCCATGGCCGGCCGGAAGGTTCGGTCATGACCGTCAGCTTCGAGCTCGACGGGCAGAGTTTCACCGGCCTCAATGGCGGGCCGTTGTTCACGTTCAGTGAAGCGGTTTCGTTTCAGGTCAATTGCCTGAGCCAGGAAGAAGTCGACCATTACTGGGGCAACCTGTCGGCCGGTGGCGTGCCCGAGGCCCAGCAATGCGGCTGGCTCAAGGACAAGTTCGGGCTGTCGTGGCAGATTGTCCCCGTCGCGATGATGGACATGATCAAGGACCCCGACACGAAAAAATCCCAACGGGCCATGCAGGCGATGATGCAGATGAAAAAACTCGATATTGCGACGTTGCAGCGCGCCTTTGACGGCGAGAGCTAATACACTCGGGCGCTGACCTGCCGAGGAGTGAGCATGAAGCACGCCGTTGCCAAGAACGCCGACAAGGCCCCGCGCTTCTGGCGCGATGATGCCCTGCCCTTCATCGAAGCCCGCGCCATCGCCGACGGGCGCGAAGTCTGCTACACCCGGCACGCCCACGAGCACTTTTCCATCGGGGCGATCACCGCCGGGCGCAGCACCTATCTCCATGAGCAGTCGGCGTTCGAGGTCAGCGTCGGCACGGTGGTGCTGATGAACCCCGGCGACGTCCACGCCTGCAACCCGATCGAAGACCAACCCTGGTCGTACCTGATGCTGTACGTCGATACGCCGTGGCTGACCGATTTGCAGCATCAGCTCGGGTTCAGCGATGACGCGGCGTTTCGCCGCTTTTCCCTGACCCACACCCGGGACGCCCAGCTGTTTGCCGGCCTCGCGGCCTTGTATGAGGTGCTGGTCGATCCACAGCAAGACGTGCTGCGCAAACACAGCGTGGCCGTGGAATTCTTTACCGAGGTTCAGCTACGACTCAACCCGGCCGACCAGCCGCTGCGCGAACCCAACTTCAAGCTGGAGCGCGCGGCCGACTACATCCGTGACCACTGCACGCAAACCCTCAGGCTCGAAGACATTTGCGAGGCGGCGCAACTGTCACCGTCCTACCTGATCCGCGCCTTCAAACAGTATTACGGCATGACGCCCCACGCGTTCCTGGTGAACCGGCGCATCCAGTTCGCCCAGGATCAATTGCGCAGCGGCAAGCTGATCGCGGACGTGGCACTGGAAGCGGGGTTCGCCGATCAGGCGCATTTTCAACGGGCGTTCAAACAGCATTTGGCGGCGACGCCGGGGCAGTATCGGGGGTGAGGCAACACAATGCCTCCTGGCAAAGATGCTCTTGAATCTGACTCTCCCCTGTGGCGAGGGGGCTCGCCCCCGTTCGGCGGCGCAGCCGTCGTAAATCCTGCAAGCAATGTATGCCTGAAAGAATGCCGGGGGCCGCTTCGCAGCCCAACGGGGGCAAGCCCCCTCGCCACAAAGTACTCTCTCGCCACAAAACCGTGGTGATTGCCGTTACGGCAACAACAGATACACCGCACTCACCACCAGCAGCAACGCCATGGCGCGATTGAACAGGCGCATACCCGCCGAATTATTCAGAAAACCGCGCAAAAACGTCCCGGCATACGCCCAGCAACCGACCGACACATAACAGATCACCAGATAAATCGCCGCGAACTGCCAGACCAGGCGTGCCTCGCCATCGGCGACAAACGCGCCCATGCCGGCCACGCAGGCCAGCCAGGCCTTGGGGTTGAGCCATTGCATGATGGCGCCATACAGCATTGACGGCGCCTGGGCCGATTCACTGGCCTGCACCTGCCCATTGTCGGCCGCCAGCTTGAAGGCCATGTACAACAGAAAGGCCACCCCCGCCCATTGCACCACCTGGGTCAGCGCCGGCCAGCGCTGCAACAACTCATGCAGGCCCAGGCCCATCAGCACCAACAGCAAGACAAACCCCAGGGTTGCCCCGGCCACGTGACGCTGGCTGGCCCGGAAACCAAACCGTGCGCCGGAGCTCAACGCCACGATATTGACCGGCCCCGGCGTGATGGAAGCGACCAGCGCAAACGCCGCCATGGACATCATCAGACTCATTGCACACCTTCTTCCATCGAATTGAACAAGGCCCTCAAGGTAAAGAGCCGAGCCGCTCGCGTATTGAAGAAAACTGCCCTGCAGCGCTATGAGTAATAACCAACGACGTTTTTAACCTTGCCCAGGGCAACCCGCAGCGAATCCATGTCCACCGAACCCAACGCCAGGCGTATCGCGTGTGGCACATGAGCCGATATCGCAAAGGGCTCGGCCGGCGACACCGACACCTGCTCGCGCATCAGCGCCATGGCGATCTGGTCGGCCCGGGCGTCTTCCGCCAATGGCAACCAGATGAAGTAGGAATTCGGGTGACTGATGGTCCTGAGCCCTGCCAGTACCTCGCGGGCCAGGGCTTGCCGGGCCCGGGCGTCCGCGCGTTTTTGCGCCTCCAGTTGGCTGACGGTGCCATCGTCGAGCCAAGCCGTGGCGATGGCGGTCATCACGCCCGGGGTGTTCCAGGTGGTCGCCATGATGGTGCGCTCGAAGGCGGCGACCCAATGCGCGGGTGCGGCGATGAAGCCAACACGCAGCCCGGTGGCGACATTCTTCGACAGGCCGGACACGTACACCGTCCTTTCCGGCGCCAGCTCTGCCAACGGTGGCGGTACGTTTTCGGCCAGGAACGCGTAGGCCGCGTCCTCGATGATCGTCAGGTCATGCCGGCGCGCAATCGCCACCAACTGCTCGCGCTGATCGAGGTCCATCACCCAGCCCAAAGGGTTGTGCAAAGTCGGCATCGAGTACACAGCCCGTACCGATCGGCTGCGACAGAGTTTTTCCAGGGCTGGCAGATCAGGCCCGGTATCCGTGACCGGAATCGGCAAGACTTCCAGATGCAGGGTTTCGGCCAGGGTCTTGAAACCGGGATAGGTCAACGCATCGGCGGCGATCACGTCGCCAGGCTTGAGCAGCGTCATCATCGCCACCGCCAGGCCATGCTGGGCGCCGCTGACGATCAACACCTGTTCGGCCGGCACGCTCAGCCCGCGGTCAAGCAGATGGCGCGCGACCGAGGCCCGCTCGTGCAGGCGTCCCGCGTGGGGCTGATAGCGCAGGAGGGATTCCAGGTCACCGGACAATGCCAGTTGACGCAAGGCAGTGCGCAACAGGTCGGCCTGACCGGGCAATGACGGGTAGTTGAAGTTCAGGTCGATCATCCCCGCCGCCACCACGTGCTGCGAGATGCCCTGCCCCGGCGGCAGCGAGGTTTCCCTGACAAAGGTCCCGCGTCCGGTTTCGCCGCTGACCAGGCCCATGCCCTCCAGCTCGGCATACACCCGGCTGGCGGTGACCAGTGCCAAACCATGCTCTGTGGCCAGTTGCCGGTGAGTCGGCAGGCGCGTGCCGGGCGGCAAACGCCCGGAACGGATGTCGGCGGCAAAGGCATCCACCAGCGTCTTGTAGCGGGATCGAGGCATGTCGAGATGTATCCATGACAATTTTTTGATTGTATCGATAGTCGCTCATACGATGAGTTTCGTGCAATCAGACAATGAGCGTGAGCCAAATGGAACGGACCTCGAACTTGCAACACCGGACGCTGGAAAACAGCACCAGCGGCTGGATCAACGGGCTGATCGGCGTGGTGATCTTCAGCGGCTCGCTGCCGGCGACACGGGTGGCGGTGCTGGAGTTTGATCCGGTGTTCCTGACGGTCGCGCGCGCGACCATTGCGGCGATCCTGGCGCTGTGCCTGCTGTGGTTATTCAAGGAAAAACGCCCGGCGCGCCAGCAACTGATACCGCTGATCATCGTTGCCCTGGGCGTGGTCATCGGTTTTCCCCTGTTGACCGCGCTGGCGCTGCAATACGTGACGTCCGCGCACTCCATCGTCTTCGTCGGCCTGTTGCCCCTGGCGACAGCGGTGTTCGGCGTCCTGCGCGGCGGCGAGCGGCCACGGGCGGCGTTCTGGATTTTCTCGGTGCTGGGCAGCCTGCTGGTGGTCGGGTTTGCCCTGTCGCAGGGCCTGACCGCCTCCCCCCAAGGCGACATTCTGATGCTGCTGGCGATCCTCGCCTGCGGCCTGGGTTATGCCGAAGGCGCGAAACTGTCGCGCACGCTGGGTGGCTGGCAGGTAATCAGCTGGGCGCTGGTGCTGTCGTTGCCGGTCGTGGCCGTGCTCAGCTGGATGCGCATGCCGGCTTCGTTCACCGGCATCAGCACGCCGGCCTGGTTCAGCCTGGCTTACGTCTCGCTGTTCAGCATGCTGATCGGCTTCGTGTTCTGGTATCGCGGCCTGGCCCAAGGGGGCATCGCCGCCGTTGGGCAATTGCAGCTGCTTCAGCCGTTTTTCGGGCTGACCCTGGCCGCCACCTTGCTGCATGAACAGGTCAGCGTAGGCATGCTGGGTGTCACCGTCGCCGTGATCCTCTGCGTCGCCGGGGCGAAAAAGTTCGCCAGATAGCCCCGTGTACGGTGGTTTGCGCCCATGACTGTATGGGTCTGGCCAAGGGTAAGCCGTGATAGAAATAGCGCTCTTGCTACAGGAGCCCACCATGGACCTCGCCACCCTCACCCTGTTTCTGCCGGCCTGCTTCGCCCTCAACATGGCACCCGGCCCCAACAACCTGCTGTCGGTCAGCAATTCGACCCGCTATGGCTACCGCACCGCGTGTGTGGCCGGCATCGGCCGGTTGCTGGCGTTCGCCGGGATGATTGCCCTCGCCTCGGCGGGGCTGGCGGTGGTGTTGCAAACCTCTGAGCTGCTGTTCTACGCCCTCAAGATCCTCGGCGCGGCCTACCTGTTCTACCTCGCCTGGCAATTGTGGCGCGCCGATCCAGGTGTCGAAAACGTGGTCACCTCAGCGCCCGTGGGCACGCTGGCGCTGGCCCGGCAGGAATTCCTGGTCGCGGCCGGCAACCCCAAGGCCATCCTGATATTCACCGCGTTCCTGCCGCAATTCGTCGACTCGACCCACGCCATTGCGCCGCAGTTCGTGGTGTTGGGTGCGTTGTTTCTGGTGTTGGAATGGATCGCCATCGGCGCTTACGCCTACATGGGCCTGCACATGCGCCGCTGGTTCGCCAAGCCGTCGGGAAAGCGGATGTTCAAC
Organism: Pseudomonas sp. P4_B4; assembly: GCF_056402255.1. Classification (NCBI taxonomy): domain Bacteria; kingdom Pseudomonadati; phylum Pseudomonadota; class Gammaproteobacteria; order Pseudomonadales; family Pseudomonadaceae; genus Pseudomonas; species Pseudomonas sp. P4_B4. Next base: position 39,359 of record NZ_JBFUHS010000021.1, read on the forward strand.
CGTTGCTGCGCGGGGTTGTTGTCGGCGGCGGCTTCGGTATTGCTGATGGCCAGACGCGCCTGATCCTGTAGGAGCATTGCGAAAATCGGAAATTCACTGTCGATTCTCCGGTGGAGGTCGCCCGTGCCGCGATCTATGCTGCGCCCATGAACCTACAAAAAACGCTGCTTCCGCCCCGCGCCGAGATGGTTCGCGCCATGCTCGAACGAGACACTTCCTACGAGGGGGTGTTCTTCACGGCGGTCAAGACCACAGGCATCTTCTGCCGCCCCGGTTGCACCGCCCGCAGCCCGAAGCCTGCGAATGTCGAGTTCTTTGCCAACGCCGAACAATGCCTGGCGGCGGGCTATCGCGCCTGCCTGCGCTGCAAACCGCTGGACACCGCCGCCAGCGCGCCGGACTGGGTGCAGACACTGTTCAAATCGGTAGACGCCGACCCGGAGCAGCGCTGGACCGACGCCCAACTACTGGCCGAAGGCATCGAACCGCTGAAACTGCGTCGCTGGTTCAAGCAGCATTTCGGCATGACCTTCCACGCCTGGCTGCGTGCCCGGCGCCTGGGCATGGCGTTGGGCGGGATCAAACAGGGTGACTCCATCGATGACGTCGCCTTCGATTCCGGCTACGAGTCCCTGAGCGGATTTCGCGATGCCTTCCAAAAGTCGTTCCACATCACCCCGGGCCGCGCGGCCAACAGCGAGCCGCTGTTGTTCACGCGCCTGACCACGCCGCTGGGGCCGATGATCGCCATGGCCGAACGGCGCGGGCTGGTACTGCTGGAGTTTCTCGACCAGGCCTCGCTGAATCCTGCGGTCGAAGCGCTGCAAAACCGTTTTGGTTATGCCGTGGCACCGGGGCACAACGCGCATTTGCAGCAGATCGAAGCGCAATTGTCCGCGTATTTCGCCGGCACGCTCACTGAGTTCAGCGTGGCCTTGCACATGCCCGGCAGCGAGTTCTCCCGTCGGGTCTGGGCTGAGCTTGCGAAGATCCCCTACGGCCGGACCACCACCTACGGCGCCATCGCGGCGAGCCTGGGCAAGCCCGGTGCCAGTCGGGCGGTGGGCCTGGCCAACGGGCATAACCGCTTATCGATTGTCGTGCCCTGCCACCGGGTGATCGGCGCCGACGGCTCGTTGACCGGCTACGCTGGAGGCCAGCCGCGCAAGGCGTTTCTGCTCAGGCTGGAAAACGCAGCGGTGCAGCTCACGGAGCCATTGGCGCTCTGATCCCCCCACAGATTTTTCATAAGGAAGGAAACTCGATGGACAGGTTCGACAATCAACTGCACCAACTGCATCACGAAGGTTTGCTGATCCTCACCAACGTCGCCGATGCCGCCGGGGCGCGCTTGGTGGAGCAACTGGGTAACAAGGCCGTGGCCACCAGCAGCGCGGCGGTGGCCTGGGTGCATGGCTACCCGGACGGCAACACCTTGCCCCTTGAGCGCCTGGTCTCGACGGTCGAGTCGATTGCCCGGGTCATTTCGGTGCCGCTGACCGTGGACATCGAAGCCGGTTATTCCGATGACCTGGAACGGGTGGCCCAGGTGGTTGAGGCGGTGATCGCCGCCGGTGCGGTCGGGATCAATATCGAAGACGGCTCCGCGCCACCGGAGTTGCTGGTACGCAAGATTGAGATCGCGCGCCAGGTGGCCGACCGACGCAACGTGAACCTGTTTATCAATGCGCGCACCGATGTCTACCTGCGGGGTCTGGTGCCCGCCGAAGATCGCGTCGCCGAAACCCTCAGGCGCGCTGCGCTGTATCAGGCGGCCGGTGCCAATGGCCTGTTTGCCGCCGGCGTTACCGCGGAGTACGAGATCAAGGCACTGTGCCAGGGCACCTCGCTGCCACTGAATGTGCTGGGGTTCCCGGGCCTTCCGTCGCCCGAAGCGCTCGAGGCACTGGGCGTACGCCGTCTGAGCGCGGGTTCGGGCATCGCCGAGTTCCTCTACGGCGCCATGGCCGGCATCGCCAAAAGCTTTCTGCAAACCGGCAAGTTCGATAGCCACGACCTGAAGGCTTTGACCTATGGCGAAGTGAACGCCCTGTTGAAACCGTCCGGGAATGCCTGAGCCCATGGCCGACGGCTATCAGGCGGCCAGTGCCTTCCTGGCGGCCATCGATGACGACTGGCGCCGCCACATCGACGCCATCGGCCCGTGCCTGCACCAGCCGCATGCGGCGCGTGATCCGTATGAGTCGCTGGTGCGGGCGATTGCCTATCAGCAACTGCATGCCAAGGCTGGCGATGCGATCGTCGGCCGGCTGCTGGCGCTGTTCGGTTCGGGTTCGTTCCCCCGGCCTGAACAGATCGTCGCCACGGATTTCGACCGACTGCGCAGTTGCGGGTTTTCCGCGAGCAAGATCGCGACCATCCAGGGCATCGCCCAAGCGTCGCTGGACGGCGTGGTGCCGGACTACGCCACGGCGCTGGCCATGGACGATGAAGCGCTGATCGAGCGCCTGATCACCTTGCGCGGTGTGGGCCGCTGGACCGTGGAGATGCTGCTGATCTACAGCCTGGAACGCCCGGATATCCTGCCGGCAGATGATTTTGGCGTGCGAGAGGGTTATCGACGGCTCAAAGGGCTCGAGGTGCAGCCGACGCGCAAGCAGATGATCGAGATTGGGTTGGCGTGGAGCCCTTATCGGACGGTGGCGTCGTGGTATTTGTGGCGGGTGCCCAACAAATAAACCGCGTTATCGTTCATCGCGAGCAGGCTCGCTCCTACAGGTCTTATGTCGAACACAAAACCTGTAGGAGCGAGCCTGCTCGCGATGGCGTCCTTACCAACATCACACAGCCAAAGCCAATCACAACCCCGACTTCAACCGACTGAACGCCCTGATCAGCGCCCGGTTGAACGCCTTGCCATTGTCATTCTTGCTGTACAGCGAAGCCCTGACCGCAGCCGTCGGATACGTCCCCGGATCATTGCGAATCGCCGGGCCGACCAAGCTGTCCGCCGCCGTGATCGCATTGGCGTAATGGATAGTGTCGGTGATCGGCGCAATCACTTCCGGGGTCATCAGATAGTCCATCAATGCCAGGCCAGCCTTCGGGTGCGGCGCGTCCTTGGGAATGACCATGGCATCGAACCAGATCAACGTACCCTCCTGCGGAATCCGGTACTTGAGCGAATACGGCTTGCCCGCCGCCTCGGCCTGACCCGCCGCGATGGCCACGTTGCCGTTCCACGACATCGCCACGCAGGTGTTGCCGTTGGCCAGGTCGCTGATGTTCAGGTCGTTGTCGAAGTAGCGAATGTACGGCCGAATCTTCGCCAGTTGCTGCTCGGCGAGCTTCAGGTCATCGAGGTTCTGGCGGTTGATGTCCAGGCCCATGTACTTCATGACCGCCGCAAACACTTCATTGGGATCGTTGAGCAGGCTGACCCCGCAATCGGCGAATTTCGCGACCACGGCCGGGTCGAACAGCATCGCCCAACTGTCGGTCGGCGCGTCGGGCAGGCGCTGTTTGACCGCCTGCTCCTGATAACCCACGCCCGTGGTGCCCCAGGCGTAGATCCCGGCATAGCGGTTGCCCGGATCGAACACCGCCATGTGCTGGCGGAACTCCTCGCCGACGCCGGCGAAATGCGGCAATTGCTGTTTGTCGACCGTCTGCACCGCGCCACTCTCGATGGCCCGGGACAGATGCTGCCCCGCCGTCAGCACCAGATCGTAGCCACTGCGGCCGGTGAGCAGCTTGGTCTCGACGGTTTCCAGGGAATCGAAGTGGTCGACCACCACATGGATGCCGGTTTTCGCTTCAAAATTCTTCAAGGTGTCCGGGGCCAGGTACTCGCCCCAGATGTACAGGTTGACCACCGGCCTGGCGGTATCGGCGGCCTGCACACACAGGGGTGCAAGCACCAGCAGTATTGCTTGAGTCAGTTTGTGCAGGCCCATTTTTACACTCCTTTGCCCGCGTACTGCGGCATGGTGATGCACGCGACGTTGCCGCCACCGAGAAGGATTTCCCGGGAGTTTTCGATGCCGACGGTGCTGTGTTTCGGGAACAGCTCGGCCAGGGTCGCCAGCGCCACCTTGTCGTTGCGATCACCGAACAGCGGCACCACGATGGAACTGTTGCCGGCGTAGTAGTTGATGTACGACGCGCAGATCTTCGTCCCGGCCTGACGGGAGTGGGTGCTGTCCTGCTGGTCCAGGCCTTCGGCTTCTTCGGCGGTCCACTCCAGCACATCCGGCTGCGGCAGCTTGTGTACGATCAACTCGCGACCACGACTGTCGCGGGTGCTGCGCAGGATGTCGTAGGCCTCCTGATAGATTTCCCACTGCGGGTCGTCGCGGTTGTCGGTCCATTGCAGCACTACTTCACCGGGGCGCACGAAACACGCGAGGTCATCGACGTGTCCATCGGTTTCGTCGAACTTGCAGCCCCGTGGCAGCCAGATCACTTGCTCGGCACCCAGGTAATCGGTCAGGCGACGGGTCACTTCGTCCTTGCCCAAGTGCTGGTTGCGGTTGCGGTTGAGCAGGCATTGCTCGGTGGTCAGGATGCTGCCCTGGCCGTCGCTCTGGATGCCGCCCAGTTCGGCGATCAACGGCGCGCGGTAGCGGTCGAAGCGTTCGATTTCGAGGATCTTGCTGGCAATCTGGTCGTCCTTGTCCCACGGGTAATACAGGCCGCCGTCGAGGCCGCCGTAGGCGTTGAATTCGAAGTCGACGCCGCGCACTTCGCCGCTCTGGTCATTGACCACGAAGCACGGACCGCTGTCGCGGAACCAGGTGTCGTTGCAGGTCATTTCCACCACGCGCACTTGCGGCGGCAACTGGCGGCGCGCGGTGGCGAACTGTGCCGCCGAGGCGCACACCGTGACCGGTTCGCTCATGGAAATGGCGGTGACGATCTGCACCCAGACTTTCTGCGCAGGCTTGGCACCGTTGCGCCAGACATCGGTACGCTCTGGCCAGCCGAGCCAGCAACCGGACTTGGCTTCGAATTCGCCGGGCAGACGGAAACCGTCCAGTTTGGGAGTGGTGTCGAGCAAACGGGCCATGGTCAAACCTCTTCAGCAGGGATTGGAATGACCACAGGCTAAGGGCGTTGGCGACTGGCTCACCAACGATGATTATTTCGGAATACTTGAATCTAACTCATCAATCGAGCAACTGATCGTTGAACCATTCCAGCATCTGCGCCACCGCCGGACGCTCCAGCCGCACACGCTCGCACACCAACGCATATTGACCCAGGGCGGTCATGCTCGAGGTGAACGGCCGCACCAGTCGACCACTGAGCAAATCTTCCTGGGCCGTCAGGTTGTCGCCCATGGCCACGCCCTGCCCTTGGGCCGCGGCCTCCAGTGCCAGCCCGGCATGGGCGAAATACAGTTGCCGGTCGGGGCGCTGGTCGCCGGCATGACTGGTGAGCCACGCGGTCCAGGTCTTGCCGTCCTGGTCGTCGTGCAGCAGACAGTGGCGGGCCAGGTCCTTCGGGGTTTTCAGCGTGCCCTGGTTGAACAGGCCGGGGCTGCACACCGGGAAGAACTGCAACGCCGGCAGCGGCCGGACGAAATACGCGGTGCTGTCCACCGGGCCGGTGCCGTAGGTGATCGCCAGGTCGATGTCTTCTCCGGGCGCCGTGGCGTCGATCGGCTGTTCGTACAGATGCAAGGTAATGTGCGGGTAACGCGCGTAGAAATCCGTGAGCCGGCTCATCAACCACTTTTGCGCCAGCTCGGCGGTGACCGCCAGACGCAATACCGCCAGGGATGAAGGGTCGCGCAGTTCATCGCAGGCATCACCGATCAGTTCGAAAGCCTGCTGCAAGCTCTGCATCAGGCGCCCGGCGGCCAGGGTCGGGCGAATCTGCCGGCCTTCGCGCACGAACAGCGGCACACCGAGCTGCTCTTCAAGCTGGCGGATCTGATGGCTGACCGCGCTGTCGGTGACACACAACTCAGCCGCCGCCCGACCGAAATGGGCGTGGCGGGCGGCGCATTCGAAGGTTCGCAGGGCTGCCAGGGAAGGTAATCGTCGCATCAGGTCATGTCCCGGTTTCGAGGCGGCCATGCTGACTTGGCCTTTGGTGGGCGTCCAGTGGGACCGCGTTATCGTTCATCGTCGGGCTTGCTCGCGAAGGCGTCGGCACTATCACTGCAAATCTTCTAGGCTGAACGGGATCACTCAAGCCACCGGAGCCCCCCATGCAACTCGAAGGTTCCTGCCATTGCGGCGCGGTGTCGTTCAGTTTGACCAGCGCCCACCCCTACCCTTACCAGCGCTGCTACTGCTCGATCTGCCGCAAGACCCAAGGTGGCGGAGGCTATGCGATCAACCTCGGGGGCGATGCCGCCAGCCTCCGGGTTCGCGGGCGCAAGCACATCGCGATCTACCATGCACGGCTAAAGGAAGAAGGCGACAAACGCGCCCACAGCAGCACCGCCGAGCGGCATTTCTGCTCAGTCTGCGGCTCGGGTTTGTGGCTGTTCAGCCCTGAATGGCCGGAATTGATTCACCCGTTCGCCTCGGCCATCGACACGCCGCTGCCAGTGCCGCCGGAGCATACGCACCTGATGCTTGGTTCGAAGGCGACGTGGGTGGAAGTCCAAGTCCTGCCCGGTGATAAACAGTTCGACGAATATCCCGAAGAGTCCATCGCCCAATGGCATGAACGGCTGGGTTTGAGCCGTTCATGACTGGGTGGTGCGGGATTACGCCGCTACTGGCACACCGCTATGAAAACGGAATTCCACGTCCGGCGACTCGATCAGATCCTGCTCGGCGGCGCGGACCTTGTCGATCACCTGGGCGATGTCCTTGGCGTCGCCGTACTGGTAGGCCAGTTTCAGGTAACCCTGGAAATGCCGGGCCTCGCTCTTGAGCAGACCGAAGTAGAATTTGCCCAGTTCTTCGTCCAGATGCGGCACCAGCGCTTCGAAACGCTCGCAACTGCGGGCCTCGATGAACGCCCCGACCACCAGGGTGTCCACCAGCTTCACCGGTTCGTGACTGCGTACCACCTTGCGCAGCCCCGACGCGTAACGCCCGGCGGACAGCTGGCGCAGTTCGACCTTGCGCCGTTTCATCAGGCGCATGACCTGTTCGTGGTGCACCAGCTCTTCCCGGGCCAGGCGCGACATCATGTTGATCAGATCGACGTGGGAGTGATACTTGGCGATCAGGCTCAATGCAGTACTGGCGGCCTTGAATTCGCAGTTCTTGTGGTCGATCAGCAGGGTTTCCTGATCGGCCAGCGCGGCCTGGATCCAGCCGTCGGGGGTGCGGCAGCCAAGGAACTCGTGAATTTCGGGAAGGATCATGGGGCTCACGGAAAAATAGGTTCAAAACGAAGGGCGCCGATTATACCGGCCTGCCCGCAGACCACCAGTCGCCAACCGTTGATATGCATCAAGTCCCCGAATCGCAGACAGCAACTATAGTTGTGCAACGCCGTGCTTTTTTATTTTCAGGAGATCGCGCACATGCAAGCCGTTCGCAGCATTCTGGTGGTCATCGACCCCGAACATTCCGAAAGCCTGGCGCTCAAACGGGCGAAGTTGATCGCCGGTGTGACCCAGGCACAGTTGCATCTGCTGGTGTGCGACCCCAAGCATGATCACAGTGGCATGTTGGGTGTGCTCAAGGCCGCTTTACTGGAAGACGGTTACAACATCACCACTGAGCAGGCCTGGAATCAGAGCCTGCATCAAACCATCATCGATGTGCAGCAAGCCGAAGGCTGCGGTCTTGTGGTGAAGCAGCACTTTCCCGACAGCGCACTGAAAAAGGCCCTGCTGACACCCGAGGACTGGAAATTGCTGCGCCAATGCCCTTCCCCGGTACTGCTGGTGAAAACCGCTGATTCATGGAAAGACAAAGTGATCCTGGCAGCTGTCGACGTCGGCAACACCGACCTCGAACACCGCCACCTGCACGACACCATCATTGATCATGGCTATGACATCGCCACCCTGGCCAAGGCCCACTTGCACGTGATCAGCGCCCACCCGTCGCCGATGCTGTCGTCGGCCGACCCGACGTTTCAACTCAGCGAAACCATCCAGGCGCGCTACCGCGAGCAATGCAAGTCGTTCCAGGCGGAATTCGACATCGACGATGATCACCTGCACATTGAGGAAGGCCCGGCGGATGTGCTGATTCCGTTCATGGTGCACAAGTTGCAAGCGGCGGTGACGGTGATCGGTACCGTGGCCCGTAGCGGATTGTCCGGGACCTTGATCGGTAATACGGCGGAAGTGGTACTCGATGCGGTGGAGAGCGATGTGCTGGTGCTCAAACCGACGGAAGTGGCGGATCATCTTGAGGAAATGGCCGACAAGCATTGAAGCCGAACATGCTTTTGTGGCGAGGGGGCAAGCCCCCTCGCCACATATCAGCAGCTCAGCCGCCAAAGGAGTCTTTCAGAAACCCCGGCGCAATATAGCGCTGGTAATGGGCCTCGGAAAGCAGGAAAAACTCCCGATCAATGGCATCGCGCAATTCCGGCAGGTTCCAGTCGCGAAACTCCGGCAGCAACACCATCCCGTAGGCTTCCAGGTTGTTGATCACCCGCGCGCCCCGGGCGATCAACTGGTAGGCCCAGCAATATTCCGACTGATGGGGCACGAAGCGGATCTTGCGTTGCTCCAGCTGCATTCTCAGCAGTGCCGGATCGAAAATTTCCACCTTGGCGGCCATCACCTGCGACAGCAACTGCTCAAGACGCAGCCATACCGCGCGTTTTTCTTCCTCGTTGTAACCGTTCCAGTGGATCACTTCGTGGTGGAAACGCTTGCAGCCACGGCACACCAAGTCACCGTAAACAGTGGAGCAGAGGCCGACGCAGGGTGTCTTGATGGTCTGATTGGGCATAGATAGGCAAAACGCGAAAAAGCAGAACAGGCCGGCATGTTAGCCCTTTGTCGGCCATTGATCACCCCTCAAAGTTCAGGGCCTATGGAGAATCGGGCTCTGGTGAGCGCCACCACCAAAGTCCAATAAACACTGACTTACCTTTAATTTTTTTTTGCCGTAGAATCAGCCTGCCTTTTTAGGCGCCAATGTCCGTTAGAAGCTGTTTTCAAAGCGTCACGAGCACAGTCGTTCCTTCAGAGCGGTGTTGGCGAGGGGTTTTTCCAGCGGGGAAAAGCCCAACGCCAACCCTCATCAGCTCCCGTTCTGCAGGCGTAAAACTTTGAAAGCAGCTTCTGTAAGGAATTGCCGGTAATTCTGGCTAAGTGGCTCACAACGCCATGCAGCGCATGAGTACGGCAATTTCGGGATGAGCGTCCCGGACACCCATTTGGGACCACTGATGAGGGTAATAACTGTGCTTGAAGCCTACCGCAAACATATCGAAGAGCGCGCAGCACTGGGTATCGTTCCCCAGCCGCTAAACGCCGAACAAACTGCAGGCCTGGTCGAGCTGCTGAAAAATCCCCCGGCTGGCGAAGAAGCATTCCTCGTTGACCTGATCACCAATCGCGTTCCGCCTGGAGTGGACGAAGCAGCCTATGTAAAGGCCGGCTTCCTGTCCGCCATCGCCAAAGGCGAAGCCAAATCCCCCCTGATCGACAAGAAGCGCGCTGTTGAACTGCTCGGCACCATGCAGGGCGGCTACAACATCGTGACTCTGGTTAACCTGCTGGACGACGCCGAACTGGCTCCAGTAGCGGCCGCAGAACTCAAGCACACCCTGCTGATGTTCGACGCCTTCCACGACGTCGCTGAAAAAGCCAAGAACGGTAACGTTCACGCCCAAGGCGTGCTGCAATCCTGGGCTGACGGCGAGTGGTTCGTGAAGCGCCCGACCCTGGCCGACAAGATCAGCCTGCGCGTGTTCAAGGTCACCGGCGAAACCAACACCGACGACCTGTCCCCTGCGCCTGATGCCTGGTCCCGTCCAGACATCCCGCTGCACGCCCTGGCCATGCTGAAAATGGCTCGCGACGGCATCGTGCCTGACGCACAAGGCGTCACCGGTCCGATGAAGCAGATCGAAGAAATGCGCAACGCCGGTTTCCCTATCGCCTACGTCGGTGACGTGGTCGGTACCGGTTCTTCGCGTAAATCGGCAACCAACTCGGTGCTATGGTTCTTCGGCGACGACGTTCCTTACGTGCCGAACAAGCGCGCCGGCGGTTTCTGCTTCGGCAGCAAGATCGCTCCGATCTTCTACAACACCATGGAAGATGCCGGCGCACTGCCAATCGAATTCGACGTTTCCAACATGCACATGGGCGACGTGATCGACCTGTACCCGCATGCTGGCAAAGTCTGCAAGCACGGCACCGACGAAGTCCTGACCACCTTCGAAATGAAGACCCCGGTCCTGTTGGACGAAGTTCGTGCTGGCGGCCGTATTCCGCTGATCATCGGCCGTGGCCTGACCGAGAAGGCTCGCACCGAGCTGGGTCTGCCACCTTCGACGCTGTTCAAGAAGCCTGAAGCACCGGCTGAAAGCACCAAGGGTTTCACCCTGGCGCAGAAAATGGTCGGCAAGGCTTGCGGCGTGACCGGCGTTCGTCCGGGCACCTACTGCGAACCGAAGATGACCACCGTGGGTTCCCAGGACACCACCGGTCCTATGACCCGTGACGAACTGAAAGACCTGGCGTGCCTGGGCTTCTCGACCGATCTGGTGATGCAGTCCTTCTGCCACACCGCGGCTTACCCTAAGCCGATCGACGTGACCACCCACCACACCCTGCCTGACTTCATCATGACCCGCGGCGGCGTTTCCCTGCGTCCAGGCGACGGCATCATCCACTCGTGGCTGAACCGCATGCTGCTGCCAGACACCGTCGGTACCGGTGGCGACTCCCACACCCGTTTCCCGATCGGCATCTCGTTCCCGGCCGGTTCCGGTCTGGTTGCGTTCGCCGCAGCCACTGGCGTCATGCCGCTGGACATGCCTGAGTCGATCCTGGTTCGTTTCAAAGGCGAACTGCAGCCAGGCGTCACCCTGCGTGACCTGGTTCACGCCATTCCTTACTACGCGATCCAGGCTGGCCTGTTGACCGTAGAGAAGAAAGGCAAGAAGAACGCCTTCTCCGGTCGCATCCTGGAGATCGAAGGTCTGCCTAAACTGACCGTCGAGCAAGCGTTCGAACTGTCTGACGCCTCGGCTGAACGTTCGGCTGCCGGTTGCACCATCCAGCTGTCCAAAGAGTCGATTGCTGAATACCTGCAGTCCAACATCACCCTGCTGCGCTGGATGATCGGCGAAGGCTACGGCGATGCACGTACTCTGGAACGTCGCGCTCAAGCAATGGAAGCCTGGCTGGCCAACCCTGAGCTGCTGGAAGCGGACAAAGACGCTGAATACGCTGAAATCATCGAGATCGACCTGGCCGACATCAAGGAGCCTGTGCTCTGCGCGCCAAACGACCCGGACGACGCTCGCCTGCTCTCCAGCGTTGCTGGCGAGAAGATCGACGAAGTGTTCATCGGTTCGTGCATGACCAACATCGGTCACTTCCGCGCTGCCGGTAAACTGCTGGAACAGGTCAAGGGTCAGCTGCCAACCCGTCTGTGGCTGTCGCCGCCGACCAAGATGGACGCTCACCAGCTGACCGAAGAAGGCTACTACGGCATCTACGGCAAGGCCGGCGCTCGCATGGAAATGCCAGGCTGCTCGCTGTGCATGGGTAACCAGGCACGTGTAGAGCCGAACTCGACTGTCGTGTCGACTTCGACCCGTAACTTCCCGAACCGTCTGGGTGACGGCGCGAACGTCTACCTGGCTTCGGCCGAGCTGGCGTCCGTGGCTTCCATCCTGGGTCGCCTGCCGACCGTCGAGGAGTACATGGAATACGCTGGCAAGATCGACAGCATGGCGGCCGATGTCTACCGCTACCTGTCCTTCGACCAGATCGCCGAGTTCCGTGAAGCTGCTGCGAACGCCAACATCCCGGTCGTTCAAGCCTAACGTTGCAACGCAATGAAAAACGCCGCCCATCGTGAGATGAGCGGCGTTTTTTTATGCCTGTAATGGTCAAACGCGATTCCTGTGGCGAGGGAGCTTGCTCCCTCGCCACAGACAATCACTCTTGGCTCACAGACCAGCTAGCGCCTGCTGCACCGCTCCATCAACACTCAACCCGCTCAGCACCACTCCGTTTGCCGCCAACTGCGGCAACACCGCCAACGCCGTTTGTGCGTCGTCCTTGAGACGCGCCAGAATCAGCCGTTTGCCTTCCTGATGCACCCGCATAAAAAACTCCTGCAACGCCTCGATGCTGGTGCCATCCAGATCAGGCGATTCCTCAAGACTGAGAATCACCGAATGAACAGGCACTTGTGAGTGCCGGATCAGACGCAAGGCACCACCAAGAATCCGCTCGACGTTGGCAAAGAACAACGCTTCACCCGGCCGCACAATCAACACGCCAGGCACGGCTTGCGCCGTTGGATGGCGTTGCAGGTCGACAAAGTCGTGACCGCCATCGATCCGCCCCAGAATCTGGATATCCGCCGCCGACATCTGCTTGAGCATCAGCAACACACTGATCGCCACCGCCACCAGCAAGCCGTCCAGCACCCCCAGCACCAACACCGCACCCACGGCGCAGACGACCAGCAAGCGGTCTCGGCGCCAGATGAAATAGCGTCCCAGCGGCTGCAGGCTCAAGCCGCGCCCCAAAGCATGGATGACGATGGCGGCGAGGATCGGTTCCGGAGTCAGGGCGATGTAAGGCAGCACCGTCAGCACGATGACCAGCACCACCAGCGCCGCCACGATACCGGCCAGGCGTGAAGTGGCACCCGCCGCCTCATTGGCCGACGTCGCCGAATACCCCGCTCCCGCCGGCATGCCGTGGAACAGGCCGGACAGCAGGTTGGAAGCCCCCAGCGCAAGCAAATCACGGTTCGAGGTGACGCGATCACCATGTTTTAACGCATAAGAGCTGATTGAGCCGTAGGACTCCGCATACAGAATCATCACCATGGCGAACGCCAATTCACCCAGACGCAGCCAGTCGGCAAACGGCAGTGCCGGCAGCTTCGGCACCTCCAGGCTCAGGTCGATCACGCCGATCAGCTTCACGCCATAGGCCGGCAGGTCCAGCCACTGCCCCGCCGCAATGCCGATCACCACCACCAACAAACCACCCGGCAAGCGCCGAAACTGCGCAAACAGCCATAACAAGGCCAATGCCACGGCGCCGACCGCCGCTGCAGCCCAGTTCCATTGCGGCAGTTGTTCCAGCAATGGCGGCAGGAAGCCCACCAGGTTGGCATCGGTCAAATGCACGCCGACCACACTGGCGACCTGCTTGAGGATGATGGTCAGCGCCAGGCCAAAGGCAAAGCCGCGCAGCACCGGTTTGGCGATAAACGAAGTCACGCTGCCGAGCTTGAACAGCCCCGCCAGCAAGAAAAACGCCCCGGTCACCAGCACCAGGCCGATGGCCAGGGTCGAGCGAAGCCCGGAGTCGCCATTGGCCAGGGTGGCGGTCGCGGCGGCCAGCACGGCGGCGGAGGATGAAGTGGCCGAGACAATCGCAAAGCGGCTGGTGCCCAACAGGCCATAACACAGCAACCCGGCGAACAAGGCGATCACCCCGGCCTGGGGCGCCAGTGCGGCGATGCTTGAATAGGCGACTGCTTCGGGCAGCAACAGGCCGGCAATCGACAAACCCGCCAGCAGGTCCTGCCAGCGATTGGGTTGTTCAACGGGGTTTGACGGTGAGGCGCTCGACAATCCGGTGTCTCCAGGCGAAAAAAAACCGCTGCACGTATCACGTGCAGCGGCCACTGTAGCTGTCAATCCGGCACTGCGCGAGCAGGCCGCTCGATCACGCGGTTAGCGAGTAGATCAACGCCGTGATCGCCACCAGGCCCACCGCCGTCACGAAGACGTTGGATGCCTGGCCGCGATAGCGTGCCATCGCCGGCACCTTGCGGATGGCGTACATCGGCATCAGGAACAGGATCGCCGCGATCACCGGGCCACCGAGGGTTTCGATCATGCCGAGGATGCTCGGGTTCAGCGTGGCGACGATCCAGCACACCACCAGCATGAACGCGGCGGTCATGCGGTCCAGGGCCTTGGCGGACGGACGCTTGCCGCTCTTGACGATCAGGCCTTTGAGGCCTTCGCTGGCGCCGATGTAGTGCCCCAGGAACGACTTGGAGATGGCCACGAAGGCAATCAACGGCGCCGCGAAGGCGATGGTCGGGTTGCTGAAGTGGTTGGCCAGGTACGACAGGATCGACAGGTTCTGCGCCTTGGCTTCAGCCAGTTGCGCCGGCGACAGGGTCAGCACGCAACTGAAGACGAAGAACAGCACCATCACCACCATCAGCAGGTGGGCGCGGGACAGGATCTGCGAGCTGCGCTCCTCGGCGTGCTCACCGTAGCGACGCTTCTGGTCCACGGCGAACGCCGAGATGATCGGCGAGTGGTTGAACGAGAACACCATCACCGGAATCGCCAGCCACAGGGTATGCAACAGCGCCGATGGTGCCGGCACGCTGCTCGCGGTAGCCAGGATGCCGCCGCTCCAGTGGGGAACCAGGTAAACCGCCAGGAACAGCAGCGCGACGATGAACGGGTAGACCATCAGGCTCATGGCCTTGACGATCAATTGCTCACCACAACGCACCACCGCCAGCAGACCGAGGATCAGCACCAGCGACAGCACGGCGCGCGGTGGCGGCGTGATGTGCAGTTGATGTTCCATAAAGCTGCCGACCGTGTTGGTCAGGGCCACGCTGTAGATCAGCAGGATCGGGAAAATCGCGAAGAAGTACAGCAAGGTGATCAGCGCGCCGGCCTTGATGCCGAAATGCTCTTCCACCACTTCAGTGATGTCGGCGCCTTCGCGACCGGACAGCACGAAGCGGGTCAGCCCGCGGTGTGCGTAGAACGTCATCGGAAACGCCAGCAACGCCAGGATCAGCAGCGGCCAGAAACCGCCCAGGCCTGCGTTGATCGGCAAAAACAGGGTTCCCGCACCAATCGCCGTACCAAACAGGCCCAGCATCCAGGTGGTGTCTTGGCGATTCCAGCTCGAAAGCGTCGCGGGTGTCGCTTCTACATAGCGTTCGTTAACGCTATTGGCCTGATCATTCATCCGGTGGGATCTCCACATTCCGGTCACTTGCGACCCGGCCAGGACGCGTCGGAATACCCGACAGGCAGCGCCCGGCCGAAACAGGGGCGGCATTCTGGGGGATTAGTGAGCAGAAGCAAAGACTTAGGTGAGGAACGGTGGTACCAGATAGTCGAAAAATACCCCTGTGGGAGCGAGCTTGCTCCGGGCGGCGTTCCGACGATAGCGGAGTATCAGTCGGAGAATATGTTGCATGTGCCGCAGCCATCGCGAGCAAGCTCGCTCCCACAAGGATCTGCGGTGCACCTGCGCTTCATCGCCAAAGCGCAGTCCGCACTTGATAAAGGTCGGGCGTCATGTATTTTTAACTGACCTGCATTCCTTCTGGAGTCTTCCCATGCCACTGGTTCGCGTCGACATCAAAAAACATCAGGACCCCACCCACGCCAAACGCATCGGCCAACTGATCTACGCCGCCATGCACAGCACCATCGGTGTGCCGCAGAACGATAATTTCCAGATACTCGCCGAACACGATGCGCAGCATTTCATCTTTGACCCCGGTTATCTGGGCATCAACCGCACGGACCAGTTGGTGGTAATCCAGATCACCATGAGCGAAGGCAGGACCGTCGAGCAGAAAAAACTCCTCTACAAAACCATCGCCGAGAGCCTTAACGCAGAGCTTGCCGTGCGCCAGGAGGACGTTTTCATTAATCTGGTGGAAGTGAAAAAAGAGAACTGGTCGTTCGGCAACGGGATTGCCCAATACGCCCTCTGATATTCAACCTGCAAACCGAGAATGACCCATGCCCCGAGTTTCCCGCAAACAAGCCGACCTCAACCGCGAAACCATAGTCGAAGCCGCCACCCGGCTGTTTCGCGAACGCGGCTTGCACGGGATCAGCGTTGTCGACGTGATGGCCGCCGCGGGCCTGACCCACGGCGGTTTCTACGGGCATTTCAAATCCAGGGAAGCCCTGGCGCAAGAGGCTAGCGGCCGGGCTTTCGAGCAGGCCGCGCAACGCTGGCAAGCGCGGGTGACCGAACAGGACAGCAAGGACGCCTCCCGCCGCGCCGTGGTCAAAACCTACTTGTCCAGCGAAAGCCGGGACAATCCGGGCGACAGCTGCCCGGTGGTGGCCTTCGCTGGCGACATGTGCCACGAGGCCGCCGAGAGCGGATTGCGCCAAACCTATCTGCAGGGCCTGAACAACCTGCTCGATTCCCTCGGCTCGCTGCTGGACGCAGAGGACGAAGCCAGCAAGCGCCAGCAGGCGCTGGTGCAGTATTCGCTGATGTTCGGTGCGCTGATGCTGTCCCGGGCCACCCGCGGCGATCCGCTGTCTGACGAAATTCTCGAGGCTGCCCGGGCCGTCCTCACGCCGTCGAAGTAAAGCGACCGCCCCCCAGCGCAATAAAAAGATCGCAGGCTTCGCCAGTTCCTGCACTGCGATCGCTGGTGGTTGCCAAGCCACCCTGAAATCAGCAATCTCAAGTGACGTTCGAGCCGATTTTTCGATGCCCACAGGGAGCCAAGCATGCCTGTAACCGTTCTGGTACTGGTTGAAACCATCAATGATTACCTGCCTATTCTCGAACATCAGGGTTTTCACCTGATCCTGGCCCCAACGCCCGCCGAGCGCGCCGAAGCCATCGCCCGCCATGCCGGGCAGATCGACGCCGTCCTCACCCGGGGCCCATTGGGGCTGTATGCCGACGAAATCGCCGCGCTGCCCAACCTCAAGATCATCTGCGTGATCGGCGCCGGCTATGAACACATCGACCTGCAGGCCGCCGCTGATCGCGGCATCACCGTCACCAACGGTGCGGGTGTGAATGCGTCCTCGGTGGCCGACCATGCCATGGCGATGTTGCTCGCACTGGTGCGTGATATTCCCCGTTGCGACGCAGCTGTACGCCGGGGCGAGTGGCCAAAAATCATGCGCCCTTCACTGGCCGGCAAACGCCTGGGTATTCTCGGCCTCGGCGCCGTCGGCATGGCCATCGCCAAACGCGCGTCCAATGGCTTCGACATGGCGGTGAGTTACCACAATCGTCAGCATCGCAGCGATGTGCCCTACACGTTCTGCTCGACGCCGACCGAACTGGCGCGCGCCTCTGACTTCCTGATCGTCGCCACGCCCGGCGGCCAGGGCACCAGGCACCTGATCAATCGCCAGGTACTCGACGCGTTGGGCCCCAATGGGTTTATCGTCAACATCGCCCGGGCCAGCGTGATTGCCACTGCCGACCTGATCAGCGCCCTGGAGCAACGCCGGATCGCCGGCGCCGCGCTGGATGTGTTCGACGCCGAACCGAAGGTGCCGGATGCACTCAAGACCCTGAACAACGTGATCCTCACCCCCCATGTCGCCGGGCTGTCCCCGGAAGCCACCCAGGGCACCGTCGAACTGGTGGGCAAGAACCTCGTGGCGTTTTTCTCCAATCAACCGGTGCTGACGCCGATCGACTTGCCGCCCGCCATGAGCCGGGTCGCCCATTGATGGCGATTCAAACAGCTGTATCAAAAACAATGATTGGCCGGCAACACGCTCACCTATAAGAGCCGTTCGCGGTTGTGGGTGCGCCGTGTGCGCATTAGATTAGCCAATAGTTTAAGGCCTCCAGAATAAGCAGAAGGGATAAGCATGGCGCTTAACGACCAGTCAACCCGTATCCGCACCGGCGAAGAGCTCGATGCCAGCCTGATCGATCCGTACCTCAAGGCCCATATTCCGGGGCTCAGCGGCTTGCCACGGATCAGCCAGTTTCCGGGCGGTGCTTCAAACCTCACCTACTTACTGGAATACCCCGAACAGGAATTCGTCCTGCGTCGCCCGCCCTTCGGCCACAAGGCCAAGTCGGCCCACGACATGGGCCGTGAATTCCGCATCCTCAATCAACTGCGCGACGGTTTTCCGTACTGCCCGAAAGCCTACGTGCACTGCACCGACGAAGCGGTGATCGGTGCCGAGTTCTATGTAATGGAACGGGTCAACGGCATCATCCTGCGCTCGGACCTGCCACCGGAATTGGGACTGGATTCGGTGAAAACCGAAGCCCTGTGCAAGAGTTTCATCGACAAGTTCGTGGAACTGCATCGCGTCGACTACAACGCCTACGGCCTGGGTGACCTCGGCAAACCCGAAGGCTACGTGGCGCGGCAAATCAAAGGCTGGAGCGATCGCTACGAAAAAGCCCTGACCCCCGATGCGCCACAATGGGCAACGGTCAAAGCCTGGCTCAACGACAAGATGCCGGCCGATCACCCAACCTCCAGCATCGTGCACAACGACTACCGCTTCGACAACGTGATCCTTGACCCGAACAACCCGATGCAGATCATCGGCGTGCTCGACTGGGAACTGACCACCCTCGGCGACCCGCTGATGGACCTGGGCAACACCCTCGCCTACTGGATCGAAGCCGATGATCCGGCGCCGGTGCAGATGATGCGCCGCCAGCCGAGCCACGCGCCGGGCATGCTCACACGCCGTGAGTTTGTCGATTACTACGCCGAACGCTCGGGCATCCGCATCGACAATTTCGACTTCTACTACACCTACGGCCTGTTTCGCCTGGCCGGCATCGTGCAGCAGATCTACTACCGCTTCTATCACGGCCAGACCCAGGACAAACGCTTCGCGCAGTTCATTCACATGAACAAGCTGCTTGAGCAGATGAGCTTGCAGGTCATCAACAAATCCAGCCTCTGAGATCCCCTGTAGGAGCGAGCCTGCTCGCGAAGGTCGTTAACGATAACGCTCGCTCACTGACCAACGCAGCAAGCCCGCCCACCAGACATCACTCGCCACACCCCGGCATTTGACTCGATAACAAGACTTTTTATAAGGGAATCCCATGTCCAAGACTCAGTTGTTCGACCTCGACGGCAAGATCGCTTTCGTCTCCGGCGCCAGCCGTGGCATCGGTGAAGCCATCGCCAAACTGCTGGCCCAGCAAGGCGCCCACGTGATTGTCTCCAGCCGCAAGCTTGAAGGCTGCCAGCACGTCGCCGATGCGATCATCGCCGCTGGCGGCAAGGCCACCGCCGTTGCCTGCCACATCGGCGAAATGGAACAGATCAGCCAGGTCTTCGCCGGCATCAAGGAACAGTTCGGCCGCCTCGACATCCTGGTCAACAACGCCGCGACCAACCCGCAGTTCTGCAACGTGCTGGACACCGACCTCAGCGCCTTCCAGAAAACCGTCGACGTGAACATCCGCGGCTACTTCTTCATGTCGGTCGAAGCCGGCAAGCTGATGCGCGAAAACGGTGGCGGCAGCATCATCAATGTGGCGTCGATCAACGGTGTTTCGCCGGGGATCTTCCAGGGCATCTACTCGGTGACCAAGGCAGCGGTCATCAACATGACCAAGGTGTTTGCCAAGGAATGCGCGCAGTTCGGGATTCGTTGCAATGCCTTGTTGCCAGGCCTCACCGATACTAAATTCGCTTCGGCACTGGTGAAAAACGAAGCCATTCTGAACACTGCTTTACAGCAGATTCCGCTCAAGCGGGTGGCGGATCCGAGTGAGATGGCCGGTGCAGTGCTTTACCTCGCCAGCGATGCTTCCAGCTATACCACTGGGGTTTCGTTGAATGTGGATGGTGGTTTCTTGTCCTGATACGCTTTGCGAATGAAAGAAAGGCAGCCGATTGGCTGCCTTTCTTTGTTTCATTTAGCCTTGTCGACTGCTCTCTATCTGATGCTCGAACTTTTCATATAGCTCGGCAAGGCAGCTTTATTTGAGTAGGGATCTCTCCCCCAACTTTGTCCATCGCCACCAATTCAAATCGCCCGGTCCTGTTGAGAGCGGTCACAAGCCAGGAGTGACTGGTTGTCGCCTGCCCAAATCGTGGAATACAGCCGACATCAGCGGGTAAAATTTCGCCAACATTGAAGTTCAACATCAATGGATAGCTACCTATCGGGCTATTGGACTTTGCCCTTAACGAGATTGTCCGATGAACGCCTCTTTTGAACTCAACGTCACCAGCGGGAGGCAAATTCCCGTCGACATATAGTTCTGTCTCATCCGACAAGTTACTCGATACCAACTTGCTGATAGCCAAGGTAATCGGCGTGGTCATGCCCCTGCCCCTCAGAGACAATTGGAACGTTCCGCTTTTTGTATTCCCGGTGATGACCCAGCTATACGTGAATCGCTCACTGCCGAAGGCTGGTATGCACACTATATTGGCGTAATCCAGTCCGCTTTTGTAAGCGCACATCAGCGCGACCGGAAGACCGGCCAGCGGGCTGCCTGATTTGGGGATCAATGAGACCGTTTGAGCCTTACCCCGAATAAACCAATTGCCCCCGGCAGGCACGGGGACGCCGCCAACCCTCACGTCTGCTTCATCCGCCAAGTTGCTCGATACGAGTTTGCTGATCGCCAAGGTAATCGGCGTGGTCATGCCCTTGCCCGTCAGCGCCAATTGGAACGTTCCGCTTTTTGTCCTCCCGGTGACGGCCCAGCTATACGTGGTTTGCCCACTTCCGAAGGCTGGTGCGCTCACGACGTTGGCGACATCCAGCCCACCTTTGATGGCGCAGGTCAGTGTGACCGGAAGACCGGCCAGTGGGCTGCCTGATTTGGGGGTCAACGTAACCGTTTGCGCATTATCCCGAATAAACCAATTGCCCCCGACAGGCACGGTGAAGCCGCCAATCTTCACGTCTGCCTCATCCGCCAGATTGCTCGAAATCACCAGGCTTCGGTGCTCCCAGGGCACCAGCTCTTCCCTGCTGAAAAACACCAAAGTGATGCGACCGCTCTTGCCCGCGTCCGGCGTAATCTTCCAATTGAACTTGCCAACGACGGGGACAACCCACTCGCCAAATTTTGGTGATGCAACGATGTTCAAACTGCCAGCCTCAGCCAGCCCCAGGTTGAGCGTCCGGGCGAGCGCGGGTGGAGCCTCCACGGTCACTTCGTTCTGCTGCCCACGGAGCAAAACGAGCTCCGCCCCCCACTCCACTTTCTTGCCGTTGATAAACAACGTGGCTTGTTCCCACGGGCTTGATTCAGTGGTTGCAGCTTTTATTTCGGCGGTCATGACGACGATTCCTTTTCAGCGATGGACATAAAAAACAGTCCGTTGACTATCAGGAAAAATCGACATGCCGGAAACTGTTATAAGTGACAGGCAAACTAAAACTAGTTGCGATAAAAACCGCTTCTGACTTGAGCTGTCAGCCACCCACGACTTTCGGCGACGGCCAGCCAAAAGGCACCGACAGCAGGCGCAATAACAAACTCACCGCACCGACGAAAGCCGAACTGGCATACAGATCGGCCTGCTGCACCCCATCGCCCAAAGCGACGATGAAGGAAATCACCATCCCCCCGAGCAGATCGAGGTTACTGCGCCCGGCTTTACTGCGTGACGCAGCGAGTCGTGGAAGTGACTCGGGTCACTTGTCCGTCTTCGCCCCGTACATCGCCCAGAACATCGGTTTTATCCATGGCCTGGCAGGTGCGTTCAGGAGGTGGCGGAGTGACCGCTGGAGGGGGTGGCGGACTGGCACAGCCGCCGAGAATCGCCACGCACAATGCCAGCGACAAAGGTGAGATAACGCGTTTCCCAAGAGTTTTCATAGGTTGACCCGCGATAAGTGATAGACACATTTTTGTGACAACAGAACCGGCGCGCAAAATCCACACACCTGTCACAAAAATAAATATCTGCGAATCGCTGATAGCCCGGATGGAGGCATTTGCACCTTAGCGCTGCCCCTTGGGCCGTCATTCACTGGAGAACAGTCCCCGCTCCCGCGCCCAGACAATCGCTTCGCTGCGGCTGTGCACATTGAGTTTGGAATACACTGCCGCCACATGGTTGCGCACGGTGTTCGGCGCGAGTTTCAGGCGCGCGGCGATTTCCTTGTCGGCCCGGCCTTCGCATATCAGGCCCAGCACATCGCGCTCACGGGTGGTCAGGTCGGTGAAGGACACACTGGGCAACTTCGGTGAATTGATGTTCTTCACGTTGGTCAGTTTTTCGATCAGCGTGCGGCTGAACCATGAGGCGTCCTTCATTGCTTCCTCAATGGCCGACACCAGTTCCAGCTCAGTGCGCCTGCGCTCGGTGATGTCCATCAGCACCAGTAGATAGCAGGGGTTGCCTTGAATGTTCACGATGTCCGCCGACACGGTGCAATCGATCAGCCCGGCGTCTTTTCGGCGCAAGCGCACATCGATGCGGTCCAGGCTGCCGGTTTTCTCCAGCGCAGCGAACAGCCAGATGCGCGCGTTTTTGTCATCGATGAAATCGATCTGCGCAATGCTGATGCCAAGCACGTCCTCACGGGGATAACCCAAGGTATCGAGGAACGCTTCGTTAACGTCCAGCACCCGTTGATCACCCGCGCCGCAAAGCAGAATCGGCACTGGCGACAGGCGAAACGCTGTGGCGAAGCGCTGCTCGGCGCAGGCCCGGTCGGTGACATCGTCCATGATCAACACCAGCGACTCCGGCTCGCCACGGCTATCGGCCAATACCAGGCTGCGCACGCGATGGACCCAGGTACGCTCTTCGTCCGCCGTCGACGTCACGTCCACCAGCACATCGCTGAACGTTTCGCCCCGCGCCACCCGGTTGATCGGGTAGCTGTCGGCAGGCACGACCTGATTGTTGCGATCACGCAGGGCAAAGCGTTTGGCATACGCCTTGGCGCTGGTACCCAGGTCGCTGATCTGCGAGGCACCGTGCATGGCCAGCGCCGCCTCGTTGGCCCACAGGATGCTCTGGTCGGGATCGAGCAGAATCACCCCATCGGACAAGCCGGCGATGATTTGCTGCAACTGGCGGCGATTGGCTTGCGTGGTCAAGACGTCCTGGCTCATTTCGACTCCACAAGTAGAGTGACCCTGTGAAGACTACGACCGCCGGAGTTCTGGTTAGTGCAATGAACCTTGTGGGATCTCCATCATTTTCTGTCGGCGAAAAGCTTGAAGGGCCGGTGGTCCTTTGACTAGTGCACGTTAAAGGACGCACCCAGCCCTGCCAGCTTGTCCGGATTACGCATGATGAAAACCCGATTCACCCGCCCCATTTCATCGAAACCAAACGTCACCGACGCGGTGATAACACCGTCGGCTTTAATGATGACGCCTTGGGCACCATTGATTTCAATGGGCAGCCATTCATACGTTTGCCAATAGGCGTGCAACGACTGGCCAATGAAATCCAGCACGCTTTCGATGCCAAACAGCGTTTCACGGATCGCCGAAGCCTTGCCGCCGCTGTCGGCGCAGAGTTCGACGTCTTCGCTCAGCATCGCGCTCAAGTTCGCCGTAGAGCCACTGGCAATGGCGTTGTGGAAGGCGCTCAGCAACTGGTTTTGCCGCACAGGTTCCGGTTGATAGCGGGTTTGGGCACTGCCAAGACTCGCCTTGGCCCGAGACACCAGTTTGCGGCAAGCGGCTTCCTGCACCCCGACCGCATCAGCGACCTGCGGGTAATCCATGTCGAAGATTTCGTACAGCAGGTACGCGGCACGCTCCTTGGGTGTCAGCCGCTCCAGCAACAACACGAATGCGGTGGACAGCGACGAAGCCAGTTCATGCATCTGCTCGGGTGAGTCCTGATGGGCCGTGTGAATCGGCTCCGGCAGCCAGGTACCGATGTAATCCACCCGCGACTTGTGCGCCGACCGGAGCAGGTCAATGCAATGACGGGTGCATGCGGTGGTCAGCCAGGCGGCCGGCGTGGCGATGGAGGCCCGGTCGGCCTCCAGCCACTTGATGAACAACTCTTGCACCGCATCCTCGGCTTCGACGCGCGATCCGAGAATGCGATAGGCCAGACCGAGCAAAAAGGGCCGGCGCTGCTCGAACACAGTCGCGGCGTTTTCAGCGCAGTTCATCAATCAGTGCCTCGACACCTGTAAGCGGTTCCACAGGTTGATCATGCCGATCTCGGCCGTCAAGGCGCCGATCTGTTCGTCATTGAAATGCGCCCTCAGCTCACCGCGCAGGCTGGCGTAATCGGTTTTTTCATCCAGTACCGTCAAGGCTTCGGTCCACGCCAGCGCGGCGCGCTCCGCAGGGCTGAAGTCACTGACGTGACGCCAGACGATCAGGCGATCCAGACGCTCGTTGGTTTCATTGGCTTCCCGGGCTTCGCGGGTGTGCATCTTTACGCAGAACCCGCATTGGTTGATCTGCGAGGCGCGCAGGTGGATCAAGTGCTTGAGGGCGGGATCGAGATCATGCTGATCGAGCGCGACATGGACCTGGGCCAGGCTTTCGAAAACCTGTGGGATCGCTTGCAGCAGGTTGACCGCTTGGATGTTGGACGACATCGTGTTGCTCCACTGATTGAGGGATTCAACAGGATGACGATTGAGGATTGCGCGTTGTGACGTGCGCTGAAAATTTCAGCGCACGTCACTCGGCTCAGGCTGCCAGCTCGCCCTTCGCCACCGCCGCCGAAGCCGCCAGCATCGCTCGCAACAGCACCGCACAGCCGGCCGCCAGGTCATCCGGCGCGGCGTTTTCGATTTCGTTGTGGCTGATGCCGCCTTCGCATGGCACGAAGATCATTCCGGCCGGGCCGAGTTCGGCGAGGAAGATCGCGTCGTGGCCTGCGCCACTGACGATGTCCATGTGCGACAGGCCCAGGCTTTGGGCGGCGCCGCGCACAGCTTCGACGCAGCCTTTGTCGAAGTACAGCGGCGGGAAGTCGGCCGTTGGCGTCAGCTCGAAGGTCAGGCCGTGTTCGTCGCAGGTGGTTTCGATGACTTCGCGCACTTCGGCGATCATCGAGTCCAGGCGCGCCGGTTCCAGGTGCCGGAAGTCCAGGGTCATGCGCACTTCGCCGGGGATGACGTTGCGCGAGCCGGGATAGGCTTGCAGGCAACCGACGGTGCCGCAGGCATGGGGTTGATGGCTGAGGGCTGCGCGGTTGAGCGCTCCGACGATCACCGCGGCGCCGACCAGGGCGTCCTTGCGCAGGTGCATCGGGGTCGGGCCGGCGTGGGCTTCGACGCCGCGCAGTTTGAGGTCAAACCATTTCTGCCCGAGGGCGCCCATGACCACGCCTATGGTCTTGCGTTCGTCTTCCAGGATCGGGCCTTGCTCGATGTGGGCTTCGAAGTAGGCACCGACTTTGTGGCCACTGACTTTACGCTGGCCGGCGTAGCCAATGGCATTCAGCGCTTCGCCCACCGTCACGCCCTCGGCATCGACCTTGGCCAGGGTTTCCTCGAGAGTGAATTTTTCCGCGAACACGCCGGAACCCATCATGCACGGGGCGAAGCGCGAGCCTTCCTCGTTGGTCCAGACCACCACTTCCAGCGGCGCTTCGGTTTCGATGTTGAGGTCATTGAGGGTGCGCAACACTTCGACGCCCGCCAGCACACCGAAGCAACCATCGAACTTGCCGCCGGTGGGCTGGGTGTCGATGTGGCTGCCGGTCATCACCGGTGGCAGGTCGGGATTGCGCCCGGGACGACGGGCGAAGATATTGCCGACGGCGTCGATGCTGACGGTGCAGCCGGCATCGATACACCATTTGACGAAAATGTCCCGGGCCTGGCGGTCGAGATCGGTCAGGGCCAGGCGACACACGCCGCCCTTGACCGTGGCGCCGAGCTTGGCCAGTTCCATGAGCGATTGCCACAGGCGGTCGCGGTTGATGTGCTGATGGCTGGACTGCAGAACGTCTATGGCCGCGTTCATGATGATCTCCTCAGGCTGTTCTTGTGTGTTTCTTCAGGCAATTTGTTGGTGAACTTGAGGCCGCCATCGCGGGCAAGCCCGCTCCCACAGGTTTTGTGAACACCCGAGAACCCTGTGGGAGTGGGCTTGCCCGCGATGAGGCCCTCCCTTACACCGCAGATTTCGCGACAGATGGGCTAGGTCTCATCACACTCAACCCATAATAAATAACCCCACCCAGCGCCGAGCCGGTAAACCAGCCATAGCTGTAGAACCAGCTAAACGCATCGCTGCCCAGGGACAACAGGGTCAACACCACCGGCACGCCGAAAGCAATGAAGCCGCTCCAGTTCCACGCCGGATACACGTCATCCCTGTACAAACCCGCGAGGTCCAGTTGCTGTTTCTTGATCAGGAAATAGTCCACCACCATGATCCCGGCAATTGGCCCCAGCAGGCTGGAATAGCCGAGCAACCAGTTGGAATAGACGGTTTCGAGACTGACGTCCGAGATGATCAGGCCGAGTTTTTTCAGCAGCTCATGGGCCATCAATGCCAACCCGACAAACCCGGTGAGCAATACTGCCTTGGTGCGGTTGATCGCCTTGGGCGCGATGTTCTGGAAGTCATTGGTCGGCGACACGATGTTGGCCGCCGTGTTGGTCGACAGCGTGGCAATGATGATCAGCGCCATCGCCAGTGCGACCCAAACCGGGCTCTGGATATGACCGATCAGCGTCACCGGATCAGAAACCGTCACCCCCACCAGTTTCACCGACGCGGCGGTCATCACCACGCCGAGGGACGCGAACAGGAACATGGTCAGCGGCAAACCGATGATCTGCCCGACAATCTGGTCCTTCTGGCTTTTTGCGTAGCGACTGAAGTCCGGAATGTTCAGTGACAGCGTGGCCCAAAAGCCGACCATCGCCGTCAGCCCGGCGGCGAAGTAGCTGGCCACGCCGGCGCCTTCGGGACGCTTGGCCGGAATTGCCAGCAATTCGCTCATCGACACGTTGGGCATGGCCCAGACCAGCAGGCCTACGCCCACCAGCACCAACAACGGCGCCGACAGGGTTTCCAGCCATTTGATCGACTCGGCGCCGCGAATCACCACCCACAGGTTCAGCGCCCAGAACACCATGAAGCCG
Organism: Pseudomonas sp. P4_B4; assembly: GCF_056402255.1. Classification (NCBI taxonomy): domain Bacteria; kingdom Pseudomonadati; phylum Pseudomonadota; class Gammaproteobacteria; order Pseudomonadales; family Pseudomonadaceae; genus Pseudomonas; species Pseudomonas sp. P4_B4. Next base: position 66,218 of record NZ_JBFUHS010000021.1, read on the forward strand.
ATGACTTCGCCGGTGCCGCCCAGGGATTTCCAGCCCTCGAACACCGAGCCGAGGAACAGGTGAATCGCCAGCCCGCCGAACATGGTCTGGATGCCGAACCAGCCACACGCCACCAGGGCGCGGATCAGGCACGGAATGTTGGAACCGAGCACGCCGAAGGACGAGCGCAGCAACACCGGAAAGGGAATGCCGTACTTGGTGCCGGGAAAGGCGTTCAGGGTCAGGGGAATCAGCACGATGATGTTGGCGAACAGAATCGCCAGCAGCGCTTCACCGACGGTCAGGCCGAAGTACGCGGTCAGCACGCCGCCGAGGGTGTAGGTCGGCACGCAGATCGCCATACCCACCCACAGCGCGGTGATGTGCCATTTGTTCCAGGTGCGTTCGCGCACCTTGGTCGGTGCAATGTCGTGGTTGTAACGGGGACTGTCGAGGACATCGCTGCCGGCTTCGAGCTCGAACAAGCGGTCGCGCTCGGTCACTTGCGATCTGATCTGTTGCATGGCCGCTCCACTGTTCTTTTGATTATTGTTGCTCATCAGGGGCTGGCGGCATCAATAAACGTGCCGTGTGCCCCGATTACGCATCGGGCAGTTCCATAAACACATTGCAACCAACTGATGTTTATCAGTTTTATTCGCTGACTCGACTATTTGTCAGGCCACTCAGGCCGAATGCCAGGCAAGTTGTCCGGACAGTCAGGACTCAAACTGGTGCGTTGATCTTTTTTTCAATGGCTGCACATCAACCATAGACCATACTCAAACAGCTGATTTCACATAGGAAATCTTGACTATTTTTCGATCCTGTCAAGTGCGTCAAAATGGTGAGCGGCCTCACCATTTTGGTGATTCTTGAATTTAATCGTTAAATATCAATTAGTTAACAACATAATAAGCTTATAAAAAATATTCTTGCCGATTCGGATAACTGCAGCTAGCGTTTAATCCTGACAGCACTGACAGGAATCGATCTGTCTTGACTGTTTTTGTATAGAACATCTAGAACCGGCATAAACCGGTCATTGCCTGCGAGGAACTCGGAATGTCTCTGTTGATCCGTGGCGCCACCATTATTACCCATGATGAAAGTTATCGCGCCGATGTGTATTGCGCAGACGGCGTGATCAAGGCCATCGGCGAAAATCTCGATGTTCCTGCCGGCGCCGAAGTGCTCGACGGCAGCGGCCAATACCTGATGCCCGGCGGCATCGACCCGCACACCCACATGCAACTGCCCTTCATGGGCACCGTGGCCAGCGAAGACTTCTACAGCGGCACGGCGGCGGGACTGGCCGGCGGCACCACCTCGATCATCGACTTCGTGATTCCCAATCCGCAGCAATCCTTGCTCGAAGCCTTCCATCAGTGGCGCGGCTGGGCCGAGAAGTCGGCGTCGGACTACGGCTTTCATGTCGCCATCACCTGGTGGAGCGAACAGGTCCGCGAGGAAATGGCTGAGTTGGTCAGCCAGCACGGCGTCAACAGCTTCAAGCATTTCATGGCCTACAAGAACGCAATCATGGCCGCCGATGACACCCTGGTGGCGAGTTTCGAACGCTGCCTGGAACTGGGCGCGGTGCCCACCGTTCACGCGGAAAACGGTGAACTGGTGTATCACTTGCAACGCAAGCTGATGGCCCAGGGCATCACCGGGCCGGAAGCGCATCCCCTGTCGCGTCCTTCACAGGTTGAAGGCGAAGCCGCGAGCCGGGCAATCCGCATCGCCGAAACCCTGGGTACGCCGCTGTACCTGGTCCACGTCTCGACCAAGGAAGCCCTGGACGAAATCACCTACGCACGGGGCAAGGGCCAGCCGGTCTACGGCGAAGTACTGGCCGGGCACCTGCTGCTGGACGACAGCGTCTATCGCGATCCGGACTGGCAAACCGCCGCCGGTTACGTGATGAGCCCGCCGTTCCGTCCTCGCGGCCATCAAGAGGCGCTCTGGCATGGCCTGCAATCGGGCAACCTGCACACCACCGCCACTGACCACTGCTGCTTCTGCGCCGAGCAGAAAGCCGCTGGCCGCGACGACTTCAGCAAGATCCCCAACGGCACCGCCGGCATCGAAGACCGCATGGCAGTGCTGTGGGATGAAGGGGTGAACAGTGGACGCTTTTCGATGCAGCAATTCGTCGCGCTGACGTCCACCAACACGGCGAAGATCTTCAACCTCTACCCACGCAAGGGCGCGATTCGCGTGGGCGCCGATGCCGACCTGGTGCTGTGGGATCCGCAGGGCACGCGGACCATTTCCGCCAAGACCCACCATCAGCAGGTGGACTTCAACATCTTCGAAGGCAAGACCGTGCGCGGCGTGCCCAGCCACACCATCAGCCAGGGCCGCGTGGTCTGGGCCGACGGCGACCTGCGGGCCGAACGCGGGGCCGGGCGCTATATCGAACGGCCGGCGTATCCGGCGGTGTTTGATTTGCTGAGCAAGCGAGCTGAGTTGCACAAGCCGGTTGCGGTGAAACGCTGAAAGCGGCCTGCGGCCTATCGCGGGCGAGCCCGCTCCCACAGGTTTTGTGAACACCCGAGATCCCTGTGGGAGCGAGCTTGCTCGCGATGACGTCAGCCCAGACAACACAAAAACAATGCCCATAAGAGGCAGCACCTCAAATAACCGTGAGGCCAATACCGTGATCAAGACCCTGGACCATCTCCCGCATCCCCATGAGGATGCGGCCGCCCTCGCCGGCCACTTCACCGACCTGGCGCCGCCGCTCAACGAGCGCCAGGCGCAACTGGAAGCCTCGCGCTGCCTGTATTGCTACGACGCGCCCTGCGTCAATGCCTGTCCGAGCGAGATCGACATCCCCTCGTTCATCCGCAACATTGCGCAGGACAACGTGCAAGGCGCCGCGCAGAAAATCCTCTCGGCCAACATCCTCGGCGGCAGTTGCGCCCGGGTGTGTCCGACGGAAATTCTTTGCCAGCAAGCCTGTGTACGTAACAACGCCCACGAATGTGCGCCGGTCATGATCGGCCTGTTACAACGCTACGCCGTGGACAATGCCCACTTCAGCACACACCCCTTCCAGCGCGCTGCCGCCACCGGCAAACGCATCGCCGTGGTGGGTGCCGGTCCGGCCGGTTTGTCCTGCGCCCACCGCAGCGCCATGCACGGGCATGACGTGGTGATCTTCGAGGCGAGGGAAAAGGCTGGCGGCCTCAATGAATACGGGATCGCCAAATACAAACTGGTGGATGACTACGCGCAAAAGGAGCTTGAGTTCCTCTTGGAAATTGGCGGCATCGAAATCCGTCACGGGCAGAAACTCGGGGACAACCTGACCCTCAGCGAACTGCACCAACAGTTCGATGCGGTGTTCCTCGGCCTCGGGCTCAATGCCAGCAAACAGCTGGGTCTGGCCCACGAAGACGCGCCCGGCCTGCTCGCCGCCACCGACTACATCCGCGAACTGCGCCAGGCCGATGACCTGAGCCAGTTGCCCCTGGCCGACCACTGCATTGTCCTCGGCGCGGGCAACACCGCCATCGACATGGCGGTGCAAATGGCCCGCCTCGGCGCCCACGACGTGAATCTGGTGTACCGCCGTGGCGTCGAGGACATGGGTGCCACCCATCACGAACAGGACATTGCCAAGGCCAATCAGGTGCGGCTGATGACCTGGGCACAACCGGAAGAAGTGCTGCTCGATGACCAGGGCCGCGTGCGCGGCATGCGTTTCGCCCGCACCTGTCTGGTGGAAGGTCGCCTGCAAACCACCGGTGAAACCTTCGAAATGGCCGCCGATGCGATCTTCAAGGCCATCGGCCAGGCCTTCGACGGCAACGCCCTCAGCGATCCGCTGGCCCGTGAGCTCAAGCGCCAGGGCGAACGGATTGAAGTCGATGAAAACCTGCGCACCAGCATCCCCGGCGTGTATGCCGGCGGCGACTGCACCAGCCTCGATCAAGACCTCACCGTGCAAGCCGTGCAGCATGGCAAGCGAGCCGCCGAGGCGATCAATGCTCAACTGATGCTCAACGTGGAGGCTGCGTAAATGGCCGATCTGTCGATTGTGTTCGCCGGCATCAAAGCACCCAATCCATTCTGGCTGGCCTCCGCGCCGCCGACCGACAAGGCCTACAACGTGGTCCGCGCCTTCGAGGCCGGCTGGGGCGGCGTGGTCTGGAAAACCCTGGGGGAGGACCCGGCGGCGGTGAACGTGTCGTCGCGCTACTCGGCGCACTTCGGGGCGAACCGGGAGGTACTGGGCTTTAACAACATCGAGCTGATTACTGACCGCTCGCTGGAGATCAACCTGCGGGAAATCACCCAGGTCAAAAAGGACTGGCCGGACCGTGCGCTGATCGTGTCCTTGATGGTGCCTTGCGTCGAAGAGTCCTGGAAAAACATCCTGCCGCTGGTGGAGGCCACCGGCGCCGATGGCATCGAGCTGAACTTCGGTTGCCCCCACGGCATGCCGGAACGGGGCATGGGTGCGGCGGTCGGCCAGGTGCCGGAATATGTGGAACAGGTCACCCGCTGGTGCAAGACGTATTGCTCGTTGCCGGTGATCGTCAAGCTCACGCCGAACATCACCGACATCCGCGTCGCCGCCCGCGCCGCCCACCGAGGCGGTGCCGATGCGGTGTCGTTGATCAACACCATCAACTCGATCACCAGCGTCAACCTCGAGCGCATGGTCGCCAACCCCATGGTCGGCAGCCAAAGCACCCACGGCGGTTACTGCGGCTCGGCGGTCAAGCCGATTGCCTTGAACATGGTCGCCGAAATCGCCCGCGACCCGCAGACCCAGGGCCTGCCGATCAGCGGCATCGGCGGCATTGGCAACTGGCGCGACGCCGCGGAATTCATCGCCCTGGGCAGCGGCTCGGTGCAAGTGTGCACGGCGGCGATGTTGCACGGCTTCCGGATTGTCGAAGAGATGAAGGACGGCTTGTCGCGCTGGATGGACAGTCAGGGCTATGCCAGCATCTCAGAGTTTTCCGGCCGCGCGGTGGGCAATACCACGGACTGGAAGTACCTGGACATCAACTATCAAGTGATCGCGAAGATTGATCAGGAGGCGTGCATCGGTTGCGGTCGTTGTCATATCGCTTGTGAAGACACCTCGCACCAGGCGGTGGCCAGCCTCAAGCAAGCGGACGGCACTCACAAGTATCAAGTGATCGATGAGGAGTGCGTGGGCTGCAACCTGTGCCAGATCACCTGCCCGGTGCAGGACTGCATCGAGATGGTGCCGGTGGAAACTGGCAAGCCGTTCCTGGACTGGAATCATGATCCGAGGAATCCGTATCACGTCAGCCCTTGAGGTCAGCGGYGTTTGAGCTGACGCCATCGTCGGAGCGCCGCCCGGAGCAGGCTCGCTCCCACATTGGATTGCATTTCAATGTGGGAGCGAGCCTGCTCGCGATGAGGCCCGCCGCTACACCACAAGTCTCAAGGCTCCAACCCAATCCCCCGCAAAATCACACTGGTCACCGTCTGCACCGCCTTTTCGAACTGCATGTCCGACAGCGGCTGGTGATCGTTGAGAATATTCACCTGGTGATCGAAGTCGGCGTAGTGCTGGGTCGAAGCCCAGATCATGTACAGCAAGCTCGATGGCTCCACCGGCAGGATGCGTTTGTCGTCCACCCACTGGCGGATTTTCGCTTCCTTCATCTTGGCCCAGTCGTACAGGCTCGCATCCAGCGCTTCGCCGAGGGTCGGCGCGCCATGGATGATTTCGTTGGCCCAGACTTTCGAGCCATACGGCCGGCTGCGGGAATGGTTCATCTTGGCGCGGATGTAGCTGCTGAGCACCACACGCGGGTCGTCGAACATCTCGAAGCACAGCGCGTCCTGCTTCCAGACTTCCAGCAAGTCGAAGAGCACGGCGCTGTACAACTCGGTCTTGGTGCTGAAGTAGTAATGCAGGTTGGAGCGCGGCAGTTGCACTTCAGCGGCGATGTCGGCCATGGCGGTGCTGCCGAAGCCCTTTTCAGCGAAGACCTTTTCCGCCCCCAACAGGATTTTTTCGACGTTACTGCGACGAATCTCGATCTTGTGATTGCCCATGCGGATCCCCGACAACAACGTTGAGCAAGACTAGCATCCGCTCTGGACTGCGGCGACAGGTGAAAACGAAACTTCGTACAGCCGCCGTCGTAAAGCTAAACTCTGCGCACTTGGAAACTGCCTGAGGTCCCCACGATGCTGCTCAAGAAAACCCTGACCGTCGCTGCCCTGCTCGGCTCGCTACTCGCTGCCTCTTCGGTGTTTGCCCACGCCCACCTGAAAAGCCAGACACCGGCCGCCGACAGCACCGTGGCCGCGCCGGCGCAATTGCGCCTGGAGTTCTCCGAGGGTATCGAGGCCAGTTTCACTAAAGTCACGCTGACCCGGGATGGCGCACCGGTGGCGGTCAAAGCGCTGACCACCGAAGGCAGCGACAAAAAGACCCTGATCGTCACCCCGGCCGCGCCGTTGACCGCCGGCGCCTACAAAGTCGAATGGCACGCCGTGTCCGTCGACACCCACAAAAGCGAAGGTGCCTATGCCTTCAAGGTTGGCCAGTAATTCATGGCGAGCGCGCTGGTGCTGTGCCGCTTCCTGCATTTCATCGTGGTGTTGATGCTGTTCGGGGGCTGGGTGTTCAGGCCCTTGCTTGCAAATGGTGAAACCGCACTGGATCAGCGCCTGGCTCGGACCTGCCGTTGGCTGGCGGTGGTGGCGCTGGCCAGCGGGGTCTGCTGGTTGTTGCTGATTACCGCGAGCATGGCCGGCGCCTGGGACGCGGCCTTCGATCCGCCGACCCTGGGCCTGGTGCTGGGCAATACCTTTTTCGGTCAGGTCTGGCGCTGGCATCTGCTGGTCAACCTGCTGTTGCTGGCGCTGTTGCTGACACCACTGCGCGCCAGCCTTGCGCTGCGCCTGATCCTCAGCGGCCTGCTGCTGGCCACCCTGGCCCCGGTCGGCCACGGCGCCATGCTCGATGGCACCGCAGGCCAGTTGCTGATCCTCAATCAACTCATCCACTTGATCTGCGTGGGTGCCTGGCTCGGCGGCTTGATGCTGCTGGTGATGATTCTGCGTCAACCCGATGGGCATTCGATCCGCGGGATGTTGCAGCGCTTCAGTGGCATCGGTTACGGCCTGGTCGCGGGGTTGCTGATCACCGGTCTGATCAATGTGCGGGTGCTCACCGGGGCATTCTGGCCGACGCCGTTGTTCACCGGGTTCGCCTTGATCCTGTTGATCAAGGCCGTGCTGGTGACGGCGATGCTGGGCCTGGCGTTGTTCAATCGCTTGCGGATCAATGATTGCGAGCAGCGTCTGCAGACATTGCGCACCAGCGTGATGCTGGAGTGGATGCTGGGGCTTGGTGCAGTGGCGGCAGTCTCCCTACTGGGCACCCTGCCCCCGATGATTTCCAGCTGACAATCCGCTCCCACAGGTTCCTCGGATATCCCGAAGTCTGCGCCAGGTCATCGTATAACTTCCGATTGACAACCCACAAAAATCTCGCAAATATCGCCCCAATGTTGTACGACGACGTATAACAATAATAAAAACAATAAACAAGGGAGCGTCACAGTGAGCAAGCTCGTCCGCAATTCCTCCGCCCGTTCTTCGCGTCCAGACTTTGCCCGTCGTCTTACCCTGAGCCTGATCGGCTGCAGCGGCCTGACCCTCGTCCTGCCCATCACCTGCCAGGCCGAAGGTTTCACCGACGACGCCAAGGCCACGCTGAACCTGCGCAACGCCTACATCAACCGCAACTACACCAACCCGGCCTACCCCCAGGGCAAGGCTGAAGAGTGGACGCAAAACTTCATTCTCGATGCCCGCTCCGGGTTCACCCAGGGCACCGTGGGCTTCGGTGTCGATCTACTGGGCCTGTACTCGCAGAAGCTCGATGGCGGCAAAGGCACCGGCGGCACGCAGCTGTTGCCGATCCACGACGACGGCCGCCCCGCCGACAATTTCGGCCGGCTCGGCGTGGCGCTCAAAGGCAAAATCTCGAAAACCGAACTGAAGGTCGGTGAATGGATGCCGGTGTTGCCGATCCTGCGTTCCGACGATGGCCGCTCGCTGCCGCAGACCTTCCAGGGCGCTCAGGTGACCTCCACCGAAATCAGCGGCCTGACGCTCTACGGCGGTCAATTCCAGAAAAACAGCCCGCGTAACGACGCGAGCATGGAAGACATGTTCATGAACGGCAAAGCGGCGTTCACTTCGGACCGTTTCAACTTCGGCGCCGGTGAATATGCGTTCAATGAAAAGCGCACGCAGGTCGGCGTTTGGTACTCGGAACTCAGTGACATCTACCAGCAGCAATACTTCAACCTGATCCACAGCCAGCCCGTCGGCGACTGGACCCTGGGCGCCAACCTCGGCTACTTCATCGGCAAGGAAGACGGCAGCGCCAAGGCCGGTGACCTCGACAACAAGACCGCGTTCGCCCTGCTCTCGGCCAAATATGGCGGCAACACTTTCTACGTCGGCCTGCAAAAACTCACCGGTGACGACGTCTGGATGCGGGTCAACGGCACCAGCGGCGGCACCCTGGCCAACGACAGCTACAACTCCAGCTATGACAACGCCCGGGAAAAGTCCTGGCAAGTACGTCACGACTACAACTTCGTCGCCCTCGGCATTCCCGGCCTGACCCTGATGAACCGCTACATCAGCGGTGACAACGTGCACACCGGGAAAATTACCGACGGCGAGGAATGGGGTCGCGAATCGGAGCTGGCCTACACCGTTCAGAGTGGTGCGCTGAAAAACCTCAACGTGAAATGGCGTAATGCAACGATTCGCAAGAGCTTCAGTACCAACGAATTCGATGAGAACCGGATTTTCATCAGCTATCCCATCAGCCTGTTGTAAACACGAAACAACTGTGGGAGCGGGCTTGCTCGCTCCCACAGGAGGGTATTTCAGTTCAGCGAATAGGAACGACCCTCCGTCAATTTCCACCAATGTCGCGTTGACAAGAGCCAGAAACCCTAACGATACTCCCGCACAGTCATACGACAACCTACAACGATTCAATAACAACAACTGTTTGTCCAGGATTCCCATGACGACCACTGCAACCGCCCGCCCCCCTTTCAATCGCCTGCTGCTGACCGGCGCCGCCGGTGGCCTCGGGAAAATCCTGCGCGAAAGCCTGCGCCCCTACGCCAATGTGATTCGCCTGTCGGACATCGCCGACATCGCGCCGGCCATCGATGATCGCGAAGAAGTCGTGCCCTGCGATCTGGCCGACAAGCAGGCGGTGCATCAACTGGTAGAAGGCGTGGACGCGATCCTGCACTTCGGCGGCGTATCGACCGAGCGCTCGTTCGAAGAGATCCTCGGCGCCAACATCTGCGGCGTGTTCCACATCTACGAAGCCGCGCGCCGCCACGGGGTGAAGCGGGTGATCTTCGCCAGTTCCAACCATGTGATCGGCTTCTACAAGCAAAACGAGGTGATCGACGCCCACTCCCCTCGCCGCCCGGACAGTTACTACGGCTTGTCCAAGTCCTACGGCGAAGACATGGCCACCTTCTACTTCGACCGCTATGGCATCGAGACCGTCAGCGTGCGCATCGGCTCGTCGTTCCCGGAGCCGCACAACCGCCGGATGATGAGTACCTGGCTGAGCTTCGGCGACCTGACCCAACTGCTCGAGCGCGCCTTGTATACGCCGAATGTCGGCCACACCGTGGTCTATGGCATGTCCGACAACAAGGACATCTGGTGGGATAACCGCTATGCCACGACCCTCGGATTTGTCCCTCAGGACAGCTCCGAAGTGTTCCGCGAAAAAGTCGAAGCCCTGCCGATGCCAGCCGCCGATGATCCGGCGCGGCTCTATCAGGGTGGCGCCTTCTGCGCAGCTGGGCCGTTCGGTGACTGAGCCTTCGCGCGTTGCTTGATCCCCACAACAAAAACCAAGGGAATGAGTTGCCATGCAAGCCGAATTGATTGTCGACGCCCGCAACGCGGTCGGTGAAAGCCCGGTCTGGGTGCCTGAGGAAAACGCGCTGTACTGGGTCGATATTCCCGCCGGCGGTTTACAGCGCTGGAGTGCCGACACCGGGCAGGTGGATGCCTGGAAAACCCCGCAGATGCTCGCTTGCATCGCCCGTCACCGTGACGGCGGCTGGGTCGCCGGCATGGAGAGCGGGTTCTTCCGCCTGCATCCGCGCACCGACGGCAGCCTCGACAGTGAACGGCTGGCCCAGGTCGACCATGCCCGCGCCGACATGCGATTGAACGACGGCCGCTGCGATCGTCAGGGGCGTTTCTGGGCCGGCAGCATGGTGCTGAACATGGGCGCCAACGCCGCCGAGGGTATCTTGTATCGCTACAGCGCCGGGCAACGCGGGCCGCTCGATGCTCAACAAAAGGGTTTCCTGGTGCCCAACGGGCTGGGCTTCAGCCCGGACGGGCGCACCCTGTACCTGTCCGACTCCCATCCGCAAGTCCAGCAGATCTGGGCCTTCGACTACGACATCGACACCGGTACACCTTCGAATCGCCGCGTGTTCGTGGACATGAACCAATACGAAGGTCGCCCCGACGGCGCGGCGGTCGACGCCGATGGCTGCTACTGGATTTGCGCCAACGACGCAGGCTTGATCCACCGTTTTACCCCCGACGGCCGACTTGACCGTTCCCTCGCCGTACCGGTGAAAAAACCCACCATGTGCGCCTTCGGTGGCCCTCGACTGGACACGCTGTTCGTGACCTCGATCCGCCCCGGCGACGACCATGACCCGCAATCACTGGCCGGTGGCGTGTTCGCCCTCGACCCCGGCGTCAAAGGCTTACCCGAACCCCTGTTCAACGACTGACCCTTCTCGAAAGAAAAAGCGCTCCTGCTGCATCGCTGTGCCTTGAATAAAAAAACAATAAAACTGGAGACACCCCCCATGGACTTCAAACGCACCTTGCTCGCCGCCGCACTTCCATTCGCCTTCTCCCTCAGCGGTGCCGCCCAGGCACTGGAAATCAAATTCGCCGACATTCACCCCGCCGGTTACCCGACCGTGGTGGCTGAAGAGCAACTGGGCAAAACCCTGGTGGCCGACAGCAATGGCGCGCTGACCTTCAAGATGTTCGCCGGTGGCGTACTCGGCTCGGAAAAGGAAGTGGTCGAACAAGCCCAGGTCGGTGCTGTGCAGATGGCCCGGGTCAGCCTCGGCATCGTCGGGCCGGTGGTGCCGGACGTGAACGTGTTCAACATGCCGTTCGTGTTCCGTGACCAGGCGCATATGCGCAAGGTCATCGACGGCGCGGTCGGCGACGAAATCCTCGACAAGATCACCAACTCCGAATTCAACCTGGTCGCCCTGGCCTGGATGGACGGCGGCACGCGCAACCTCTACACCAAGAAACCGGTGCGCAGCCTGGAAGACCTCAAGGGCATGAAGATCCGCGTGCAAGGCAACCCGATGTTCATCGAAACCATCAACGCCATGGGCGGCAACGGCATCGCGATGGACACCGGCGAAATCTTCAGTGCCCTGCAGACCGGCGTGATCGACGGCGCGGAAAACAACCCGCCGACCCTGCTCGAACACAACCACTACCAGAACGCCAAGTTCTACAGCCTGACCGGTCACCTGATCCTGCCCGAGCCGATCGTGATGTCGAAAATCACCTGGGAAAAACTCACCCCCGAGCAGCAGGCCCTGGTGAAGAAAACCGCCAAGGCGGCCCAAGCCCAGGAACGCACCCTGTGGGATGCGAAATCGGCCAGCAGTGAAGAGAAACTCAAGGCCGCCGGCGTCGAGTTCATCACCGTCGACAAGAAACCTTTCTACGAGGCAACCGCCTCAATCCGCGAGAAATACGGCGCGCCTTACGCCGACCTGATCAAGCGCATCGAAGCCGTTCAGTAACCCTCCCTGCATTCAAGAAAGGCCCGGCGCCGCTGACGTTGGTGTACGTCAGTGCGCGCCCGGTTACGGTGGAAACCGATGAAGAATCTGCTGCTGCGTATCAACGACAGGATTTACATGGCCTGCATCTGGGTTGCTGGCCTGTCGGTCCTGGCCATTTCCCTGATGATCCCCTGGGGCGTTTTTGCCCGTTACGTCCTCGGCACCGGCTCCAGCTGGCCGGAGCCTACCGCCATTCTGCTGATGATGGTGTTCACTTTCATCGGCGCCGCCGCCAGCTACCGATCCGGTTCGCACATGGCGGTGGCGATGCTCACCGACCGTATGCCGCCGCACCTGCGCAAGGCCGCGGCCATTGTCGCGCAACTGTTGATGGCGACCATCTGCCTGTTCATGGCCATCTGGGGCAGCAAGCTGTGCATGTCCACCTGGAATCAGTTCATGAGCGCCCTGCCAACCCTGCGGGTGGGCATCACGTACATGCCGATTCCGGTGGGCGGCGTGCTGACGCTGGTGTTTGTCCTGGAAAAACTCTTGCTCGGTGACCAGAGCAACCGTCGGGTCGTGCGTTTCGACCTCGTTGAAGAAAACGAAGGGGCTGCCTGAATGGACGCTTTTATTCTGTTGGGCAGTTTTATCGCGTTGATCCTGATCGGCATGCCGGTCGCCTACGCCCTGGGGTTTGCCGCACTGATCGGCGCGTGGTGGATCGACATCCCGTTCCAGGCGCTGATGATTCAGGTGGCCGGGGGCGTGAACAAATTCTCCCTGCTGGCGATTCCGTTCTTCGTCCTGGCCGGCGCGATCATGGCCGAGGGCGGCATGTCCCGGCGCCTGGTGGCGTTCGCCGGGGTGCTGGTGGGCTTCGTGCGCGGCGGCTTGTCGCTGGTCAACATCATGGCCTCGACCTTCTTCGGCGCGATCTCCGGCTCCTCGGTGGCGGACACCGCCTCGGTCGGCTCGGTGTTGATTCCGGAAATGGAGCGCCGTGGCTATCCCCGGGAATTCGCCACGGCAGTGACTGTCAGCGGTTCGGTGCAAGCGCTGCTGACACCGCCCAGCCACAACTCGGTGCTCTATTCCCTGGCCGCCGGCGGCACGGTGTCGATTGCCTCGCTGTTCATGGCCGGTGTGGTGCCGGGCCTGTTGATGAGCGCGTGCCTGATGGTGCTGTGCCTGATCTTCGCGAAAAAGCGTGACTACCCCAAGGGTGAAGTCATTCCGATGCGCGAGGCGCTGAAGATCTGCGGCGAAGCGCTGTGGGGCCTGATGGCGATGGTGATCATCCTCGGCGGTATTCTGTCGGGTATTTTCACCGCCACCGAGTCGGCGGCGATAGCGGTGCTGTGGTCGTTCTTCGTGACCATGTTCATCTACCGCGACTACAAATGGAGCGAACTGCCCAAACTGATGCACCGCACCGTGCGGACGATTTCGATCGTGATGATCCTGATCGGCTTCGCCGCCAGCTTCGGCTACATCATGACCCTGATGCAGATTCCGGCGAAGATCACCACGCTGTTCCTGACCCTGTCGGACAACCGCTACGTGATCCTGATGTGCATCAACGTCATGCTGCTGTTGCTCGGTACGGTGATGGACATGGCGCCGCTGATCCTGATCCTCACGCCGATCCTGATGCCGGTGATCCTCGGCATAGGCGTGGACCCGGTGCAGTTCGGCATGATCATGCTGGTGAACCTGGGCATCGGCCTGATCACACCGCCGGTGGGTGCGGTCCTGTTCGTGGGGTCGGCGGTGGGCAAGGTCACTATCGAGTCCACTGTGAAGGCCCTGCTGCCGTTCTACGGCGTGCTGTTCCTGGTGCTGTTGGCTGTGACCTACATTCCGGCACTGTCGCTGTGGTTGCCGCATCTGGTGTTGTAAAAACCCTGACCAGCAAGCCCAGGGTCTTTAGTGCTGGGGGGCTTTTGTGGCGAGGGGGCTTGTCGGATCGCCGCACCGCCCCGTTGGGTCGCGCAGCGGCCCCCTGCAATTTATGAGGCACCACGAGTCGCTTGTATTTGCGACTGCTTCGCAGCCGAACGGGGCGGTGCGGCGATCCGACAAGCCCCCCCGCCACAAAAGCCCCCTCGCCACAGGGAACGGTGCAAGTCTCAAAAAATCACATGGCAGGTCAACATGTCGCTAACTCTGATCGAACTCAAAGACGAACTCACCCACCTCACCCTCGCCCCGGAACTCGGCGCCAGCATCGTCAACTGGACCGTGCGCAGCACCGGCCAGCCCTTGCTGCGACACGCCGATGAGTACGCCCTGAACACCGGCTTGCCCGGCAAACTCGGCTGCTTTCCCTTGATCCCCTGGTCCAACCGCATCGCCGATGGCGGTTTCGATTGTCCCGATGGTTGGCTGGCGTTGGCGCCCAACAGCCTCACCGATCCCCTGCCGATTCACGGCAGCGCCTGGCAGCAGCCGTGGGAGGTGGTTTCCCGGTCGGAAAATGAAGTGGTCTTGCAACTCGACAGCACAACCCCCTTCGCTTATCGCGCCCGGCAACGTTTCCATTTGAGCGCGGGCAAGCTGAGCATCGAAATGCACGTCACGCACCTGGCTGAACACGCTGCGTGGCATGGCCTGGGATTGCATCCGTATCTGCCGCGCACCGCGAACACCCGACTACAGGCGCCCGCCCGGCATGTGTGGTTGTGCGACGGGGCAAAACTGCCGACTGAACTCAGCGCGTTGCCGGTCGAGTGGGATTTCCAGCAACCGAAGGCATTGCCCGAATCGCTGGTAGACAACGGTTTTTGCGAATGGAACGGCCACTGCCTGATCGAGCAAGCGGATCTTGGGTACACGCTCGACTGCCAGGCCACCGGCAGCGATTACTACCTGCTCTACTGCCCCGTGGGCCTGGGTTTTTTCTGTATCGAACCGGTGAGCCACCCGGTCAACGCGCACCACCTGCCCGGTCGGCCGGGGTTGCGATTGCTGGAGCAGGGTCAAGCCACCGAACTGGGCTTCACCCTGCAGTATCGGCCGCTTCAGGCAGATGCCCCCAACAGTTGACTCAACACCGCTCGCAATTTGCCGGGCTTCACCGGTTTGTTCAGCAAGGGTGCGTTGAGCCGCTGCAACGCACGCCGACAATGATCGGTGCGGTCGGCGGTAATGATCACCGCTGGAATGTCCTGGTGGAAATGCTCGCGCAAATGTCGCACCACATCACAGCCAACCACCCCGTGATCGAGGTGATAGTCGGCGAGAATCAGTTCCGGCGCCTGCCCGCGTAGCGCCGCCAGCGCAGCCGCTTCATCGGTGGCGACCAGAACCTCGCAGCCCCACTGCCCGAGCAACGCGCTCATGCTTTCGAGAATGCTCACTTCGTTGTCGATCACCAGTAAACGGCGGCCCGGCAGCGGGTTGCCGGTGCCCGGTTGTGGCACCACCTGGCTCACGGGTAACGGAACCTCGTCGGATATCGGCACCTCGATGCTGAACATCGAACCCCGCCCCGGCAACGAGTACACGCCGATCTTATAGCCAAGGATCTTGGCGATGCGCTCGACAATCGCCAGCCCCAGACCCACGCCCTTGCGGTCGGCGGCGCGGCCGACGTCCAGTTGGTTGAACTCGAGGAAGATCGAATCGAGCCGGTCGGCGGCGATGCCACGCCCGGTGTCCCAGACCTCCAGGCGCAACATCTCGCCCCGACGCCTTGCCCCCAGCAGGATGCTGCCTTCATCGGTGTAGCGGCAGGCATTGCTGAGGAAGTTGCGCAGGATCCGCGTCATCAGGCGCAAGTCGGTGCTGATGGCGCAATCGGCCATGCGCACCCGCAGGTTCAAGCCGGCCGCCTGGGCGACGGACTGGAACTCCGACACCAGCGGCCCGAGCAGTTCGTCGAGGCGGTACGAGGCGATGTCCGGCTTGACCGCGGCCTGATCGAGCCGGGAAATGTCGAGCAGATCCGTCAGCAGGTCTTCGGCTCCTTCCAGGGCCTGGTGAGTGCGTTCCACCAGCAGCTGTTCGGCTTCCGGCAATTTGCGTTCGCGCAAGGTCGAAATCAGCAACCGCGCGGCGTTCAGCGGTTGCAGCAGGTCGTGGCTGGCGGCGGCGAGGTATTTGTCCTTGCTGTGATTGGCGGCCTCGGCGGCATCGCGGGCGTCGCGCAAGGCCCGGGCGATCTGTTTACGCTGGGTGATCTGCTGCTGAAGGTTACGGTTGGCCTCGAGCAACTCATCGGTGCGCGCGACGACGCGCTGCTCCAGTTCGTCATTGAGTTGCTGCAGGCGCCGCTGGGCCAGCTTGCGCTCGGTGATATCGGAGACGAACCCTTCCACCAGGCCTTCCTGGCCGGGCTTGAGCAGCAGGTTCATCAATACATCCAGGTGACTGCCGTCCTTGCGCCGCAAGCGGGTTTCATAGCCGTGCAGGCTGCGCTGGTGCCGGAGGATTTCACCGATGGTTTCCAGCTCCTGCGCGCCGTCGACGAACAGGGTGCTGGCCAGGTCAGTCAGGGAGAACAGCACCTCCTGCGGGTCCTGGTAGCCGAGCATGCGTGCCAGCGCCGGGTTGGCGGCGCGCATGCCATCGTGCAGGCTGGCCTGGAAGATCCCGTGCACCGCGTTTTCGAACAGCCACTTGTAGCGGTTACGCTCGGCTTCCAGATCGTCCAGGCGCGCGGCCAGTTCCGGGTAATGACTCTTGCGCGCCGAATGGCTGCCCAGCCCCAGCAGTCCGGCCAGGGCCCGTTGTTGCTCGTCAGAGGGCTTCGCCATAGACGACCTCGACATCACGCTGGCTGGATTCGCGCGGGTTGGTCAGGATGCACGGGTCGTGCATCGCATGCTGCGACAGGAACGGAATGTCCGAGGTCCTGACGCCATGCAAACCGAGGGTTTCGTGAAAGCCGATGGCGTGCTTGAGGGCGATCAGGTGTTCGACCAGGCGCCCGCAGATCTGCCGGTGATTCAGGCCTCGGCAGTCGATGCCGAAAGTCTCGGCGATCACCTTGAAGCGCTCCGGTGCCGAGTTGTAATTGAAGGCCACCACGTGTTCGACGAGTACCGCGTTGCACAGGCCGTGGGGCAGATCGAGAAAGCCGCCGAGGCTGTGGGACATGGCATGCACCGCACCGAGGATGGCGTTGGAAAACGCCAGCCCGGCCTGCATGCTGCCGAGCATGATCTTCTCGCGCAGGGCGATGTCGGTCGGGTTGGCGATCATTTGCACCAGGTTGCCATTGATCAGGCGCATCGCCTCCAGCGCATGGGGGTCGGTCAGTGGCCCGTGGCCGGTGGACACGAAGGCTTCGATGGCATGCACCAAGGCGTCGATGCCGGTACAGGCCGACAGGAACGGGTCCATGCTCAGGGTGGTTTCCGGGTCGATCAGCGAAACGTCCGGCACCACGGCCTTGCTGACGATGGAGAACTTCATGCGTTCCTGCTGGTTGGAAATGATCACGAATTGCGAGACGTCGGCCGAGGTGCCGGCAGTGGTCGGAATCAGGATCAGCGGCGGGCTGGGCACGCGGATGGTGTCCACGCCCTCGAAATCGAGAATGCTGCGGCCATGGGCGACGACGATGCCGATGCCTTTGCCGCAGTCCATCGGGCTGCCGCCACCGACGGCGACGATCACGTCGCAGTGGTTTTCCCGGTACATCTCGGCGCCGAGCATCACCTCTTCAACCCGTGGGTTGGGCGAGACATCGGAGTACAGGCAATACTGGATGCCCAGCGCTTGCAGGCTGGCCTCGACATCGGCGACCCAGCCAGCGGCAATCACACCGGGGTCACTGACCACCAGGACCTTGCGTGCGCCAAAGGTCTTGGCGTAATTGCCGACACTGTGCCGGCTACCGGCACCGAAGATGATTTCAGGGGAAACGAATTTGCGCAGCTGGTTGAGACTCTGGCTCATTGGAAAGCCTGTTTTTATTGTTTTGGAAGGTAGAAACCACACTAAACCATCCAGCTGTGAATGCAATCAGACCAATGGGTAGCACTGCCTGGGGTGTACTCACATTCGAACTCTCCGCAGATCCCCTGTGGGAGCGGCGGTGCGGCGATCCCACAGGGGATATGTGTCGCCAGACTAGCCGCGATAAATCAGCTGCGAAGCCTTCGCGTTACGCAGCGTCAGATGCTCCATCCCCAACCCCGGCGCCTCCGCTTCTTCGCGGGCCTTGAGGATCACGCCGTGGTGGGGCGACTTGCTGCACACCGGGTCGGCATTGCTGGCATCGCCAGTCAGCATGAAGGCCTGACAGCGGCAGCCGCCCAGGTCCTTGTGTTTTTCATCGCAGGAGCGGCATGGCTCCTTCATCCAGTCATCGCCGCGAAAACGATTGAAGCCGAACGAGTCGTTCCAAATGTGCGAGAGGCTGTGCTCGCGCACGTTGGGAAACTGCACCGGCAATTGCCGGGCGCTGTGGCAAGGCAAGGCCGTGCCGTCGGGAGTGATGTCGAGAAACAGGTTGGCCCAGCCGTTCATGCAGGTCTTGGGACGTTCCTCGTAGTAGTCCGGGGTGACGAAGATCAACTTGCACGGGTGGCCCTGGGCTTCAAGGCGTTCGCGGTACTCATTGGTGATGCGCTCGGCACGCTGCAATTGCTCGCGGGTGGGCAACAGACCGACGCGGTTGAGTTCGGCCCAGCCATAGAACTGGCAGGTGGCCAATTCGACGAAATCCGCTTCCAGCTCCAGGCACAACTCGATGATCTGCGCGATCCGGTCGATGTTGTGCCGATGGGTGACGAAGTTCAGCACCATCGGATAGCCCTGGGCTTTCACCGCTCGGGCCATGGCGAGTTTCTGCGCAAAGGCCTTGCGCGAACCGGCGAGCATGTTGTTCACCGCTTCGTCGGCGGCCTGGAAGCTGATCTGGATATGGTCCAGCCCGGCCACCTTGAAGTCGCGCACCTTCTGCTCGGTCAGGCCGATGCCGGAGGTGATCAGGTTGGTGTAGTAGCCCATGTCCCGGGCAGCCTTGATCAGTTCGGCAAGGTCCTGGCGAACCAACGGCTCGCCGCCGGAAAACCCCAGTTGCGCGGCGCCCATGTCCCGCGCTTCGCGGAATACGCGAATCCATTCTTCCGTGCTCAGCTCCTCGCCGTGCCGGGCAAAATCCAATGGATTGGAGCAATACGGGCATTGCAGCGGACAGCGGTAGGTCAGCTCGGCGAGCAGCCACAACGGCGGTCCGGGCAGCGTCTCACTCGATCCAGAATTGCGCATGGGCCACCTCCAGAAACGCCAGCACGTCTTCGTCGATCCCCGGTACCCCGGGAAAATTCGCGCTCAATCGATCAATGATCGCCGCCACGCTGCGCTGGCCATCCACCAGGGCGAGAATTTGTCCGGCACTGGCGTTGAGCTTGATCATGCCTTCGGGGTACAGCAGCACATGGCAGTCCTGACGGGGCTCCCATTGCAGACGAAAACCGCGACGCAAGGCCGGTGACTGCTGGCGATCGATCAGGCTCACAGGGCGATCCCCCGATGCCAGACGTTGTCGCCGGTGACCGTGTGATACGGCGGGCGCGCAAGCTCGTAGGCCATGCTCATGGCATCGAGCATGCTCCACAGCACGTCGAGCTTGAACTGCAGGATCTCCAGCATGCGTTGTTGCCCCTGGGCCGTCACGTAGTGCGCCAGGGTGATGCGCAAGCCATGCTCGACATCGCGCCGCGCCTGGCTCAGGCGCGTGCGGAAATAGTCGTAGCCAGCAGCGTCGATCCACGGGTAATGGGTCGGCCAGGCATCGAGTCGCGATTGATGGATCTGTGGCGCAAAGAGTTCGGTCAGCGAACTGCTGGCCGCTTCCTGCCAGCAGGCGCGACGGGCGAAATTGACGTAGGCGTCCACGGCAAATCGCACGCCGGGCAGCACCAATTCCTGGGACAAAATCTGCTCGCGATCCAGCCCCACCGCTTCGCCCAGTCGCAGCCAGGCTTCGATACCGCCCTCGCTGCCGGGGACGCCGTCGTGGTCGAGAATCCGTTGCAGCCACTCCCGGCGCACGTCGCGGTCCGGGCAGTTGGCGAGAATCGCGGCGTCCTTCAGGGGGATGTTGACCTGATAATAGAAGCGATTGGCGACCCAGCCCTGGATCTGCTCGCGGCTGGCGCGGCCGGCGTACATGGCTTGGTGGAAGGGATGATGGATGTGGTAGTAGGCGCCCTTGGCACGCAGGGCGGCTTCGAATTCACTGGGGGTCATTGCATTGTCAGTCATTGCGGTTCTCCGGGAAGTTCTGCGGCGTCTGGTCCGGCCTCTTCGCGGGCAAGCCCGCTCCCACAATGGATTCGCGGCAAACACCAAACCCTGTGGGAGCGGCGGTGCGGCGATCCGACTTGCCCGCGAAGGCGTCCTTCGCTACAGCTCAATACTCATGCCGTCGTAAGCCACCTCGATCCCCCGCCGTTCCAGCAGCGCCCGCTCGGCCGAGTCTTCATCAAGGATCGGATTGGTGTTGTTGATGTGGATCAGTACCTTGCGCTGGCGGTTGAAACCCTCCAGCACTTCAAGCATCCCGCCGGGGCCGCTTTGTGGGAGGTGCCCCATTTCGCTGCCCAGGCTCTGGCCGACTTCGCAGATACGCATCTCGTCGTCGCGCCACAGGGTGCCGTCCAGCAGCAGGCAATCGGCACGCTGCATCCAGCCCAGCACTTCATCGTCGATCCGGCCAAGGCCCGGTGCATAGAACAGCGAAGCACCGTTGCGCAGGTCTTCAATGAACAAGCCAATGGTGTCGCCCGGTTGCGGGTTGCCGCGATTAGGCGAATACGGCGGTGCGTTGCTCACCAGGGGAATCCCGCGAAATTGCAAATACTCGCAGGCCGGGATGCTGAACGGCTGGCGATCGAGGCCGACCGGTTGCCATTGCAATCCGCCGTTCCAATGCTCAAGCATGTTGAACAACGGGAAACCACTGCTCAGGTCCTGATGCACGCGCTCGGTGCACCACACCGCATGCGGACAGCCTTCGCGCAGGCTGAGCAAACCGGTGCAATGGTCGATCTGGCTGTCCAGCAGCACGATGCCGGCGATGGCGCTGTCACGCAGGCGCCGCGCCGGTTGCAGTGGCGCAAAACTCTCGAGTTGCGCGCGAATGTCCGGTGACGCGTTGCACAGCACCCACTCCACACCGTCGTCACTCAGGGCAATCGACGACTGCGTACGGCGCTGTGCCCGCAGGCTGCCATGGCGCACACCGGCGCACTGGCGGCAGTTGCAATTCCACTGTGGAAAACCACCGCCAGCGGCGGAACCGAGAACGCGGATGTGCATGGCGGATGCTCCAGAAGGCAGGCCCGGCCAACGCATCGGCTGGCCGGGTGGTCAATCAACGATTGGCGAAATACATCGTCACTTCGAAGCCAATGCGCAGATCGGTAAACGCGGGTTTAGTCCACATGGGTCATTCCTCTTCTTGTGCCCGGGTGATTCCGGTAGAGCCATTAATGCACGGCGCGATGAGGGCCCGAATGCTACTTTCGAAGGAGTTTGCGGGGTGATTTGGTAGGGGGTGTTGCGCAAATTTCCGGAACCCCACATACCCATGTGGGAGCAAGCCCGCTCCCACAGGTTATGCGTCGTGTTTAAGGAATCAGAAGAACCCCAGCGGATTGATGTCGTAGCTCACCAGCAGGTTTTTGGTCTGTTGGTAGTGATCGAGCATCATCTTGTGATTCTCCCGACCGACGCCGGACTTCTTGTAGCCACCGAACGCCGCGTGCGCCGGGTACAGGTGGTAGCAGTTGGTCCACACGCGCCCGGCCTTGATCGCCCGGCCCATGCGGTAGGCGCGATTGATGTCGCGGGTCCAGAGGCCGGCGCCGAGGCCGAACTCGCTGTCGTTGGCAATCGCCAGGGCTTCGGCTTCGTCCTTAAAGGTGGTGATACCCACCACCGGGCCGAAGATTTCTTCCTGGAACACACGCATCTTGTTGTGGCCCTTGAGCAGGGTCGGCTGGATGTAGTAACCGCTGGACAGGTCGCCCTCCAGACGTTCGGCCGCGCCGCCGGTGAGCAGCTCGGCGCCCTCCTCCTGGGCAATGGTCAGGTACGAGAGGATCTTGTCGTATTGCTGCTCGGACGCCTGGGCGCCGACCATGGTCTCGGTGTCCAGCGGGTTGCCGCGCTTGATCTTGACGATCTTCTTCATCACCTCGGCCATGAACGGCTCGTAGATCGACTCCTGGACCAGCGCCCGGGACGGGCAGGTGCAGACTTCGCCCTGGTTGAAGAACGCCAGCACCAGGCCTTCGGCGGCTTTTTCGATGAACGCCGGTTCCGCATTCATGATGTCTTCGAAGAAGATGTTCGGCGATTTGCCGCCCAGTTCCACGGTGCTCGGAATGATGTTCTCGGCGGCGCAATGCATGATGTGCGCGCCCACCGGGGTCGAGCCGGTGAAGGCGATCTTGGCGATGCGCTTGCTGGTGGCCAAGGCCTCGCCAGCTTCGCGACCGAAGCCCTGGACGATGTTCAGCACGCCCGCTGGCAGCAGGTCGGCGATGAGCTCGGCGAAGACCATGATCGACAGCGGCGTTTGCTCGGCAGGCTTGAGTACGATGCAGTTGCCTGCAGCGAGGGCCGGGGCGAGTTTCCAGGCGGCCATCAGCAGTGGGAAGTTCCACGGAATGATCTGCCCGACCACGCCCAGGGGCTCATGGAAGTGATAGGCCGTGGTCAACTCATTGATCTCCGCAGCCCCGCCTTCCTGGGCGCGGATGCAGCCGGCGAAGTAACGGAAGTGGTCGGCCGCCAGCGGCACGTCGGCGTTCAGGGTTTCGCGCACGGCCTTGCCGTTGTCCCAGGTTTCGGTGACGGCCAGCACCTCTAGGTTCTGCTCGATGCGGTCAGCGATTTTCAGCAGCACCAGGGAGCGGTCCTGGGCCGAGGTCTTGCCCCAGGCATCCGCTGCGGCATGCGCGGCGTCGAGGGCCTTGTCGATGTCGGCGGCGCTGGAGCGCGGGAATTCGGCGATCACTTCACCGTTGACCGGCGAGGTGTTGGTGAAGTACTCGCCATTGATCGGGGCAACGAACTCGCCACCGATGAAGTTGCCGTAGCGCGGTTTGAAGGTAATGACGGCGCCTGGGGTTCCGGGTTGTGCGTAGATCATGGTAGGCCTCTGTCTGGGTCGATGCCTGTCGTACTGACAGGCGATGAGCCGATACTAGAGAGCCCCGCGTGCCAGACGAATGCATCGTTGGCAGGAGGGGCTCTCGTTATTTGGTCGTAGATTTCACACAACCTAATGTGGGAGCGGGCTTGCTCGCGAAGGCGGCGGGTCGGTCAGCATGCAAGCCCGCTCCCACAAGGGATCAGTGCTTGGCGACGAGGTCCTTGGGCAGCTTGAAGGTCCAGAGCATGCCGCCCTGGTTGAAGTCCTTGATGCGCTTGGCCACTTCGCCGCCCCACAGCGGTACCGCGCCGCCCCAGCCGGAGAGCACCGAGACGTACTGTTCGCCGTCCATTTCCCAGGTGATGGGCGAGCCGAGCACGCCGGAACCGGTCTGGAACTCCCAGACCTTTTCGCCGGTCTTGGCGTTGAAAGCCTGCAGGAAGCCTTCAGGTGTGCCGGTGAACACCAGGTTGCCCTTGGTGGTCAGCACCCCGCCCCACAGCGGCGCGTAGTTCTTGTGGCGCCAGACTTCCTTGCCGGTTTTCGGATCGATGGCCCGCAGCACACCGATGTAGTCTTCGTTCAACGGCTTGATGGTGAAGCCGGCGCCGAGGAATGCCGCGCCTTTCTTGTAGGCGATGCCTTCGTTCCAGATGTCCATGCCCCATTCGTTGGACGGCACATAGAACAGCCCGGTGTCCTGGTTGTAAGCCATCGGCATCCAGTTTTTCGCGCCGAGGAACGCCGGCGCTACGAAGACCGAGCTGCCCTTGACTTCGGATCCCGGGGCGCCGGGACGGCTGGCTTCGTTGTAGATCGGCCGGCCGTTCTTATCCAGGCCGGTGGCCCAGGTGATCTTGTCCACGAACGGGAAGCCACGGATGAATTTGCCGTTGGTACGATCCAGTACGTAGAAGAAACCGTTACGGTCGGCAGTGGCCGCCGCCTTGATCTCCTTGCCGCCTTCGCTGTAGTTGAACGACACCAGCTCGTTCACGCCGTCGTAGTCCCAACCGTCGTGGGGCGTGCTCTGGAAGTGCCACTTGATGGTGCCGTCGTCCGGGTTGAGCGCCAGGCGCGATGAGGAGTAGAGGTTGTCGCCAGGGCGCAGGTGCGAGTTCCACGGTGCCGGGTTGCCGGTACCGAACAGCAGCAGGTTGGTTTCCGGGTCGTAATAGCCGCCCAGCCAAGGGGCCGCGCCGCCGGTTTTCCAGAGATCGCCCGGCCAGGTCTTGCCCGCCTCGCCGCCGGAGATGCCGTTTTCCACCGCTTTGCCATCCTTGTAGACGTAGCCCATATGGCCTTCGACCGTCGGCCGGGTCCACAGCAGATCACCGTTTTTCGGGTCGTAGGCCTCGATCTTGCCCACCACGCCGAACTCGCCGCCGGCCACGCCGGTAATCAGCTTGCCGTTGATCACCAGCGGCGCGGCGCTGATCGAGTAGCCTTCCTTGTGGTCGGCGACTTTCTTGCTCCACACCACCTTGCCGGTGTCCTTGTTCAACGCCACGAGCTTGGCGTCGAGGGTGCCGAAAATCACCAGGTCGCCATACAGCGCGACGCCACGGTTGATCACGTCGCAGCAGGGGCGGATGTCATCGGGCAGGCGTGCATCGTATTGCCAGAGTTTCTTGCCGGTGCGTGCATCCACGGCGAACACCCGGGAGTAGGAACCGGTCATGTACATCACGCCGTCCTTGACCATCGGCTGCGCTTGCTGGCCACGCTGTTTTTCACCGCCAAAGGAAAACGCCCAGGCCGGGCGCAGCTCCTTGACGTTGTCGACGTTGAGAATATCCAGCGGGCTGTAGCGCTGCCCCTGAACGCCGAGGCCGTTGGTCACGACCTGTTCCGGGTTCTTCGGGTCCTGGAGAATGTCCTGGTCGGAAACCCCGGCCAATGCCTGGCCGGACAACAGCATGGCACTGAGCAGCAGGCTCAAGACGAAGGGCTGGCGACGTGCGGGTTGGGTCATGACGGCTTCCTCTGCAGTTTTTGTTATGCCCGGGAAATTTTCCCGGTCTGGTGCAGATTCTTGGGCGCCGCCGCCCTGGCAACAATTGCCCGCAATGAGGAGATTGCTAGTTCCTTGGTACAGGGTGGGAGGAGATGAGCAGCGGATTTTGTGCCTGATGAAAGTCCCCTGTGGGAGCGGGCTTGCTCGCGAAGAGGCCGGCACATTCGACATCGATGTCGCCTGACACTCCGCCTTCGCGAGCAAGTCGAATCGTCGCACCGCCGCTCCCACATTAGATCGGGGTGGGTCAGTTATTTGCGTTGGAATCCACCCGCGTCATCCGCTCGCGCTCGTAACGCGGGTACAAATGACTGATGCTGCGGATCAGTTCATAACGGCTCAGGTTGATCCCGGCGAAGCGTTCGGGGATGGGGCTGCGGATCATCTCGGCCATGTCGCTGCCATTGGCGGCGCCGTCGCGCATCAGCTGATCGAGCCAGGTCAGGTAATCGCGCATTTGCTCGAAGGGTTGTGGATCGCTCGACACCGGCCCATGGCCCGGTACGACCAGCGTCCAGGGCAAGCCTTGCAGGGTCGCGATGTCCGCCAGCCACACCGACAGCCCTGGACTGTTGGGCGTGGTCAGCGCCCGCTGATAAAACACCAGGTCCCCGGCAAACAACACGCCGGTTTGCTGGTCGAGAATAGCCAGATCCGCGCCCGTATGCCCACCCAGGCTCAGCAGACGCAGATCGTGATTCCCAAAACTTTTCACGCCGGGTGTCAGCGTCTGCGTGGGCAGCACCACTTCGGTGCCACGCATCCAGTCGCCAACCATCCGGTACATATTCTCGGCCATGGCATCGCCTTGCTGTTGCAGCAGCTCGGTGGTGCCGGCCAGGGCGCCAATCGGCACGTCGCTGAAAGCTTGGTTGCCCAGCACATGGTCCGGGTGGTGATGGGTCAGCAAGACCTCGATCACCGGCTTGTCGGTAGTGGCGGCAATGGCCTTGCGCATCGCTTCGCCGTACCGCCGGGACGGCCCGGTGTCGATCACCACCACTCCGCGTTCGGTGACGATGAACGCGGTATTGACGATGTTGCCGCCGTTGGCCTTGGCGAAATTATCCGTGCTGCCTTCCAGCAGCCAGGTGTCCTGGGCGATCTGCCGGGGCTTGAGTGAGTATTCGAGATCGGCCAGGGCCGGCAGACTGACGCTTAACACCATCAACAGGATCCAGCGCATGCCACGCTCCTTGAGATCAGGGGATCGACGCATCGAACTCATTGCCGCTGTTGTCCCGTAGCAGCAGGCGCGTTTGCCCTGCCCCTTCAATGTCGAAGGCCAGGTTGGGGTTTTCGCTGACTGCGGGAAACAGCTCCAGCCGGGCCAGTACTTGCTCGTTGTGGTCGCGCAGCTCGGCATGGTTGATGAAGAATTCCGGAATGCCGCTGACCATGCCGTTGTCCATGGGATGGGCCACCTGCAACCGCAAGCGGCTGAATTCACCCCGGGGATAGCGCCCGCCGAGCACTTCGCCGATGTGCTCCTCCCAGCCCGGTTGAGTCCGCACCACGCTCGGCGCGGTGCAGCCGCCACCGGCGGCGTCGATCAGGGTCGAACCGACATGCCACAACCCGTCACGGGTCAACACCGCCGCGCGCAAGGGCGTGGCCTGTTCGATGCGAATGCGCAACGACAGCCAGGGCAAAACCGAATCCAGCGGCTGGAAGTCGATGATTTTCGGCAACGGGTTCAGCTCTGCCCAGGCGAGGATTTTCACCACCTCGCCCTTGAACGCCCGGGCGTCGATTTCCAGCGGCACCTGCCGGGCATCTTCGGCAAACGGCGGCGCCAGCAACTTGACTCGCTCATCGAAAACGAACGGCGCATTGCCCAGAAACTGCTGCTGATAGAAGGCCCACATCACCGATGGCACCGGGTCCTTGCCAGGATCGATAGCGCCAGCCTGTGCCGCCAGGCTCAACCAGCAAGCCAACAGACAACTCCCTCGCCATTTCATCGCCTGCTCCTTATTGATACATCTCGGGCACGTCGTATTGCAGGCCGTAATGGCCGTAGATGGTCTTCACCGAACCCTCGCGGATCAGGCTTTCCAGAGCCTCTTCCACGGCATAGGCCAGTTGCCGGTTGCTTTCGTGCACCGCCATGCCGATTTCCCAGAGCTGCTTGCCCATGTTCGGGTAGGCATTTTCTGCCAGCGCCACTTGCGGGTCGGCCGCTTCGTGAACTTGCCAGTCGATTTCGCCGCGCATGGCCATCACCGCGTCGACCTCGCCGGCCTTCATCGCGGCAAACGCCTGGGGCACGCCGGGATAGTGATGGGTCTTGCCGGCGAGCATGCCGTTGAACACCGAGGTCAGGTAGAACGACGGCACGCTGTCGACTTCGACACCAATCGGGTGCTGCTCGAACACCGCGACGCTGGCGACCTTGTCCAGCCGCCGGCGGTCATAGGCCACCTGCCATTGCTCGTTCTGGTACGGACCGAACATCACCACTTGGCCGTTGACCAGTTCGCCGAACTCGTTGCGCTTCTGCGCGTAGTCACGGTCATAAGGCACGCGCATCATCAGGTCGGCCAGTTGCTGGTTGTGCAAGGCACTGGCACGCCAGATGTAATCGCGCAGGTCGTCATCGAGCTTTTCCCCGGCCGGTGCCCAGATCAGTGTCAGACGCACGCCGAGCGCCTTGGCCAGGGCTTCGGCGAGTTCGACATCGACGCCCTGGGGCTTTCCGGCGCTTTCAAAGCTGTAGGGGGCGAAGTCCTTGTAGACCGCCACCTTCAGCTCCCCGGCGGCGATCATTTCGTCGTAGTTGCGAACCTGCGCCTGCGCCGCCTGGCAGCACAGCCACAGAGCGCTGATCAACACCGCGAGCAGGCGCATGGGTCACTCCTCGACGTGCACAGAGTCCAGATAAGTGCGCACCGCCCACAGGGCTTCCTGGCTCAGGTAGTCGGCCATCTTCGGCATGTACACCCGACCGTCGCGCACGGCGCCATGGCGCACCCGTTCGGCGAACCATTCATCGCCCGCCTCACCGACATCGAGCATGCGCAAGTCAGGGGCGATACCGCCGGACTTGGCTTCCAGGCCATGACAGGCCGCGCAGTTCTGGGTGTAGGCCGAGGCACCGATTTCCACTGCCTTGTCGTGTTCCGCAGCGGTGCGATACGGGTTCACCGCGGCCCAGCCATCGGCATCGAGTTGCACACCGGCGTCCTTGATCGGGGTCAGCCCCGGGGTGGCCACGGCCTGTGGCACCACGTTGCCGTGGGCCCAGACGGAACCTGCGCTGATCAAACTGGCCAATAGCCCGGTCACGAGCAAGGCGTTGCGTTTTGTTGTCATTGTTATGCCCTCTGGATTGCACGCAAAACCTCTTGGCAGAGGCTATGGCAGCCATCTTAGAAAGCCCTGCGCCCAGACCCCATGCTGCTTTGGTGGTCGCCGCCTACTCCCTTGGTCGTAAGGCAATCGGTGGACACGGGACGCGGGCCGTGGTTGCCCATGCCAGAACCGCGCCGTGCGTGGCGGGCTACTACCTTGGTACTGGCCCTTCGGTACTTTCTGCATATTTTCACTGCACCACAGCCTTCCTATGCTGGCGCTACCTGTAATGGAGTGCCCTATGCGCCTGCTCATCCCTTACGCCCTGATCTACCTGCTGGCGATTGCCTGCGCCGCCGGCCTGGCCACCCAGAGCCAGGCCGCCGATGCGCCCTTGCAGGTGCGGATCGGCTACCTGGGTTATCGCCCCGACCCCGGCCCGTTGCTGTCGAACGTCATCCCCGAGCCCATCGATGCCGGGCTGCGCGGCGCCGAACTGGCGATCACCGACAGCAACAGCACCGGGCGTTTTCTCAACCACGGCTACAGCCTGGTCAGCGCCAGTGTCGACAGCCCCGAGGCCTTGCTCGAAGCGGCAAAGGTGCAGCATGAACAAGGCCTGCGCCTGTTCGTGGTGAATGCCCCCGCCACCAGCCTGCGCCAATTGAGTGCGGCACTGCCCGACAGTTTGCTGTTCAACGCCGGTAGCCCCGATGACAGCCTGCGCACCACCGATTGCCTGCCGAACGTACTGCACACCTTGCCGAGCCGCGCGATGCTCGCCGATGCACTGGCGCAGTTTCTGGTGTTGCGCAAATGGCAGCGGGCGCTGCTGATTGTCGGCCCGACGCCGGACGATCAAGCCTATGCCGCCGCCCTGCGCCGCGGGGCCAAGCGCTTTGGCTTGCAACTGGTGGCGGAAAAACCCTGGAGCTTCGATAACGACCAACGCCGCAGCGCCCAGGCCGACATGCCGCTGTTCACCCAGACCGCCGAGTACGACGTGGTACTGGTGGCCGATGAACGCGGCGACTTCGGTGAATACGTGCCCTACCAGACCTGGTACCCGCGCCCGGTCGCCGGCACCCAGGGCCTGACCCCGGTGGGCTGGCACAAGACCGTGGAAACCTACGGCGCCGCGCAGCTGCAAAAACGCTTCGAAGCCCTGACCGGGCGCTGGATGAATGACCGCGATTTCGCCGCCTGGATGGCCGTGCGCAGCATCGCCAGCGCCGTGAGCAAACTGCGCCAGGCCGAGCCGATGGCGATCCGTACGCTGGAAATCAGCGACCAGTTGCCCCTCGATGGTTTCAAGGGCCGCAAGCTCAGCTATCGGCCGTGGAACGGCCAGTTGCGCCAGCCGATTCCCATCGTCCAGCCCCGGGCGCTGGTCAGCACCTCACCCCAAGATGGTTTTCTGCACCCGTTCAATGAGATGGACAGCCTGGGCTACGACAAACCCGAGGTCAGCTGCCGTTTTCCCTGATCCGAAAATCACAACAACAAGGAATCCGCCATGCGCCGCACCCTGCTCTCTTGCATCATGCTGCTCGCCGCTGGCCATGCCGTTGCCAGCACTGCCTGGGTCTCCAACGAAAAGGACAACAGCCTGAGCCTGATCGACCTGCAGACCCTGCAAGTCACCGACACCCTGCCCGTCGGCCAGCGTCCCCGCGGCCTGCTGCTGTCCCATGACAACAAGCTGCTGTACATCTGCGCCAGTGACTCGGACCGGGTCCAGGTGATGGACGTGGCCACGCGCAAGATCATCAAGGAACTGCCCTCGGGCAAAGACCCCGAGCAATTCGCCCTGCATCCGAACAATCGCTGGTTGTACGTCTCCAACGAAGACGATGCGCTGGTCACGGTGATCGACACCGAGACTTCCAAGGTGCTCGGCCAGATCAACGTCGGCGTCGAACCTGAAGGCATGGCCGTCAGCCCTGACGGCAAGTGGGCGGTCAACACCAGCGAGACCACCAACATGCTGCACTGGATCGACACCAGCACCCAGACCCTGGACGACAGCACCTTGGTGGATCAGCGCCCGCGTTTCGTCGAGTTCTCCCCCGATGGCGCACAGCTCTGGGCCTCGGCGGAAATCGGCGGCACCGTGACCATTCTCGATGTGGCCAGCCGCACCGTGCTCAAGACCCTGAACTTCCAGATCAAGGGCGTGCACCCCGACAAGGTCCAGCCCGTCGGCATCAAGCTCAGCGCCGATGGCAAGTACGGCTTCGTCGCACTGGGCCCGGCCAATCATGTGGCGGTGATCGATGCCAAGACCTTCGAGATTCTCGATTACCTGCTGGTGGGTCGACGGGTCTGGCAGATGGCATTCACCCCGGATCAGAAGCAATTGCTGGCCACCAACGGCGTCAGCGGCGATGTCTCGGTGATCGATGTCGACAGCCTCAAGGTCAGTAAATCGGTGAAGGTCGGGCGCTATCCCTGGGGCGTGGTGGTGACGCCATGAACGCCCTTGAAGTCAGTGACCTGAGCTTTGCCTACGGCGCCCGAGAGGCCTTGCGCAAGGTGAGTTTCAGCCTGGAGCCCGGGCGCTTCGCCGCGCTGCTGGGCCCCAACGGCGCGGGCAAGTCGACCCTGATTGCCCTGCTGACCCGGCTCTATGATCTGCAGCAAGGCGAGATCCGCGTCGGTGGCTGTTCATTGCGTAGCGCGGCACGCCCGGCACTCAGGCAATTGGGCGTGGTGTTCCAGCAAAGCACCCTGGACCTGGACCTCAGCGTCGAACAGAACCTGCGTTATCACGCTGCATTGCATGGTCTGTCCCGGCGTCAGACCGACCTTCGGGTCGACGCCGAACTGGCCCGCCAGGCCCTGACCGACCGCCGCCGCGAACGGGTACGCGAACTCAATGGCGGCCATCGTCGCCGGGTGGAAATTGCCCGCGCCCTGTTGCATGAGCCGCGCCTGTTGCTGCTCGACGAAGCCAGTGTCGGCCTCGACCCGGCGAGTCGCCTGGCGCTCAACCAGCACATCCGCAGCCTGTGTCGCGACGAGCGCATCAGCGTGCTCTGGACCACCCATTTGCTCGACGAGGTGCAGCCCAGCGATGACTTGCTGATCCTGCATCAAGGCCGGCTGGTAGCCAGCGGACAGGCCGATGCCCTGAGCCTGGAACACGGCGGTGACCTCGGTTCGGCCTTCACCCGCCTGACAACATCAGGAGCTGCCCAATGAACGCTTACTGGCAATGCTTTAGCGGTATCGTGCTGCGCGAATGGCTGCGCTTTGTGCTGCAACGCACGCGGTTTCTCAGCGCCCTGGTGCGGCCGCTGCTGTGGCTGCTGGTGTTCGCCGCCGGTTTTCGCGCAGCGCTGGGGATCGCGATCATCGAGCCCTACGACACCTACATCCCCTATGAGGTCTACATCATTCCCGGGCTGGCCTGCATGATCCTGCTGTTCAACGGCATGCAGGGCTCACTGTCGATGGTCTACGACCGCGAGATGGGCAGCATGCGGGTGCTGCTGACCAGCCCCCTGCCCCGAACCTTTCTGCTGTGCAGCAAACTGTTGGYCACGTCGCTGATTTCGCTGTTGCAGGTGTATGCGTTCCTGGCGATTGCCTGGGTCTACGGCGTGCGGCCACCGGCCATGGGCCTGTTGATGGCGTTGCCGGCCCTGCTGCTGGTGGCGTTGATGCTCAGCGCCCTGGGCCTGTTGCTGTCGAACGCGATCCGTCAGCTGGAGAACTTTGCCGGGGTGATGAATTTCGTGATCTTCCCGCTGTTTTTCCTGTCGTCGGCGCTGTATCCCCTGTGGAAGATGCGCGAGGCCAGCGAGTGGCTGTATTGGCTGTGCGCGGTGAATCCGTTCACCCATGCGGTGGAGCTGGTGCGTTTTGCCCTGTATGAACGCTTCAATCCCCTGGCTCTGGCGGTGTGCACGGGGCTGACGCTGTTGTTTGCGCTGCTCGCCGTGCTGACCTTCAACCCGCAGCATGCGGCCCTGCGCAAATCCAGCTGATTACCCCTCAGGGGATCTTCATTGAACAGGGTGAAATTACTACTTTAGTACTGGTTTCCCTGTCTATCGTCGCATTCCCAACGCCCCCCGACTGGCATGTAATAGGTCCATAACTATAAGGACTTAACCCATGCCACGTGCCCGACGTTGCCTGTTGCGCCCTGCTCTCGCCGCCCTGTCCCTGGGTCTGCTGCTGAGCACCGCGCAGGCCGACACAGCGCTGTTCTCCACCGACGGCTATCGCATCGGCCTGTACCGCAGCCCGACGCCCGACCAGCTGCAAGGCGCAACCATCGTCGACACCCCCGCCCTGCAAACCCTGCTCAACCAAACCCCGCGCCCGGTGCTGATCGACGTCTACCGCCGTCAGTGGCTGCAAGGGCAATTCATCGAAGACCAGCCCCATGAAAACCTGCCCGGCAGCCATTGGCTGGCCAATACCGGGGACGGCGACCTGACGCCGCAATGGCAGGACTATTTCGCCGGCAACCTGAAAAAGCTGACCGCCGGCGACCCGACGCAACCGCTGGTCTTCTACTGCCGCTCCGACTGCTGGTTGAGCTGGAATGCGGTCAAGCGCGCAGCCACCATGGGCTATAAGACTCTGTATTGGTATCGCGATGGCCTGGACGCCTGGCAAGCGGCCAATCTGCCGGTTTCGCCAGCTCGGCCAGAACCCTTTCCCTGAGCTTTACGCGTGCGTGTTGTTGCCACACCATAATCAAAATAATGAGGTGAAAGGCCATGTACAAAATCCTGATTGCCGACGATCACCCGCTGTTTCGCGAAGCCATCCACAACGTCATCAGCGACGGTTTTGCCGGCAGCGAAGTGATGGAAACCGCCGACCTGGACAGCGCCCTGGCCCTGACCCAGGAACACGACGACCTGGACCTGATCCTGCTCGACCTGAACATGCCCGGCATGCACGGGCTCAATGGCCTGATCAACCTGCGTAACGAAGCGCCGACCATTCCGGTGGTGATTGTCTCCGCCGAGCAAGACAAACAGATCGTGCTGCAAGCCATCACCTACGGTGCCGTGGGTTTCATCACCAAGTCCTCACCCCGCGCCCAGATGACCGATGCCATCCAGCAGATTCTCAATGGCAATGTCTACCTGCCCCCGGACATCATCCGCACCGGCAAAAGCAGTACCCACCGGCGGATGAACGACACCCCGAGCTTCCCGCCCGAACTGCTCCAGGCCCTGACCCGCAAGCAACTGCAGGTGCTGGAACGCATGACCAAGGGCGAATCGAACAAGCAGATCGCCTACACCCTGGAAATCGCCGAAACCACGGTCAAGGCCCACGTCTCGGCAATCCTGCGCAAGCTCAACGTGCACAACCGGGTGCAAGCGATCCTGAGTGCCGGGGATATTGATTTCGGGTCTTATCTGCGGCGTTGAGTCAGTAAGACCGCGGCGCCCCTTTCGCGAGCAAGCCCGCTCCCACAAGGACAGCGATGTACCTGTGGGAGCGGGCTTGCTCGCGAAGGGGCCGTCCCATGCACCGTAGATTTCAAGGCCGGCCAAGCAAATGACTCATCGCCGTCTTCAGCTTCATCGGCCGCACCGGCTTGTGCATCAGGGTGTGGCCCAGTTCGCGGATCTGCTGCTTGAGTTCATTGCTGTAGTTGGCGGTGATCATCATCGCCGGAATCGGTGAGGCACGACGGGCATTGATTCTTGCCACCGCATCGACACCGTTCTGATCGTTATCCAGGTGGTAGTCGGCGATCAGCAGGTCCGCCTCGGCGTGGTAGTTGTCCACTTGCCGCGCCAGGTCCTCCTCCGACAGCGCCGTCACCACCCGACACCCCCACCCCTCGAGCAAGGTGCGCATGCCGGCACAAATGGTCGCGTCGTTGTCCAGCACCCATATCCGGGCACCGCGCAGGCGCTCAAGCATCGGCTCGCTCATCTGCAACGCGGGCTGAGGTTTCGGCGCGGTGGCGCTCAACGGTACTTCGACCGAGAACATCGAGCCCCGGCCCGGCCACGAGCGCACATGAATGGGATGCCCGAGGATTCCGGCAATTTTCTCGACAATCGCCAGGCCCAGGCCCAGGCCGCGATCCTGATCGGGTCGCTGCACGTCACCACGCTTGAACTCCTGGAAGATCTCCTCCAGGCGATGCTCGGCAATGCCCATGCCGCTGTCCCAGACTTCGATCGTCAGGCACTGATGATGCCGCCGGCAACCGAGCACCACGCGGCCACTGTAGGTATAGCGAATCGCATTGCTCAGCAGGTTGCGCAGAATCCGCGCGAGCAACTGGATGTCGCTGCGCACCAGCGCCGAGCAGCCGATGAAGTGCAGTTGCAGGCCTTCACTGCGCGCCACCTGGGTGTATTCGGCGGCCAGGTTGTCCAGCAGTTCACTGAGGGCGAACGGCGCAATGTCGGCCTTGATCACCCCCGCATCGAGCTTGGAAATGTCCACCAGGGTGCCGAGCAGGTTCTCCACGTCTTCCAGGGAATTGCTCACGTTGCGCACCAGAATCTCGCTGGACATCGGCTCGCGCCGTTCCAGCAAGGCACTGGTAAACAGGCGCGCGGCATTCAACGGTTGCAGCAGGTCGTGGCTGACGGCGGCGAGGAACTTGGTCTTCGACAGGTTGGCCTGCTCCGCTTCCTGCTTGGCTTCGCGCAAGCGTGACTCGACCAGGCGACGCTCATCGATCTCGCGCAGCAGCTGGTCGTTGAGGGTGGTCAATTCCGCCGTGCGCTCGCGTACCCGCAGCTCCAGGTTCTGATAAGCCTGATGCAGCGCCTCGGCGGTGCGCCGCCGTTCGGTGATGTCGCGGATCAGCACGAAAATCCCCACCACCTCGCCACTGGCCAGACGGTTGGGCACATAGGAGCGCAGCATGTAGCGCTCCTGGTTGTTGACGTTGGTTTCAGCGAACTCGAAGGTCACGCTCTCGCCGGACAGCGCCCTGGCCACGTAGGACTCCAGCCGCTGGTAATGCTGTTCACTGTGCACTTCGCGCAGGCTCTGGCCGAGCATCACGCCTCGCGGCCAGCAGTACCACTCTTCGTAGACCTTGTTGGTGAACTCGTAGACCAGGTCGGCATTGAGGTAGGCAATCAATGCCGGTACGTGATCGGTGATCAGACGGATCCAGTGTTCGCTTTCACTCAGCGCCTCGGCGTGCTGGTAGCGCTCGGTGATGTCGGTGAAGGTGTTGACGAAACCGCCGGTGGGCAACGGATGGGTGCGGATTTCCAGGACCCTGCCATCGTACAGGCGCTGCTCGCATTCGCGGACCGGTCGTCCGTTGCCATCGCGACTGGCCGGGGTCAGCAGGTTCAGCTCGCTGTCGGCGATCACTTCGGCAAACGGGCGATGGGCCGCCACCGGCGCCAGGCCGCTCAACTCCAGGAAGCGCCGGTTCCACAACTCCAGGATGCCCTCGGCGCTGACCATCGCCACCCCTTGGGACAGGTTGTCGACCGCCCGTTGCAAAAGATGCGACTTCTGCGCCACCGCCTGCTCACGGCGTACGGTTTCGCTGAGTTTGACGTCGGTAATGTCGGTGAACAGGATCACCCGCCCGCCTTCCTGGGTCGGCCGCTCGCTGACTTGCAGCCAGCGCCCGTTCTGCAGGCGGTACAGCAGGTTTTCGTCGGCATGCCCCCGAGGCTCTTCGGTGAACAGGCCGTTGTTCATCATCAACCGCTTGACCTCGGTCAGGCGCATGCCAGCGTTGATCCGCACCCGGCTATTGCTCCAGAACGCCTTGAAGCGACTGTTGAACAGCACGATGCGCTGGTCGGCGTCGAACAGCACGAAGGCGTCGGAAATGCTTTCGATGGCATCGATCAGGTGTTGATGCGCCGTTTCCGCGCGCAGGCGGGCTTCGCTGAGCAGATGATTACCGGCCTTGAGTTCGGCCATGGCCTGGTTCAGGGCATCGGTGCGTTCGCGCACTTGCTCGGCCAGCACCACCGAATGCTGGAATGCCGCGTACGGATCGTTGCCGCGGGTTCCCCCGGACTCGACCCGCTCGATCAGCGCGCCATTGATGCGCTGCAGTTTGTGGTTTTCCAGACGCAGCCCGGCCAGTTCGGCCTGCAGCTCAGCGATGTCCTGGGGCACGGCCACGGGCAATGGCAACGCCGGTGAAGGTCTGGTTGATGTGCATGCCATTGAACTGTTCTCCGTAGGTGTTGAAACCCATCACCCGTTGCTCACGCAAAAACCTGCCGATCTGATCAAGACTGCCGTCGTCTTCGAGTTCCAGACGCCGCAGGAAACAGTCGCAACCGATGGTCAGCAGCAAATCGCCCAGGCGCTCCTGCAACCCCTCGAACAGGCTCTGCAGGTTCGGCAGCATCGGGCCCGGGGTCATGGCGGTGAGGACGATGCCGTTTTCCACGGCGCAGTAGAAACTCAGGCTCAGGTCCGGATGCACCTGCTGGATGGCCCGCACGTAGTACTGCTGGTTGATCCGTACCGCCAACGGGTGCGCGGCGAAGACCCGGTGATCGAGCTGCGCCACCGGCACGCCGATGTGCCGGGCGTACTCGGCGGCGGCCGGCTCGGCATTGAGTTCGAAGACTCGGCGCAAGGTGCTGTCGGCCCCGGTGACCACCAGCTTCTCAGCGCGGGGCAGCACGTGGTGGGTGGTGAACACTTCGAAATCCAGCCAGGTATTGACCAGCACCACCACGGCCGCGCCGCTGTGGAACTCGCCATCGAAGTACACATGGGTATGGGTCAGGTAGTTGTCGTCGCCGGCCGAGCCGCCGAAATGCGGAATGTCGCCCAATGCCGCGCTCAAGGCCGCCAGGACCATTTCTTCGCGGCTGGACAGGCCATCGAGCAGGGTCAGGGCAAAGCTGTTGCCCTTGATCGGGGCCAGGGTGTTGCTGCGACAGCCACTGACCAGGCGCTCGACCATTTGCTGGGCGTCGATCAGGCTGAAGTGCTCCATCTGGTCGATCAGCTCGATCGCGATGGAAAAGTGCCGGTGATCGAAGCCCACCGCCGTCACGCAATTGCGCCCGTAGCCCAGCGGGGTGATTTCCCCGGCGCTGGTGCAGCCCACCAGGCGAATGCCGCCGAAGCTTTGCTGCAAGGCCTGGCCCAGCGCCTGCAAGTCGTACTCGGCGGAACAGAAGAACAGCACGAACCCCAGGTGCGGATGCAACAACTGTCGTGCCAGTTCCTGCGCGACCTGCCGGGCATCGGTGGCCTGGGACATTGCACTGACGACGCCTTCGCTCTGCTGCATCCTTACCTCCCGCAGGTGCGTGTGTATGAGGCACGAGTGTACGAAGTCTGTGGGGTGCGACGAATGCTACTTGGGTAGCGGGTAGCCGCTTCGATGGGATGAGACGGTTGGTGACCCTCGCCGCGATGCGCACGGCCAGGGCCACCTCCCGGGGTTACCAGGTCAGCACCGCACCCACTGCGAAGGTGTCGGTGTTTTCGTTCTGCTCGCTGGTGTCGTGGCCGTTGATTTCGAACTGGTTGTACTCGGCCACCAGCTTGAGGTTGTCGTTCACGTCATGGAACAACGCGATGCCGCGGGTCTCGTAGTCCGCGCCGCTGCCGACCACGCCGTTGCCATCGTCATTGGTCTTGCCGTAGGACAAGGCCAGGCGGTTCTTGCCCAGTTTGTAGGAGCCCTGCAACAGGTAGCCGTCGCTGTCGACGTTGCGCAGGGTCGGCTCGCCGGCATTGTTGGTGAAAAACGGGTTGATGCCCTTGGCCTGGAAACCGGACCCGGTGAGGGACAAGCCGCCCATCTTCGCCTGCACGCCATAACCGACACCCTTGGAGGTGACGGTCTCGACCGTGGAATCCGTGTTGTCCGAGGTCTGGTAGCTGCCGTTGACCCAGCTGTAGATCTTTGCCCCGGCCAGGTCGAACTGATAGGTGACTTCGCTCTCGGTACGCGGGTTTTCCTGATAGGCCTTGCCCGTCGGGCTGCTGTCGTTGGTGTCCACCGGGTCCATGATGCCGACCGCCACGCGCAGACCGTCCATCACCGGGGTGCGATAGGTTATCTGCGAGGTCGGGAACGGGTACGGGTAACCGGTGCCAATGTTGCCGAACGACACCCCGCCACCATCCACCAGCCCCAACGTATCGCTGACCTGGCCGTAACCGGCGAGCATTTCGTCGAGCAGGATGTTGGAACGGGCGAACAGCCCGAAGTCCTTGCCGATCAGCACTTCGCCCCATTCCGGGTTGGCCACGGTGCCGAAGAACTGCCGCACATCGATGGCGGTGTCGGTGCCGTTGGTTTGGCTGTCGTTGATGGTGACCCAGAACGAGGCGCGAGCACCGAGCTTGAGATCGTCTACCTGCTTGCCCATGTTGAAGCCCAGGTAGTTGGGTAAAAAGCCCATCTTCACCCGTGACTGCCGACGGTCGAACTGCTCGCCGGCCCGGTCGACATCGCTGTTCACGTAGAAGGCGTTGATGTAGCCGTCGGTGGAGAACGTGGTCTGGTCCTTGTCGTACAGCATGATATCCGCCTCGGCCACTTGGCTCAGGCCAAGGGCAGACAGGCTGGCGATAAAGGCAGGCAGAAAACGATGCGTGACGTTCTTATTGTTGTGCATGGCGCGCTCCGAAACGGGGGACTAAGTGTCGGAGGCGATTATCGAAACCTGACCGGCGGCGCCATACGCTGCCTTGGGGGTGGTTTTCAGGTGCTTTGGATGAGCCGGCGGTGCGTGACAACTATGGCGTAAGACCGCGTGTCGGCAGGGCTTGGAACTTAGGGTGTAGGTCTATAGAGCTGATCAGGCGTGGCTTTTCGTAGGAGCCAGGCGCCCGCAGTTCAGAAGGCCGCTTTCAACAGCATGTAAGCGGCGACCACGACGCAGATGCTGGCGAACCCGCCCTGCAACGCCCGCGCCGGCACCCGGGAGCAGAGCTTGCGGCCGATGATCATGCCGACGATGCTGGAGACGATGAAGGCAATGCCCGAACCGTCGATGCGCACCCCGGCCTGGAACGCGCCGATCACGCCGATGGCCGAAATCAGACTGATCACCATCAGCGACGTGGCGATGATCCCGCGCATCTGCACATCGGTCAGTTGCTTGAAGGCCGGGACAATCAGAAAACCGCCGCCCACCCCCAGCAATCCCGAGACCACGCCGGTCACTGCGCCGAGCGCGGCGAGGGTCGCGGTGCATTTGGCGGTCCAGGAAAAGCGCCCGGTCTGTTGATCGAGCATGCAGTTCTTCTGGCCCCAGTTGGCCTGACCGTGATCGCTGGGGCCCTCGTCCTTGCGCTCGCGGCGCAACATCCGCCCGGCCACTACGACCATCAGCAGGCTGAACAGGATCATCAGGATTTTTTCCGGCAGCTGATGGGCAAAGTAGATGCCCACCGGCGAAAACACCGCACCCAACGCCGCGATCAGCAGCGCCGCGCGATAACGCACCAGGCCATGGCGCAAACCGTCGATGGCACCGACCGCTGCCGCACTGCCCACCGCGAACAACGCCACCGGAGCGGCCTGGGTCATGCTCCAGCCCAACCCCAACACCAGGGCCGGGACCGCAAGGATACCGCCGCCGGCGCCAGTCAAGCCGAGCACCAATCCCATCACTACGCCAAACAGACTTGCCAGCAACATAGGGAGTTCTCAGTCGACCCTGGACACACGTGTCAGCCACTCGCGGCCCTTGAGCATACCGTTCCAGTAGAACCACGGTAGCAGTGTCGCCTTCAGCCACCACGCCGAGCGGCGCGGAATCGTCGGGTCAAGGGGAAAGGTCGGCAGCAACTTGCCCGCGTAACCGAACTCGGCAAGGATCACCTTGCCCTTCTCCACCGTCAGCGGACAGGAGCCGTAACCGTCGTACTTCAGCGGCAGTGGTTGTTGCTTGCGCAAGGCCAGCAGGTTTTCGGCCACCACCACGATCTGCTTGCGCACCGCCGCGGCGGTTTTTGCATTGGTGGTGCCGCAGATATCACCCAGCGCAAAGACGCCGGGATAACGCGGATGCTGCAGGCTGTGGGGGTCGACCTCGCACCAGCCAGCGGCGTCGGCCAACGGGCTGCGGGCAACGAAATCCGGGGCCACCTGAGGCGGCACGACATGCAGCAGGTCAAAGGTCTTGGCCTGGCGGGTGACATTGCCATCGGCATCCCTGACGTCGAACCAGGCGGTTTTCGCCGGGCCGTCGACCTTGACCAGGTTCGAGTTGAAGGCCAACCGGGCTTTGTACTTCTCGATGTACTTCATCAGCGGCGGGACAAAGGTCGCCACACCGAACAGCGCCGCGCCCGCAAGATTGAACTCGACGTCGATGTTGTCCAGCACACCGGTCTTGCGCCAGTGATCGCAGGACAGGTACAGCGCCTTTTGTGGCGCTCCGGCACATTTGATCGGCATGGCCGGCTGGGTGAACAGCACCTTGCCGCCGCGCAGTTTCTGCACCTGATCCCAGGTGTAGGTCGCGTGCCGATAGCTGTAATTGGAGGTCACGCCGTGCTGGCCGAGGGTTTCCTCCAGGCCTTCGATCTTCTCCCAGGCCAGGCGCAGGCCGGGGCAGACCACCAGGTTTTGATAGCCGACCGTGCGCCCGTCACCGAGGGTGAGTTGGCGCTTGTCGGGATCGATGCCCGTCACGGCAGCCTGCAGCCAATGGGTCCCGCGCGGCATCACCGACGCCATTGGC
Source organism: Pseudomonas sp. P4_B4 (assembly GCF_056402255.1). Lineage (NCBI taxonomy): Bacteria > Pseudomonadati > Pseudomonadota > Gammaproteobacteria > Pseudomonadales > Pseudomonadaceae > Pseudomonas > Pseudomonas sp. P4_B4. Next base: position 107,144 of record NZ_JBFUHS010000021.1, read on the forward strand.
CGCACGGTGTTTTCCACGTTGTAGGCACCACCGCCGACCAGCGTCCAGGCCGGTTGATAGTAGTGCCGGGAGTCGGGTTCGATCACGGTGATATTCAGATGCGGGCTACGCTTGAACAGGCTGGCGACAAAGCCGATACCCGCCGTGCCGCCGCCGATGACCACGATATCTGCACTGATGGATGAGCCCCAGTGTTGATCGTTCATTGCTTGTTCCTTTTGCTGCACGCAAGGATTGATGCTAGTCCAGACACCAAAATCATTGTGGGAGCGAGCTTGCTCGCGATGACGGTTGGTCTGCCAACATTTATGTTGAATGTGCCGACGTCATCGCGAGCAAGCTCGCTCCCACAGGTTCGGTGTGTTGAACAGGATCAGGGTTGAACCCAGCTTTTAAGCACCGCCCCGCAATAAAGCCCGGAGAGGGTTTTCATCACCTGGATCACTTCGTGACTGGCGAGACCGTAAAAAATGTACTTGCCTTCACGACGGGTGGCGACCAGTCCTTCATCGCGCAGGATCCCCAATTGCTGGGACAGGGTCGGTTGGCGCACGCCGGTGATTTTTTCCAGCTCGCCTACGTTGCGTTCGCCCTGGGTCAGCTGGCACAGGATCAACAGGCGATCCTCATTGGCCAGGGCCTTGAGCAGCGCACAGGCCTTGGAGGCCGAGGCGCGCAGTTGAGCGACTTCACATTCGGTCAGACTGGATTGCATTTGCAGGATGCCTTCAACGTCACTTAAGCTGCGAACATTATGTCTTTACATAAAGTGTTGCAACCCATGGCTGACTATTCGTCGTCCGACTTTTCTACCCCTGCACAGGTTCGTGTCCATGCCCGCGCTGATTGAAGCTTTCCTCGACCCCGCCTCCTCGACCTACAGCTACGTGGTCTACGAGGCTGATGGCGGGCAGTGTGCGATTGTCGATCCGGTGCTCGACTACGACGGGGCCGCCGGGCGTACCGCGACCACCCAGGCCGACAGGATCATCGCCTTCGTCCGTGCTCGTCAGTTGCAGGTGCAATGGCTGCTGGAAACCCACGCCCATGCCGATCACCTGTCCGCCGCGCCATACCTGCGCGGGGAACTGGGCGGCAAGATCGCCATTGGCGAGTCGATCAGCAAGGTCCAGGACGTGTTCAAGGCGCTGTTCAATCTGGAGCCCGCCTTCCGCGTCGACGGTTCCCAGTTCGATCACCTGTTCGCCCCCAACGAATCGTTCATGATCGGCAATCTCAAGGCGACCGCCTTGCACGTGCCCGGCCATACCCCGGCGGACATGGCTTACCTGATCGGCAACGATGTGATCCTGGTCGGCGATACACTGTTCATGCCGGACGTGGGCACCGCGCGCTGCGACTTTCCCGGCGGCAATGCCAACCAGATGTACGCCTCGATCCACAAGCTGCTGGCCTTCCCCGCCGACGTGCGACTCTACATCTGCCACGATTATCCGCCCGAGGGCCGCGCGCCCCAATGCATGACCACGGTAGGCGAACAGCGCAAAAGCAACATCCACGTGCGCGACGGCATCGACGAAGCCGCCTTCGTCGACATGCGCACCCGGCGTGATGCCGGGCTGGGCATGCCGACGCTGCTATTGCCGGCGATTCAGGTCAATGTGCGGGCGGGGGAACTGCCGCCGGCAGAGGACAATGGCGTGACTTACCTGAAGATTCCGCTTAACAAATTTTAAGATCGACGTTTAATTCCCCAGGGTCAGCCCATTCGCCGGCAACGGCAGCGCCGTTTTATAGCGCACCTGCTTGAGCGCAAAGCTCGAGCGGATGTTCGCCACCCCCGGCACTTTGGTCAGAAAGTCCATCATGAAACGCTCCAGCGACTGGATGGTCGGCACCAGCACCCGGATCAGATAGTCCGGGTCGCCGGCCATCAGGTAGCACTCCATCACTTCGGGGCGGTCGGAAATCGCCTCTTCGAAATGCTGCAACGCCTCCTCCACCTGTTTCTCCAGGCTGACGTGAATGAACACGTTCACATGCAGCCCCAGCAGGTCGGCATCGAGCAGCGTCACTTGCTCGCGAATTACCCCCAGTTCTTCCATGGCCTTGACCCGGTTGAAACACGGTGTCGGCGAGAGGTTCACCGAACGCGCCAGGTCGGCGTTGGTGATGCGTGCGTTCTCCTGAAGGCTGTTGAGAATGCCGATATCGGTACGGTCCAGTTTGCGCATGAGACAAAACCACCTGTTTTTTGTGTTTATGCAGGTTTTTTATCTGCAAATGATCTTTAGCGCAACGAAACAGAGAGAAATATTCTTCTTGGGCGGGCCTATGATTGTTGTAGGACAAGATTTCTTCTACCGAACGAAATCTGTCAGCTCACTACAAGAAATTCACAAGATCGAGCGTAGAAGCCATGACCCAAGCGTATGAACCGCTGCGCCTGCACGTCCCCGAACCCTCGGGCCGTCCCGGCTGTAAAACCGACTTCTCCTACCTGCATCTGACCGATGCCGGTACGGTGCGCAAACCCCCTATCGACGTTGAACCGGCTGACACGGCTGATCTGGCCCGTGGCCTGATTCGCGTGCTCGACGACCAGGGCAATGCCCTCGGCCCGTGGGCCGAAAACGTGCCGGTAGAGATCCTGCGCAAGGGCATGCGTGCCATGCTCAAGACCCGCATCTACGACAACCGCATGGTGGTCGCCCAGCGTCAGAAAAAGATGTCGTTCTACATGCAGAGCCTTGGCGAAGAAGCCATCGGCAGCGCCCAGGCCCTGGCCCTGAACATCGACGACATGTGCTTTCCGACCTACCGCCAGCAAAGCATCCTGATGGCCCGCGAAGTGCCGCTGGTCGACCTGATCTGCCAGTTGCTGTCCAACGAGCGCGATCCGCTCAAGGGACGTCAGCTGCCAATCATGTACTCGGTCAAGGAGTCCGGTTTCTTCACCATCTCCGGCAACCTTGCCACCCAGTTCGTGCAAGCCGTGGGCTGGGGCATGGCCTCGGCGATCAAGGGCGACACCAAAATCGCTTCGGCGTGGATCGGCGACGGCGCCACCGCTGAATCGGACTTCCACACCGCCCTGACGTTCGCCCACGTGTACCGCGCGCCGGTGATCCTCAACGTGGTCAACAACCAGTGGGCGATCTCGACGTTCCAGGCGATTGCCGGTGGTGAAGCGACCACCTTCGCCGGTCGCGGCGTCGGTTGCGGCATTGCCTCCCTGCGGGTCGATGGCAACGATTTCTACGCGGTCTACGCCGCCTCTGCCTGGGCCGCCGAACGTGCGCGCCGCGGCCTCGGCCCGACCATGATCGAATGGGTCACCTACCGCGCCGGCCCGCACTCGACCTCCGATGATCCGTCCAAATACCGTCCCGCCGATGACTGGAGCCACTTCCCGCTGGGTGATCCGATTGCGCGCCTCAAGCAGCACCTGATCAAGACCGGTCACTGGTCCGAAGAGGAACACACCGCGGTCAGCGCCGAACTGGAAGCCGAAGTGATCGCCGCACAGAAAGAAGCCGAACAGTACGGCACCCTCGCCGGCGGCCAGATTCCGAGCGCCGCGACCATGTTCGAAGACGTCTACAAAGAGATGCCGGAGCACTTGAAGCGCCAGCGCCAAGAGTTGGGGATCTGACATGAACGATCACAACAACAATATCGAGCTGGAAACCGCCATGACCACGACCACCATGACCATGATCCAGGCCCTGCGCTCGGCCATGGATGTGATGCTTGAGCGTGATGACAACGTCGTGGTCTTTGGCCAGGACGTGGGCTATTTCGGTGGCGTGTTCCGCTGCACCGAAGGCCTGCAGAACAAGTACGGCACCTCCCGGGTGTTCGACGCGCCGATCTCCGAAAGCGGCATCGTCGGTGTCGCCGTGGGCATGGGCGCCTACGGTCTGCGTCCGGTGGCCGAGATCCAGTTCGCCGACTACGTCTACCCGGCCTCCGACCAGATCATTTCCGAAGCCGCCCGCCTGCGTTACCGCTCGGCCGGCGAGTTCACCGCGCCGATGACCCTGCGCATGCCATGTGGCGGCGGCATCTACGGCGGCCAGACTCACAGCCAGAGCATCGAGGCGATGTTCACCCAGGTCTGCGGTTTGCGCACGGTGATGCCGTCCAACCCGTACGACGCCAAGGGCCTGTTGATTGCCTCCATCGAAAACGATGACCCGGTGATCTTCCTCGAGCCAAAACGCCTGTACAACGGCCCGTTCGACGGCCACCACGACCGCCCGGTAACCCCGTGGTCGAAGCACCCCGCCGCGCAAGTACCGGATGGCTACTACACCGTGCCGCTGGACGTCGCTGCGATCACCCGTCCGGGCAAGGACGTCACCGTGCTGACCTACGGCACCACAGTGTACGTATCGCAAGTCGCTGCTGAAGAAAGCGGCGTTGACGCCGAAGTCATCGACCTGCGCAGCCTTTGGCCGCTGGACCTGGAAACCATCGTCAAATCGGTGAAAAAGACCGGCCGTTGCGTGGTGGTGCACGAAGCCACCCGCACCTGCGGTTTCGGCGCCGAACTGGTGTCGCTGGTGCAAGAGCATTGCTTCCACCACCTGGAAGCGCCGATCGAACGCGTCACCGGTTGGGACACCCCTTACCCGCACGCGCAAGAGTGGGCGTATTTCCCAGGCCCGTCCCGAGTGGGCGCGGCGTTGAAACGGGTCATGGAGGTCTGAATGGGCACGCACGTCATTAAAATGCCGGACATTGGTGAAGGCATTGCAGAAGTTGAATTGTCGGTATGGCACGTGAAGGTCGGCGACATGGTCGTCGAAGATCAGGTACTGGCCGATGTCATGACCGACAAGGCGATGGTCGATATCCCGTCGCCGGTGCATGGCAAGGTCATTGCCCTGGGTGGCCAGCCGGGCGAAGTCATGGCGGTTGGCAGTGTGCTGATCAGCATTGAAGTCGAAGGCGCGGGCAACGTTAAGGAATCGGCGCAACCGGCACCTGTTAAAGAAGCGCCTGTGGCCGCAGCCAAAGTAGAAACCGTGGTGGAAAGCAAACCGGTCGCTGCCCCGGCGCCGAAAGCTGCCGTTTGCCAGGGCCCGATGGTGGCTCGCGCAGCCGATGAACGCCCACTGGCCTCCCCGGCTGTGCGCAAGCATGCGCTGGACCTCGGCATTCAATTGCGTCTGGTGCGTGGCACCGGCCCCGCCGGCCGCGTGCTGCATGAAGACCTCGACGCCTACCTGGCCCAGGGTCAGTCGAACGCTTCGGCACCGGTGGCAGCTGCTTACGCCCAACGTACCGATGAACAGCAGATCCCGGTGATCGGCATGCGCCGCAAGATCGCCCAGCGCATGCAGGACGCCACCCAGCGTGCGGCCCACTTCAGTTATGTCGAAGAAATCGACGTCACCGCCGTGGAAGAGGTGCGTGCGCATCTGAACGAAAAACACGGCGCGACCCGCGGCAAGCTGACTTTACTGCCGTTCCTGGTCCGCGCCATGGTCGTCGCCCTGCGCGACTTCCCGCAGATGAACGCCCGCTATGACGACGAAGCCCAGGTCATCACCCGCCTCGGCGCGGTGCATGTGGGCGTCGCGACCCAGAGCGACGTTGGCCTGATGGTGCCGGTGGTGCGTCACGCCGAAGCCCGCAGCCTGTGGGACAGTGCAACGGAAATCGCTCGCCTGGCCAACGCCGCACGCAACGGCAAGGCCAGCCGCGACGAGTTGTCCGGCTCGACCATCACCCTGACCAGCCTTGGCGCCTTGGGCGGCATCGTCAGCACGCCGGTGCTGAACCTGCCGGAAGTGGCGATTGTCGGCGTGAACAAGATCGTCGAACGGCCAATGGTGATCAAAGGCCAGATCGTGATCCGCAAGATGATGAACCTCTCCAGCTCATTCGATCACCGCGTGGTCGACGGCATGGACGCGGCGCTATTCATCCAGGCCATTCGTGGCTTGCTCGAACAACCCGCTACCTTGTTTGTGGAGTAAGGCATGCAGACTCTGAATACCACGCTGCTAATCATCGGCGGCGGCCCCGGCGGTTATGTGACGGCGATCCGTGCCGGTCAGCTGGGCATCCCGACCATTCTGGTGGAAGGCCAATCGTTGGGCGGCACTTGCCTGAACATCGGCTGCATTCCGTCCAAGGCACTGATTCACGTCGCCGAGCAGTTTCATCAGACGCAGCACCACCATCAGCTTTCGGCCCTGGGCATCAGCGTTTCGGCGCCGACCCTCGACATCACCAAGAGCGTCGAATGGAAGGACGGCATCGTCGATCGCCTGACCACCGGCGTTGCCGCGCTGCTGAAAAAGAACAAGGTCCAGGTCGTTCAAGGCTGGGCCAAAGTGGTTGACGGTAAAACCATTGATGTTGGCGACACGCGCATTCAGTGCGAGCACCTGGTGCTGGCCACCGGTTCGAAAAGCGTGAACCTGCCGATGTTGCCGATTGGCGGGCCGATCATCTCGTCCACCGAAGCCTTGGCGCCGACGTCCGTGCCCAAGCGCTTGATTGTGGTCGGCGGTGGTTACATCGGTCTGGAGCTGGGCATTGCCTATCGCAAGCTCGGCGCCGAGGTAAGTGTGGTGGAAGCGCAGGAACGCATCCTGCCGGCCTACGACGCCGAACTGACCCAGCCTGTGCACGACGAACTGAGAAAACTCGGCATAAAGATTTACTTGAAGAACAGCGTGCAAGGCTTTGATTTAAAAGAAAATACCTTGCAAATACTGGCCCCGAACGGCGCGACCCTGAACCTGGAAACCGATCAGGTGCTGGTGGCCGTCGGTCGCAAGCCGAACACCCAGGGCTGGAACCTCGAAGCGCTGAACCTGGACATGAACGGTTCGTCGATCAAGATCGACCACCGCTGCCAGACCAGCATGCGCAACGTGTATGCCATCGGAGACCTGAGCGGCGAACCGATGCTCGCCCACCGAGCCATGGCCCAGGGCGAGATGGTTGCCGAGCTGATCAGCGGCAAGAGCCGCGAGTTCAACCCGACCGCCATCGCCGCCGTGTGCTTCACCGACCCGGAACTGGTGGTGGTCGGCAAGACCCCGGACGAGGCCAACGCCGCAGGTTGGGACTGCATCGTGTCGAGCTTCCCGTTCGCCGCCAATGGCCGGGCGATGACCCTGGAGTCGAAAAGCGGCTTCGTGCGGGTGGTCGCCCGTCGGGACAATCATGTGATTGTCGGCTGGCAGGCGGTGGGTGTTGGCGTGTCGGAGTTGTCCACGGCGTTTGCCCAGAGCCTGGAGATGGGCGCGCGGCTGGAAGACATCGGCGGCACCATCCATGCGCATCCGACGTTGGGTGAGGCCGTGCAGGAAGCGGCGTTGCGGGCGTTGGGGCATGCGTTGCATCTGTAAGCAGATCGACCGGAGGCCAATTGTGGCGAGGGAGCTTGCTCCCGCTGGGCGGCGAAGCCGTCCCAACCGGACCACCGCGGTCTTTCAGAAGTACCGCGATGCCTGGTTTTACCAGTGCTGCGCACTGGAACGGGAGCAAGCTCCCTCGCCACAGGATTTCGAACAATGAGGGATCGGCGGCTTTTTTCATGAGCAGGCTAAGAAATCTGTCCGTCACCCGATAGTCTGGGCTGCGATTTAGCCCAAGAATGAAGTATTGTTGTCCCCATCCAAAAAACGTCAGAAGCCTTGAACCGTTTCGGCGGTTGTTCAGTGATAGAGGGTGTCATGGGTAACGAAAGCATCAATTGGGACAAGCTGGGTTTTGACTACATCAAGACCGACAAGCGCTATCTGTCGTACTTTCGCAATGGCGAGTGGGACAAAGGCACCCTGACCGAAGACAACGTGCTGCACATCAGCGAAGGCTCCACTGCCCTTCACTATGGCCAGCAATGCTTCGAAGGGATGAAGGCCTATCGTTGCAAGGACGGCTCGATCAACCTGTTCCGCCCGGACCAGAACGCCCTGCGCATGCAGCGCAGCTGCGCCCGCCTGCTGATGCCGCAGGTGGAAACCGAGCAGTTCATCGAAGCCTGCAAGGAAGTGGTCCGCGCCAACGAGCGTTTCATTCCGCCGTACGGCACTGGCGGCGCGCTGTACCTGCGTCCGTTCGTGATCGGCGTGGGTGACAACATCGGCGTGCGTACCGCCCCCGAGTTCATCTTCTCGATCTTCTGCATTCCGGTTGGCGCCTACTTCAAGGGCGGCCTGACCCCGCACAACTTCCTGATCTCCAGCTACGACCGCGCCGCGCCACAAGGCACCGGTGCCGCCAAGGTCGGTGGCAACTACGCCGCCAGCCTGATGCCGGGCTCCCAGGCCAAGAAGGCGCATTTCGCCGACTGCATCTACCTGGATCCGCTGACCCATACCAAGATCGAGGAAGTCGGTTCGGCCAACTTCTTCGGGATCACCCACGACAACAAGTTCGTGACCCCGAACTCGCCATCGGTACTGCCGGGCATCACCCGCCTGTCGCTGATCGAGCTGGCCAGGTCCCGCCTGGGACTGGACGTGGTCGAAGGCGACGTGTTCATCGACAAGCTCTCCGACTTCAAGGAAGCCGGTGCTTGCGGTACCGCTGCGGTGATCACGCCGATTGGCGGCATCAACTACAACGACCACCTGCACGTGTTCCACAGCGAAACCGAAGTCGGCCCGATCACCCAGAAGCTCTACAAAGAGCTGACCGGCGTGCAAACTGGCGACATCGAAGCGCCAGCGGGCTGGATCGTCAAGGTTTGACCTGACGCCAGACGCACAAAAGCCCCCCATCGGGTGACCGATGGGGGGCTTTTTCATGGTTGCAATTCAACCACTGCCGCTCCCCCTGTAGGAGCTGGCTTGCCAGCGAAGGCGCCCTCAAAACCAGCGCAAGACTCAATGCCGCCTTCGCCAGCAAGCTGGCTCCTACAGGTCCGGGCGAGACGATGCTCCTCGAACTGCCGCCGGTTGCGATCTTTTGCCCTCACGTTCAATCGGCAACTCAACCCCAAACCGCCCCGCTACCTCCTTGCGCCCCAACGCCGTCAATGCCAACGCCCGACTGTCCAGATCCTGGGTCACCCACTTGCGCTTGAGCGCCGTTTGCAGCAACGCCGCGCCCAGCGACCCGCCCAGATGTGGCCGGCGCATGCTCCAGTCCAGGCACGGGCAGGCAAAACGACGGCGCAAGGTGCTCAAGTCCTGCACCTCGATCCCGAGCCCCTGAAACATTGCCGTACCACTGTCGCTCAAGCGATAGGCCTGTTCGTCGGTTTCCTCCAGCCAACCTGCTTCAAGCATCCGGTCATGCAACAGCACCGCCAGGGTTCCCGCCATATGGTCGTAGCAGGTGCGGGCAAATTGCAGGCGGTCCGGGGTACGCGACTGAAAGCTCGGCGCGGTGTTCTGGCCGATCACCATCAGTGCCTCCAGGGCCTGGGCCACGCGTTTGTCCGCCAGGCTGTAATAGCGGTGACGTCCCTGGACGTGCAGCCGCACCAGCGCCAGTTCCTTGAGTTTGGCCAGGTGGGCACTGGCGGTCGACGCACTGACTTCGGCCACCGCCGCCAGTTCGGTGCTGGTGCGGGCGTGGCCGTCCATCAGCGAACAGAGGATTTTCGTCCGCGCAGGCTCAGCGATGGCTGCCGCCACCTGCGAGACGCCGATGTCGTGATGCTCTGCGCTCATATTTCGCTCCCGGACGAATCAACGCCCTTTCGGACTGGAGATAGTAGCAACTCTTTCCAACAACAAAAGGCTGTGACCATGGACCCGATCATCGCTGCGACCCATGCCGATCCCTATCCCTACTACGCACAACTGCGTGCCGAAGGTGGGCTGGCTTTTCATCCGGAGCTGAACATGTGGGTGGCCAGCAGCGCCCGGGCGGTGGCCGCCGTGCTGGCGCATCCCGATTGCCACGTTCGACCGGCGCAGGAGCCAGTCCCCAAGGCGATTGCCGATGGCCTGGCCGGCCAGGTGTTCGGTCAGTTGATGCGCATGAATGAAGGTGAACGCCAGCGTTGCCCACGGTCGGCGATTGAGCCGGGGCTGGAGTTGATCGATGCGAGGGAAGTCGAGGCCCTGGTCAGTGCCCGATTGATCACCGCCGATGCCGCTGGCCTGTACAACGCCATGTTTCGCGGACCTGTGTGCGTGGTGGCGGCGTTGCTGGGCTTCACCCCGGCCCAGGGCCGGGCCATCAGCGAGTTGACGGCGGATTTCGTCGCCTGCCTGTCGCCCTTGAGTGACGCGGCACAATTGACCGCCGCCCACGCTTCCGCCGAACACTTGAGCGGTTACTTCATCGAATTGCTCGACGATCCGCACAACCACAGCCCTTTGCTGGCAGGCATCCGCCAACGTTTCGCATCCGGCGCGCCGCAAACCCTGATCGCCAACCTGATCGGCCTGTTCTCCCAGACCTTCGAGGCCACTGCCGGGCTGATCGGCAACGCCGTGCTGGCATTGACTCAACATCCGTCGTTGCGCAGCGAATCAACCCCTGTCGAAGACCTGCTGGCCGAAGTGCAGCGCTTCGACCCACCGGTACAGAACACCCGCCGCTTCGTCGCCGCCCCCTGCGAGATTGACGGGGTGAAGCTGAACGCCACCGACGTGATCCTGGTGCTGCTGGCCTCGGCCAATCGCGACCCGCAGCTCAACGACAACCCCGACACCTTCCTGCTCGACCGCCCGAACCGGCGCAGCTTCACCTTCGGTGCGGGGCGCCATCAATGTCCGGGGCAACGCCTGGCGTTGAACATTGCAGGCGCCACGCTCAAGCAGTTTCTGGCGATGCGGCCGGCACTGGACCCACTGAAACGGCAATACCGCCCATCCACGAATGGACGGATTGCGCTGTTCAGTGATTGAGCGAAAGCCGTTCAAGCAATGCGGTATTCGACGGTCAGGTGAGACAGTTCATGGACCGGCGCCAGGCGTTCGCGAATGGTGTCGGCACTGACATTGGCTGCGGCTACAACGCTGACAATCGCGGCCCGCGCCTGGGGGCCGACCTGCCAGACATGCAGATCGCTGATGCGCACATCGTCCGATGACTCCAGCAGCTCACGGATTTCATCGGCAACGTGCTCATCCGTGACATCGAGCAACACCGCAGCGCTGTCACGCATCAATCCAACCGCCCATTTCGCAATCACGATGGCGCCCACGATGCCCATCACAGGGTCCAGCCACACCCACCCCAGATAGCGCCCGGCCAACAATGCGGCAATCGCCAGCACCGAGGTCAAGGCGTCGGCCAACACATGGACATAGGCCGAGCGCAGGTTGTTGTCGTGATGGTGATGATGGCCGTGATCATGGCTATGTCCGTGATCGTGGCCATGATGACCGTGGTCGCCCGCCAGCAAAAAGGCACTGGCGATGTTCACCGCCAGCCCCACCACCGCAATCACCGTCGCTTCGGTGAATGCCACGGTCGTTGGCTGAAACAGGCGATAAACGGACTCGCCGGCAATGCCGATCGCCACCAGCCCCAGCACCATGGCCGAGGCAAAACCCGCGAGATCCCCGACCTTGCCGGTGCCGAAGCTGTAACGCGCGTTATTGGCATTGCGCCGCGCGAACCCATAGGCCGCCGCCGCGATGCCCAAGGCCCCGGCATGGGTGGCCATGTGAAAACCATCGGCCAGCAGCGCCATGGAACCGGTGATGTAGCCGGCAGCAATTTCGCCAATCATCATCACGAACGTCAGCGCCACCACCCATAAGGTGCGTCGGGCGTTTTCATCATGGGATGCGCCGAGAAACACATGGTCGTGGGCGAAACGCGAAGCCTGGGGTGTCTGCGTCATGGAATTCGGGCCTCTATTTGGCATAACGACGGATGGCCAGCAACAAGTCTTCCACGCCCTGGGCGCGCTCTTCATCGCTCAGGTCCGGATGGGCAACGTGCTCGCGGGCATGGGCATCGATGAACTGCTCCAGCAGACCATTGACCGCGCCCCGGATGGCGGCGACCAGATGCAGGGTCTTGGCGCAATCGGCATCGGACTCAAGCGCTCGCTCCACCGCTTCCACCTGCCCGGCTATCCGCCTCACCCGTTTGATCAAGTCATCCTTGTGTTCGTGAATGTGCGACATACCTATACCCCCTACCCCTATATAGCGCATATGTTCCCCGATAAAGTGGAGCCTGGCAAGGCACAACCCGATGACAGGTCGGCCTGACATCGAAATTCGCCAGCCAGCTGTCCGCTAAAGGTCTTGGCTCAACACCCCCAACTGCCCGACCCGCTCTGCATCCGGCCAGAACAACGCCGCCTGCCCCACGCGCCCACCGTGTTGATCGATGAGCGTCCACACCTTGCCGTCATGAATCATGAAGGCATTACCCTGCCGATCCACCCGATAGCCACTGTAGCCGTGAGCAATGCCATGGGCCGTGACCTGCTCCAGCAGGGTCTGGCGCACTGCGCGGTCCAGTGGCGAGGCGCTGAAGCGTGACGGCATGCCCAGAAATTCCGGGCGCGGGTACTTGAAGCAGGCCAGCGCCCGCTCATTGGCATAGAAGAACAGAGGGTCGTCTTCAGTGCCGTGGGCCAGCAAGCTGTAGGGTGCGTGGGCGTGCAGCCAGTGCAGGCGTTCAAGCCCGGTCAGCGACCTCGGTGCTGGCAGGGGTTCACCGGTCCAGTGCCGATAAGACTCGTCCAGCAGTTCTATGGCCGTGGCGTATTCGTTGATTGGCAACCCGCCTTCTCCTCTTCAAATCGTGGTTTCAAGCCCGGCCCAGCCTATCCAAAGCGGCCTGGAAAGTCCTGCTGACCGGCCGATTAGTTACACCGGGTTAAAACAGTCATGACGGGCAGTGCGTTTATCCCGCAGGCGTTTCTCCATAGAGTCACCTTTACCATGCTGAACAACGAGGCTCGATTGATGCAGACCCAACTGGACAAGTCACTGAGTGTTTTTGCGCGGGCAGACCTGCTGCAAGGTCCCACGCCCATTCAGCGGGCTGCGCGACTCGAACAGCTGCTGGGCCTGGACAAGCAGGGTATCGGCCTGTTTCTCAAACGCGACGACCATATGTTGATCGGCGCCGGCGGCAACAAGCTGCGCAAGCTTGAATTCCATATCGGCGCGGCGCTGCAAGCCGGGGTCGATACGATCATTACCGTGGGTGGCATCCAGTCCAATCATGCGCGCCTGACCGCCGCGGTATGCGCCCGGTTGGGCATCGCCTGCGAGTTGTTCCTGACCCGGGCCGTCGCCAAAGCCGAGGTGGATTACGAACTCAATGGCAACGTGCTGCTCGACCAACTGTTCGGCGCGCAGATGCAAGTGTTCCCCGGCGGTACCGACTCACTGGCCAAAGCCGAGGCCAGGGCGGCGCAGCTTCGGGATTCCGGACGCAAGGTCATGGTGCTGCCGACTGGTGGCTCGACACCCTTGGGCAGCCTCGGCTATGCCCGCTGTGCAGCGGAAATCGCCCGGCAAGAGGCGGAGCTGGATCTGACGTTCAATCAAGTGGTGGTCCCCAACGGCAGCGCCGGTACCCATGCCGGGCTCGCGGCGGGCTTCCATTTGCTGGGCCGGGGTACGTCCCTGGTCAAGTCGTTCTCGGTATTGTCCGACCAGGACTCATCAGCGACGAGAACCCTGCAATTGACCCGCGAGACTTTGGCGCTGCTGGGCAGTAACGCCGAGGTGCAAGCTGCCGGGATTGCGATTGACGGCAGCCAGTTGGGTGCCGGCTACGGTCTGCCAACCGTCGCCATGCAAGACGCAGTACGCCTGATGGCCCGTTCCGAAGGCCTGCTGGTCGACCCGGTGTACTCCGGCAAAGCCTTTGCGGGTTTGCTGGCCGACTTGCAGCAAGGGCGCTTCGCCTCCGGGGACAACGTGCTGTTCGTCATGACCGGCGGCACCCCCGGCCTGTACGCGTACCGGGAAACCTTTCAGGCCTGACGGTCAATCATCCCGTGTCAGCACTTCCAGCAATTCAATTTCGAAGATCAGGTTCGAATTCGGCGTGATCTTGCCCATGGTGCGTTCGCCATAGGCCAGGTGCGCCGGCACCAGCAACTTGCGCTTGCCACCGACCTGCATGCCGATGATGCCCTGGTCCCAGCCCTTGATGACCCGCCCGGTGCCGATCACGCACTGGAAGGGTTTGCCACGACTGTAGGAAGAATCGAATTCGGTGCCATCCTCCAGCCAGCCATGGTACTGGGTGGTGATCAGCGCGCCCTTTACAGCGGCTTTTCCGTCACCCACCTGTAGATCGATTACCTGAAGCTCGTCATTCATTGATTTCACTCGTATGCTCTCTCGCCCTCAAGGGCCTGATGGGCGCCGTTTTCCCAGATTTGCCCTCGATTGGCAACCATTGCCACCTCCCGCGCGACGTTTAAAGCTGTTTGCTGAACTAAAATAATCATCAATTACCCGTACGGCTCACCGCCCTGATGGCCATCCCCGAATGATCCTGCTCTGGACCAGCGTCATCCTTGGTTCAACGACGCTCACCCTGATCGTCGCGCTGGTCTGGCGCGAACGTTCGCTGCAAAAGCAACTGGCGGAATATCGCGCGATCATCAACAACCTGCCCGAAAGCCAGAGCATCCACCAGGATGGCGACGCCGAACGCTTCAAACGCAGCCAGTACTTTGCCCGCATCGGCACCTGGGACTGGGATGTCGACACCGACCGGTTGTATTGGTCAGATGCCATTTTCGGCATGTTCGGCTTCAAGATCGGCGAAGTAACGCCCTCTTACGCCCTGTTCTGCTCCTGCGTGCATCCGGATGATCGGCCCAGGGTTCGGGCTGGCGAACTGCGTTGCCTGGAAACCGGTGAAAACCATGACGAGGAATACCGCGTGGTCTGGCCCGACGGAACGATCCGCTGGCTGCGCGAAACCGGCAACGTGGTCAAGAATGACCACGACGAAACGGTCAAAATGATGGGCGTGGTACGCGACATCACCGAAGAAAAGGCCTCGGCCAACTACCTCAAGCACCTGGCCCATTACGACCCGTTGACCGGCCTGCCCAATCGCCTGGTACTCGAAGAGCGCCTGTCCGAAGCCCTGGAACAGGCGCGCACCAGTGCCACGCGGGTGGCGTTGGTGTTTGTCGACCTCAATGGTTTCAAGGCCATCAACGACCGCTATGGTCATGCGGCCGGCGACCGCGTGCTGGTCACGACCGCCACGCGGCTCAAGCGTATTCTGCGCGGCACCGACACCGTCGCCCGGATCGGCGGCGACGAATTTGTGGTCATCCTCCAGGGCCTGCCCCAAGGCAAAAGCCTGCAAGACGAAGCGCGCAGCATCTGCCAGAAAATCTTCGTCGAACTCTCCCCGCCCGTCACCATCGGCAACGACCAGCGCCACATCGGCACCAGCCTCGGCGTCGCCGTGTTCCCCGATCATGCGCCGAGCATCGACCGCCTGCTGCACATTGCCGACCTGGCGATGTATGAGGCCAAGCGCAGCGGGAACAATCAGTATCGGCTGGGCACCGAGAGCGTGGTGCGGGCGCATAGCGAATAGCGCTTCGTCGACGGGTGCCTGTACCGGTAACTGCACGAGCATGTCCGCGGATGCATTGATCCACTTCTCGCATCAATGCATGCCAACAATGCAATTAACATATCGATGCCCCTGCTCCACTATCCGCCCCAATAAGAACCGTGCACCGCGTCCAGCCGGCGCACGTCATAAAAGCGGTGGAGTATTTATCGATGACAGCCTCAATCCCGCGCGAACGCTCTCGCGCCAGCGCTATTTTCCGGGTCACCTCGGGCAACTTCCTCGAACAGTTCGACTTCTTCCTTTTCGGTTTCTATGCCACGCAGATCGCTGCCGTGTTCTTTCCGGCCAGCAGCGAATTCGCCTCGCTGATGATGACCTTCGCCGTGTTCGGTGCAGGCTTTTTGATGCGTCCATTGGGCGCCGTGGTGCTGGGTGCCTATATCGACGATGTGGGTCGACGCAAAGGGTTGATCGTGACCCTGTCGATCATGGCCAGCGGCACCATCCTGATTGTGCTGGTGCCCGGTTACGAAACCATCGGTCTGTTCGCCCCGGCCCTGGTGCTGATCGGGCGGCTGCTGCAGGGCTTTTCCGCTGGTGCGGAACTGGGCGGCGTGTCGGTGTATCTCGCCGAGATCGCCACACCCGGCCACAAGGGCTTTTTCACCAGTTGGCAGTCGGGCAGCCAGCAAGTGGCGATCATCGTCGCCGCCGCGCTGGGTTACGCCTTGAACCAGTGGATGGCACCGAACGTGATTGCCGATTGGGGTTGGCGGATTCCGTTTTTCGTCGGCTGCATGATCGTGCCGTTCATCTTCCTGCTGCGCCGCAACCTGGAGGAAACCGAAGAGTTCGCCACCCGTAAACACCGCCCGAGCATGGGTGAAGTGTTCCGCACTCTGGGGCAAAACTGGCTGACCGTGTTCGCCGGGATGATGATGGTAGCCCTGACCACCACCGCGTTCTACCTGATCACGGTGTACGCGCCGACCTTCGGTAAAACCGTGCTGCACCTGAGTACGTCCGACGCGCTGCTGGTGACATTGCTGGTGGGCGTTTCGAATTTCATCTGGCTGCCGATTGGCGGCGCACTCTCGGACCGCATCGGGCGACGCCCGGTGTTGATCACCATGGCCTTGCTGGCCATCGCCACCACCTACCCGGTGCTGACCTTTCTGGTGAACGCGCCCAGCTTCATCCACATGCTGCTGGTGCTGTTGTGGCTGTCGTTCATCTACGGCCTGTACAACGGCGCGATGATCCCGGCGCTGACGGAGATCATGCCCGTGGAAGTCCGGGTGGCCGGTTTCTCCCTCGCCTATAGCCTGGCCACCGCCGTGTTCGGCGGGTTCACCCCGGCGATGTCGACCTTGCTGATCCAGTACACCGGCGACAAGGCGGCACCGGGTTATTGGATGAGCTTTGCAGCACTGTGCGCATTGTGCGCGACGCTCATGCTCTATCGCCGCGCCTCGAATCATCTGCAACCGGTGGCGTCGTGAACCGGCCCTTTATCGAGAACATGACCATGAAAAAAACCTTCAATCTTGCCGCCCTCGCATTGGTGGTCAGCCTGGGCTTGAGCGGCATTGCCCAGGCTGAAGAGATCCGTGTGATGACCTCCGGCGGCTTCACGGCGGCCTACAAGATCCTCGGCCCGAAATTCGCCGCTTCCACCGGCAACACCCTCGACACCGCGCTCGGTCCCTCCATGGGCAAGGCCCCGGAAGCGATCCCCAATCGCCTGGCCCGCGGTGAGCAAGCCGACGTGGTGATCATGGTCGGCTATGCACTAGACGACTTGATCAAGCAGGGCAAGGTCGACCCGGCTTCCCGTGTCGAACTGGCGGATTCGCGCATTGGCCTGGTGGTGCGCGAAGGTGCGCCGAAACCGGATATCAGCAACGTCGAGGGCCTGAAAAAGACGCTGCTCGACGCTAAATCAGTGGCCTACTCCGACAGCGCCAGCGGCGTGTACATCGAACAGCAGCTGTTCAAACGCCTGGGGATCGAGGACCAGCTCAAGCCCAAGTCGACCATGGTGCCGAAGATCCCCGTGGGCTCGGTGGTTGCCACTGGCGACTATCAACTGGGCTTCCAGCAGGTCAGCGAATTGTTGCCGGTGCCGGGGGTCAGTTTTGTGGCGAAGATTCCGGAGTCGGTGCAGTCGGTCACCCGGTTTGCCGCCGGGATCCCGGTAAGTGCCCGGCACCCGGCCGAAGCCAAAGCCTTGCTGCAATACATGGCCTCGGCCCAGGCTCAACCGGACGTGAAAGCGACCGGGCTGGACTCGGTCAGTCGCTGACCGACGGCTGCAGGACTTTCATTTCCACCACCAGCCGTTCCAGCTCCAATGCCGCCGGGGTCAGGGTTCGACCCCGGCGCTTGATCAGACCGACGCTGCGCATCACCTGCGGATCGGTCAACGGCACCCGCGTCAGGATCGGGTGGTCCGCCGCCGGCATCGCCATCAGCGGCACCGCCGCCACGCCCAACCCGGCCTCCACCAGCCCGATCATGGTGGTCACGTGACGGGTTTCGCAGATGCTCGGCCGCTGCGGCACCACGCCGGTCAGTGCCTGATCCAGCAGAAAACGGTTGCCCGAGGTTTTATCCAGCGAGATGTAATCCTGCTGATAGAACTCGTCCCAGGTGACACTGCTTCGCCCCGCCAGCGGATGATCGCGCCGGCACGCCACTACATACCCTTCTTGCACCAAAGGCTCGAAATCCACTTCGGCTTCCAGCGTGCCCATGAAGCTCAGGCCGAAATCCGCTTCGCCATTGACCACCGCACTCAACACGTCGTGGGCACTGGAGTCGAGCACCTTGACCTTGATCCGTGGAAACTGCCGGTGATAGTGCGCGATCACCCGCGGCATGAAGTAGTAAGCCGCCGAGGGTACACAGGCGACCGTGACATGGCCGAGCCGGGTCGAAGCGACTTCGCTGATGCCCAGCAATGCCACGTCCAGATCGTCCAGCAGGCGTTCGACGCTGGGCATGAAACCCCGTCCGGCCTGGGTCAGGCTGACCTTGCGCGTGGTGCGCTCGAACAGCCGCACACCGAGGGCGCCTTCGAGTTTTTCAATGCGCCGGCTCAAGGCTGGCTGGGAAATGCGCACCGTATCGGCGGCCTTGCGAAAGCTGCCCTGCTCGACCACGGCACGGAAGGCCTGCAGATCGTTGAGGTCGAAGTTGATCGCCATGGAGACTACTCGAGAGGGACAGTTGGATTGATCAGCTAATTCTATAAATGTAACTAATTAATGCAAATTGTAACATCTGAGCCCGAGCGTTTTGCTGACGCCGAAGGGCTCAGCCTTTATTCTTGTCACCCCCGCTGTACCGAGTCCGGAGTTTTCTCATGCCCCATGAAGGCAACCTGCTACAAACCGCTGTCGTGTTTCTGATGGCGGCCGTTCTCATCGTTCCCTTGGCTAAGCGCCTGCATCTGGGGGCGGTTCTGGGCTATCTGTTTGCCGGGGTGATCATCGGCCCGTCGGTGCTGGGCCTGATCGACAATCCGCAAAGCGTCGCGAACATTTCCGAACTCGGCGTGGTGTTGCTGCTGTTCATCATCGGTCTGGAACTGTCGCCGCGACGCTTGTGGGTGATGCGCAAGTCAGTGTTCGGCGTGGGCCTGGCGCAAGTGCTGCTCACTGGCACGGTGATTGGCGTGGTAGCGCTTTGGCTGTTTGGCCAGCCGTTGAACACCGCGATCGTCCTGGGCCTGGGCCTGGCGTTGTCGTCCACGGCGTTCGGCCTGCAAAGCCTGGCTGAGCGCAAGGAACTGACCAGCCCCCACGGGCGGCTGGCGTTCGCGATCCTGTTGTTTCAGGACATCGCCGCGATCCCCTTGATCGCCATGGTGCCGCTGCTTGCTGGTGGCGATCACAGCACCACCGCCAGCGAAAACCTGAACCACGGCCTGCAAGTGCTGGCCAGCATCGCCGTGGTGGTGATCGGCGGGCGTTATCTGCTGCGGCCGGTGTTTCGCGTGGTGACCAAAACCGCGCTGCCAGAGGTGTCCACCGCCACGGCGTTGCTGGTGGTGATCGGCACGGCATGGCTGATGGAGCTGGTCGGAATTTCCATGGCCCTGGGCGCCTTCCTCGCCGGCCTGCTGCTGGCGGACTCCGAGTATCGCCATGAACTGGAAGCCCAGATCGAACCGTTCAAGGGCCTGTTGCTCGGGCTGTTTTTCATCAGCGTCGGCATGGGCGCGAACCTGAGCCTGTTGCTGAGCATGCCGATGGCGGTGCTGGGCCTGACCCTGCTGCTGATCGCGATCAAACTGCCGCTGCTGCTCCTGGTCGGGCGCCTGGCCGGGGGCTTGAAAAAGGTCAGTGCGATCCGCCTGGGCATCGTGTTGGCGGCCGGTGGTGAATTTGCCTTTGTGGTGTTCAAGATTGGTCGCGACCACGGGCTGTTCGCCACGGAGCTGTATGACTTGCTGGTGCTGACCATCACCCTGTCCATGGCCGTGACGCCACTGTTGCTGCTGCTTTGCGCACGCCTGGTCAGCCCGAAAGTGCAACCGGTGGAAGTACCGGAGAAGTTCCGCGAAATCGACGCCGACACGCCACGGGTGGTGATCGCCGGCATGGGCCGCATGGGCCAGATCGTTGCGCGGATTCTGCGCGCACAGAACATCAAGTTCGTGGCCCTCGACACCTCGGTGGAAACCATCGAACTGTCCCGCAGCTTTGGTGGCGTACCGGTGTTCTACGGCGACCCGATGCGCCCGGAAATCCTCAACGCGGCGAAGGTCGGGGAAGCCGAGTATTTCGTGATCGCCACCGACGACCCGGACACCAACATCAAGACCGCCGAACTGGTGCGCAAGCTCTACCCGCACATGAAAATCATCGCCCGTGCCCGTAACCGCCAGCATGTGCACCGGCTGATGGACGTCGGCGCTCACGCCGTGCGCGAAACCTTTTATTCGAGCCTGGAAATGAGCCGGCAAACCCTGATCGGCCTGGGATTGACCCAGGCCCAGGCGGATGCGCGGATCAAACGCTTCAAGCAGCACGACGAAGAGGTGCTTGAAGCCCAGCATGCGGTGTATGACGACGCCGTGAAAGTGATGCAGACGGCGCAGGAAGCGCGGGTCGAACTGGGCAGGTTGTTCGAGTCGGATCAACTGCAGGAGCAGGCGGGCACCAAATGAGGTGAATATGAGGGCCTGCTCGCGATGAACGATAACGCGGTGTGATGGATCAACAACAATTGCCAGGGAAACACCATGACTGACCAACAATCTCCGGCCCTCAAGGAAATCTTCAACACCGAGCGCCTCCAGCACATCGCCAGCGAAATGACCGCGGTCTACCCGCCATTCGAGGCCAGGCGCTTCCTGAAGCTCGCCCAAGCCGGCCTGGCAGACCTCAGCGTCATGCAGCGCATGACCCGGGTCAGTGAGTGCCTGCACGCCGTGCTTCCCCTGGACTACGAGGGGTCGCTGGAAGTGCTGCGCGCCCTCGCCCCGCGCCTGAACAGCGGCTTCGTCAGCATGTGCCTGCCGCACTACGTCGCCAGTTACGGCGCCCATGCGTTCGATCAGTCGATGGACGCGCTGAAGTACTTCACCGCCTTTGGCTCTTCGGAGTTCGCAATCCGTCACTTCCTGCGCAGTGACCTCGAGCGCTCGCTCAAGCTGATGCACGCCTGGTCGCTGGATGACAACGAGCATGTGCGCCGCCTGGCCAGCGAAGGATGCCGGCCGCGCCTGCCCTGGTCATTCCGGCTGGAGCCCATCCAGGCCGATCCGACACTGGCCGCGAACATCCTCGACAACCTCAAGGCCGACACCAGCCTGTATGTGCGCAAGTCCGTGGCCAACCACCTCAACGACATCACCAAGGATCATCCCGACTGGGTGCTGGATCTGATTGAAGGCTGGTCGCTGGACAACCGGCACACCGTATGGATTGCCAGACACGCCCTGCGCAGCCTGATCAAACAGGGCAACCAGCGGGCACTGGCGATCATCGGTGCGGGCGGCAAGCCTGAGGTCGAGATCCTTGATGTGAAAGTCGAACCGCCGGTGATTGGCCTGGGAGAAAAGATCACCCTGTCGTTCGCCGTCAGATCCACGGTAGAAAGCAGTCAGCGCCTGGTGATCGACTACGCCATCGATTACGTCAAGGCCAACGGCAGCACCTCGGCGAAGGTGTTCAAGCTCAAGGCACTGACGCTGCCCGGTAACGCCGTCGAAGCCGTCAGCCGTGGCCAGCAGATCAAGGAACTCACCACCCGCCGGCATTATGCGGGGCGCCATGCGGTGCATATCATGGTCAATGGTGAAAGGCTGGCCAGTACGGCGTTCGAGATTGTTGGTTAAGCCGTAGGATCAATTCTGGATGGACCGCCGCCATCGCGGGCAAGCCCGCTCCCACAGGGATCTGCTGTGCTACACAGTTGGTGTGAACAGCACAAAAACCTGTGGGAGCGGGCTTGCCCGCGATGGCGTCAGCTCAGGCACCGAGGGAAACTGCCCCCTGCAACAACCCCTGCTCCCGCTCACACAACTCAACCACATAATCCCACAACACCCGCAACCGCACCGACTTGTGCAACTCCCGGCGGGTGCTGATCCAGTAGCTGCGCTGGATGCTTTCGTCCGGCAGCAACGGCACCAGACCGGGATCGGCACTGGCCATGTAGCACGGCAGCACGGCAATCCCCAGGCCTGAGCGCGCCGCCTGCTGTTGGGCGATCACGCTGGTACTGTGAAACACCACCCGCGGGTTGCGGCAGAAGCTGTTGAGGAACATCAGTTCCTGACTGAACAGCAGGTCGTCGACGTAGCCGATCCACGCATGACGCCCGAGGTCCTCGCGACTGCGCAACGGCGGTGAACGGTCGAGGTAGTCCTGGCTGGCATAGAGCGCCAGACGATAATCGGTGAGTTTGCGGGTGACCAGCATGTCGGCGGCCGGGCGTTCGAGGTGGATGCTGATTTCCGCCTCGCGGTTGAGGATGCTGACAAAACGCGGCACCGCCACCAGTTCCACCTCCAGCCCCGGATAGCGCTCGAACAAGCCGTTCATGCGACTGGCGAGGAACATGATGCCCAGGCCTTCCGTCACCCCGACGCGGATCTTGCCCAGCGGCGCGGTGGACTGGGTGATTTCCTCCTGGGCCAGCAGCGCCACGTTCTCCATCGCCTCGGCGTGTTTAAGCAACGCCTCGCCTGCCGGGGTCATCTCATACCCCTGGGCATGCTGGACGAACAACGCCGTACCGAGACTTTTTTCGATGGCCTCGATGTGCCGCGCCACGGTGGCATGGGTGGTGTTCAAGCGCCGGGCAGCCGTGAGCAAACGCCCGCTGCGCTGCAATTCAAGAAAAAACCGCAGGTCATTCCAGTCGAACATGAAGCGTCCTTGTTCTTTGCCGTTCGGGATGCTGTTTAAAAACGCACAGCGGCTGCGCAAAAACTAACATTCTTTTGACGAAAGCTAACAACTAGGATGACAGACAACAAGAACAACAACGCGAGGTCAGGGATGCAGACTTCCCTTGATGAATACGATTACATCGTGGTCGGGGCCGGGCCGGCCGGATGTCTGCTGGCCAATCGTTTGTCGGCCAATGCGCAACATCGCGTGTTGCTGCTCGAGGCCGGTGGCCGCGACAACTATGCGTGGATTCACATCCCCGTGGGCTACCTGTTCTGCATCGGCAACCCGCGCACCGACTGGTGCTTCAAGACCGAAGCGCAACCGGGCCTGCAAGGCCGCGCCCTGAGCTACCCGCGCGGCAAGGTACTGGGCGGCTGTTCCTCGATCAACGGCATGATCTACATGCGCGGCCAGGCCGGCGACTACGACCGCTGGGCCGCCGACGGCAACCCTGGCTGGAGCTGGCAAGACGTGTTGCCGCTGTTCAAGCAGAGTGAAAACCACTTTGCCGGCGCCGCCGAATTTCACGGCGCCGCGGGCGAATGGCGAGTCGAACGCCAGCGCCTGTCATGGCCGATTCTCGATGCGTTCCGCAGTGCCGCCGAACAAAGCGGCATCGCCAGCATCGATGACTTCAACCAGGGCGACAACGAAGGTTGCGGCTATTTCCAGGTCAATCAGAAGGCCGGAATCCGCTGGAACGCGTCCAAGGCCTTTCTCAAACCCATTCGCCAGCGTCCCAATCTCACCGTGCTGACCGGTGTCGAAGTCGACCGCGTGTTGCTGGACAATGGCCGTGCATCGGCGGTCAGCGCCCGCTGGCAAGGCCAGGCGAAAAACTTCAAGGCGCGCAAGGAGATCGTCCTGTGTGCCGGCTCCGTCGGTTCGCCCAGCATCCTGCAACGCTCCGGCATCGGCCCGCGTCCACTGCTGGAGCGGCTGGGCATTGGCGTCGTCCATGAACTACCCGGCGTCGGTGGCAACCTGCAGGATCACCTGCAACTGCGGCTGATCTACAAGCTGGAAAATGCCCGCACCCTGAACCAGATTGCCGGCAGCCTGTGGGGCAAGATGGGCATGGGCCTGCGCTACCTGTATGACCGCAGCGGCCCGCTGTCCATGGCGCCGAGCCAGTTGGGCGCTTTTGCCCGATCGGGGCCGGAGCAGACTTCCGCCAATCTCGAATACCACGTGCAGCCACTGTCGCTGGAGCGCTTTGGCGAACCGCTGCATGCGTTCCCGGCGTTCACCGCGTCGGTCTGCGATCTGCGTCCGCAAAGCCGTGGCCGGGTGGAAATCCGCTCCGCCGATCCGCAGGAAGCCCCGCTGATCCAACCCAATTACCTGAGCCATCCGGAGGACCTGCGGGTCGCCGCCGACGCCATTCGCCTGACCCGGCGCATCGTCGCCGCCCCGGCCCTGCGCGCCTTCAATCCGGTGGAATACCTGCCCGGCGACAGCCTGCAAAACGAAGAACAACTGCACGAAGCCGCCGCGCGGATCGGCACCACGATTTTCCATCCGGTGGGCACCTGCCGCATGGGCAATGACGCCGACGCCGTGGTCGATGCGCAACTCAAGGTCCATGGCATCCCCGGCCTGCGCATTGCCGATGCCTCGATCATGCCGCGCATCACCTCGGGCAACACCTGCTCGCCGACGCTGATGATTGCCGAGAAGGCTGCGCAGATGATCCTCAACCCTTCTGTAAACACATCACCTGTGGGAGCGGGCTTGCTCGCGAAGGCGGTGGATCATTCACATTGATGTTGAATGACACGACGTTTTCGCGAGCAAGCCCGCTCCCACAAGGACCGCATCAGATTCACGGACATCGAGCATCACCCCTGCAAGGAACACGCAACACCAGTGGAACAACAAAAACAATCACTGTGAGGGATACCGGTATGTCAGAGAACGTTCAAACCCTGGAAGCCGTGCGCAGCGCGGGCACCAGCCAGGAAACCCAGAAAGTCATCTTCGCCTCGTCCCTCGGGACGGTCTTCGAGTGGTACGACTTTTTCCTCTATGGCGCCCTCGCGGCGGTGATCAGCAAGCAGTTCTTCGCCGGGGTCAACGACACCACGGCGTTTATCTTTGCCCTGATGGCCTTCGCCGCCGGCTTCATCGTCCGGCCGTTCGGCGCGCTGGTGTTCGGGCGGTTGGGGGACATGATCGGGCGCAAGTACACCTTCCTCGCCACCATCATCCTCATGGGCCTGGCGACGTTCTGCGTCGGGTTGCTGCCGACCTACGCCAGCATCGGCATCGCCGCGCCGATCATCCTGGTGATGCTGCGCATGCTCCAGGGCCTGGCCCTGGGCGGTGAATACGGCGGCGCCGCGACCTATGTCGCCGAGCACGCGCCCGTCGGCAAGCGGGGCTTCCACACCAGCTGGATTCAGTCCACCGCGACTCTGGGCCTGCTGCTGTCGCTGCTGGTGGTGCTGGGCTGCCGCTACTTCACCGGTGACCAGTTCGAAGTCTGGGGCTGGCGTATTCCGTTCCTGTTTTCCATCGTGCTGCTGGGCATCTCGACCTGGATTCGTATGAGCCTGCACGAGTCGCCAGCCTTCGTGAAAATGAAAGAAGAAGGCAAGCTGTGCAAACAGCCGATTCGCGACTCCTTCGGCAAATGGGAAAACCTCAAGGTGGTGTTGATCGCCCTGTTCAGCATCAATGCCGGGCAAGCGGTGACCTTCTATGCCGCGCAATTCTATGTGCTGTTCTTCCTCACCCAGTTCCTGAAAATGGACCCGGCGGTGGCCAACGGCTTGCTGATTGTCAGCGTGACCATTGGCGCGCCTTTCTTCATTTTCTTTGGCTGGCTGTCGGACAAGGTCGGGCGTAAACCGGTGCTGATGATCGGCCTGCTGCTGGCCACCGCGCTGTACTTCCCGATCTTCAAGACCCTGGCCCACTACGCCAACCCGGCCATCGACCAGGCCAGTCGCCAGGCACCGATCACCGTGATGGCCGACCCGGCCACCTGCACCTTCCAGTTCGACCCGGTGGGCAAGGCGAAATTCGACAGCCCGTGCGACAAGGTCAAGACCTTCCTGGTCAAGCAGGGTCTGCCATACCAGAGCGCAGCGGCCCCGGCCGGCAGCGGCGTGCAGGTCAGCGTCGGTGACGTGAAGATCGATGGTTTCGACGAAGCCGCCCTGCGCGGTGCCGTGACCCTCGCCGGTTACCCGCAACAGGCTGACATGCAGCAGATCAACAAACCGATGATCGTGGCGCTGATCGTCGCGCTGATCATCATCTCCGCGATGTGCTACGGCCCGCTGGCGGCGTTGATGGTCGAACTGTTCCCGACCCGCATCCGCTACACCTCGATGTCCCTGCCCTACCACATCGGCAACGGCTGGTTCGGCGGTTTCCTGCCGACCGTGTCGTTCGCGTTGGTGGTGTACACCGGGGACATCTTCTACGGGCTGTGGTACCCGGTGGTGATCACCGGGGTGAGCCTGGTGGTGGGGATGATTTGTCTGCGTGAGACGCGCAACGTGGATCTCGACAGGAACTGAGGTCATTGCTCGCGACGAGGGAGCGGCTCCCTCGTCGCGGCGATCAACCCTAATCAAACTTCGGCATCAAGCAACTCGAACTTCACTTGATCCGGGTAGAACGCCAGGTATCCGCGGATTTGCTCCACCGATACCTTGGGGTCTTCGTAACTCCACACCGCGTTGGCACTTTCATGCCCCGGCACCTGCAAGCTGAAATAACTGGCATCGCCCTTGTACGGGCAATAGCTGGTGTGGTCGGTGCGGGCGAAATATTTCTCGTCGATGTCCTCTCGCGGCACGTAGTACACCGGCGGGTAATTGGCCTCCAGCAACACCAGGGCGCGTGCCGAGGCCGCCACTTGAATGCCGTGAAATCTCACCAGCAGACAGCCAGGCTGCTCGGCGATGGTGATGACAGGGCTAGGACCGGAGCTTTTCATGGAATGCGTTCCTCATGACAGTGATGGACCTGCAAATCGGAATACCGCGTCAACGTTCATCGCGGGCAAGCCCGCAGTTTCTCGACAACACCACAGCACAACGTGGGAGCGTGGCTTGCCCGCGATGGGCTGCGCAGCAGCCCCAAAACCTGAGACCACGGTTTATCAGGTATAACCCAAGTTTCACCCTCGCGACTGCTTCGCAGCCGAACGGAGCCAGGCCGGTGTCAGCCGGCGCAGGCCTTCGGCGCGACACACCAAGCTGTACATCCATACAGATAAAGATTGCTCCATCGCCCATCAAGCGCCATTCTGTGCACCTCTGGCAAATTGATCGACGATGGTGGTTATGCGGCTGTACCTCTGTGAAAAACCTTCCCAGGCCAAAGACATTGCGGCAGTCCTCGGCGCCCGGCGCCGGGGCGATGGCTGCTGGCTGGGAACGGACGTCACGGTGACCTGGTGCATCGGCCACCTGCTGGAAACCGCACCGCCGGATGCCTACGACGCGCGCTACAAGCGCTGGGTGCTGGCCGACCTGCCGATCATTCCCGAAAAATGGAAAATGACCGTCAAGCCGCGCACCGCCAGCCAGTACAAGGCGGTCAAGCGCCTGCTCGGTGAAGCGTCCGAACTGATCATCGCCACGGACGCCGACCGCGAGGGCGAGATGATCGCCCGGGAACTGGTGGAGCATTGCCGCTATCGCGGGCCGATCCGCCGCCTCTGGTTGTCGGCGCTGGACGATGCGTCCATCCGCAAGGCCCTTGCGGCCCTCAAACCGGGGCACGAGACCTTCAGCCTCTATCACTCGGCCCTGGGGCGTTCCCGGGCCGACTGGCTGATCGGCATGAACATGAGTCGGCTGTTCACCCTGCTGGGGCGCCAGTCTGGCTATCAAGGCGTGTTACCGGTCGGCCGGGTGCAAACGCCGACCTTGCGCCTGGTGGTGGATCGCGATCGCAGCATTGCCGACTTTGTGCCCGTCCCCTATTGGGCCATCGACGTGCAACTGCTGCACAACGGCACCGCGTTCACTGCGCAATGGCGCGCGGCATCGGACGTTTGCGACGATCAGGATCGCTGCCTGAACCAGGCGCTGGCGCAACAGGCGGCGGCCGCCATGAGCGGCGCGGCCAGTGCGCGGGTGATCAAGTTGCGCACCGAACGGATGCGCGAGGTGGCCCCGCTGCCGTTCGACCTGGGCACCCTGCAGGAGGTCTGCTCGAAGAAGCTCGGTCTCGGTGCCCAGGAAACCCTCGACATCGCCCAGGCGCTGTACGAAACCTACAAAGTCATCACCTATCCGCGCAGTGATTGCGGCTACTTGCCCCTCAGTCAGCACAGTGAGGCACCAGCCATTCTGGCGGCGTTGCGCCAGGCCGATCCGGCGTTGAACGCCTTGCACGACCACCTTGATCCGCAACGGCGCTCACGGGCCTGGAACGATGCCAAGGTCAGCGCTCACCACGGCATCATCCCCACGGCTGCGGCAAAGAACCTCGAGCGCCTGGCGGGCAAACAGCGTGCGGTCTACACCCTGATCCGCGCCCGATACCTGGCGCAGTTCCTGCCCAATCACGAATACGACCGCACCCAGGCCGACTTCGACTGCGCCGGCGAGGCCTTGCGGGCTGTCGGCAAGCAGATCATCGAGCCGGGCTGGAAACGCGCCCTGCCCGAAGCGCTGGCTCCGGCCAAGGGGCGCGAAGCCCCGGCACCGCAGACTCTGCCCAACCTGGCCGAAGGCATCGATTGCGCAGTGGCCGGCGTGCAACTCAAGGACCTGTGGACGCAACCGCCAAAGCCGTTCACGGAAGGCGACCTGATCAAGGCCATGAAGAATGTGGCCAAACTGGTGGAAGACCCGCTGCTCAAGCAAAAACTCAAGGACACCACCGGCATCGGCACCGAAGCGACCCGTGCGTCGATCATCCAGGGCCTGCTCGACCGTGGTTATCTGGTCAAGAACGGCAAGGCCCTGGCCGCCACGCCGGCCGCGTTCAGCCTGATCGACGCCGTACCACGGGCCATCGCCGATCCGGGCACCACGGCGATCTGGGAACAGGCCCTGGACATGGTGCAAAGCGGGGAAATGAGCCTGGAAGAGTTCGTCACCAAACAGGCGGCGTGGATGAGCAAACAGGTCAGTCGCTGTGCCGGGCTGAGCCTGACCATCAGCGGTCCACCGCCCGGCGGCTCCGCCGCAGCCCCATGGAAGAAAAAACGTAAAGGCACCCCGCGCAAAGCTGCGAACGGCACCAAGCGCAGGGCAAAACCCGCAAGCAACACGTAAACCTGACACCGAACCCTGTGGCGAGGGAGCAAGCTCCCTCGCCACAGATCGTGCGACGCCGGCCATAATCAATGGTGTCCCTTGGCCGATCAGGAGCCACTTCGAATGTCTTCGATTGAACTGCACGCCGCCCAACGCGATGAACTGGAAACCATCGAGAACCTGATGCAGTTCTACACCTACGACTTCAGCGAATGGTTGCCGCTGAAACTGGGCGAATACGGTTTGTTCAACATCCTGCCCATGCCCGACTACTGGCGAAACCCAGCCACCCGGCCATTCCTGATCAAGGTCGACGGTGAACTGGCCGGCTTCGTGACCGTGGATAACCAGGTCCATCTACCCGGTGCCGACTACAACATCGGCTATCTGTTTGTCAGTCGACGCTTCCGTGGCCAGGGTGTCGCGCGATTTGTCGTATCCACCCTCTTGAGTCAATTCCCCGGTCAATGGCAGATTTTCCACATCGAGGCGAATCAGCCGGCACGCCTGTTCTGGGCCGCCGTGATGCCGGGGCTCAACGTTGACGGGTTCACCTTGCATCAGCAGCTGGTAGACGGTCATCCCTGCACTTTTTACCGCTTTGAGTGTCCGCCTTTGTCGTCCTGACCGACACACCTTCGACTCCGCCCGCTAATTCCCAACAGCTTTGTCCGACAATATGTAGTGACTGAAAATATTCACTACAAAACCGTTGACGCCTCCGATTTGCCCTTGCATGATGCAGACGTCTCCCCGATCGGGAGTACAGGCAACACGTTTGAGCAAGCTCGTCTGACCGCCGAGCTGTTTTTCCCGGATACACGCTGCCCACAAGGCAGATTGAAGAAGCTGACCTGGCCTGAACGTCCAGTACAAGGGCGAGAAGTCTTGGCGAGCAATCCTCATGAAGCTTGTGGCCGACCCTGAAAACGTCGGCAGTGGCCTTAAGGTTTTCGCCGCTTCTCTTCGTTGTGACGCTATTGCGTAGCAGTTATTCAACACGACTACATGCAACAGACGCAGGACCCCGCCCGATAAGGCGGTCGAACGCTGACGTCCTGGTTTCGGTGCCAGGGATCAACTAACCGATGGGCTACCTGTATTAGCGAATCAACTTTGAAAGATCACCAATTGGTCAAGGGGCTTTATGATGAATCTGAACAATCAACCAACTATCGATGAACTGGCTCGTATCTTCGCTGCAAAGAAAGACAGCCACGACAACCATATTCTCTGGATCAGCAAGTGTGGCCAGGTTCACATCGACTGCCTGTCGCCGCACGCCCATGAAGCAGAGTTCGACCAGAACAACCAGAACCTGCTGGCCCGACTGAAGATGTACCGTCGCGGCCAGGGCTATGTCGGCAAGAAAGCCGCCGCCGACAAGGACTTCATCGGTAATGTTCTGCAAACCCTGAAGCAGGCCTGGGCCTCGATGCAGAATCAGAACGAAGTTCGGGTGATTGACCGGTTCTACTGATTGAATGAGTCATTACTGACTTATTGATAAACAAGGCCTGCTCCCGATAAGGAGCAGGCCTTTTTTATGCTGGAACGAAAACCAAATGTGGGAGCGGGCTTGCTCCCACAGGGTTCAGCGTTTGACGCCCAGATCGACCTGGGTCATGCGGCTACGAATAGTGAACACACCATCACCGGAGAGAATCGCACTGCGAGCAAACAGGCGACCGCTCTCCCAGTTCGAAAGTCCCAGTTCCGGCTTGTTCAACGCGTACTGGCCGTCGACCCAACGGGTGATGCCATTGCCGACAAAAGGCGCGTTGACCGCGTTGTAGAATCGCTCCTGGGCCTCGGCACTCTCACTGATCAACGACACCGTGAATTGCGGGCTGTAGCGATTGAACAAGGCAATGGCACTGTCCAGGTCGTCGACGATTTTCAGGCTGACTTCCGGGGTTTCTTCCCACTCCCATTCACGGCCCAATTGATCTTCGGGCAACGGCTCGGCCTGCGCCTCGGTCTGATAGCCTTCGGCGCGGTACACCTCGACCGTTGCCGCCAGCCAATCTTGTGGCAGATGCGACTCGCTGCCTTCGACGATGTGCAGCTTGCAACCCTGGCCCCGTGCGGTGCCGGCCTGCTTGAGTGCGTCGAGGAACAGCGGCACCAGTTCAGCGGCGCGGTCGCGGTGAATCAGGCAGACGTTCAGGGTGTTGCAGACCTTGCGGTCCAGGGAGTTGCGCACCACGGCGGCAAAACGCTTGGCGTCGGCATCGGCATTGGCGATCAGCCACGCGCCACCGGTGCCGTGCAGGCTGACCGCCGTGCCGGCCTGCTGCGCAATGCTGCCCAACTGGCTGACGGCGCGACCCGAACCACGGGCCACCGCCAATGACAGGCGCCGGTCGGCGAACATCGCCCAACCGGCGGCGTGGTTGACACTTTCCACCAGCGACACGGCACCGGCCGGCAAGCCGGCGTCGCTCAGCGCAGGGTTCAGTGCATGGGTGACGATCGCCTGGGCCGTGCCCAACGCATCACTGCCGATGCGCAGCACGGCGGTGTTGCCGGTGCGCAATACACCGGCCGCGTCAGCAAACACATTCGGCCGACCTTCGAAGACGAACGCGACGATGCCCAGCGGCGAGACCACTTGCTCGACTTTCCAGCCATCGTGCTCGACGCAACTGATCACCTTGCCACGACTGGCCGCGGCATCACGCCAGGCGCGCAGGCCGGCGATCATGTCACGACGCATGCGCTCATCGGCCAGCAACCGGGTGGTCGAGCGACCGCGCGCCTTGGCCCGTTCGATGTCAGCCAGGTTGGCGGCTTCGATCAAGGCCCAGCATTCCGGGGTTTCCAGGCGTTGAGCAAACAGGTCGAAGAAGGCGCTGATCGCCTGGTCAGACACCGCCGACAGCGCGGTGAATGCCGCCTGGGCGCGCTCGATCGCGACGTTGGCCGCTTGCTGGTCCGCCACGGGGATCAGTAGCAACTCGCCGCTGACCTGCTCCACCAGCAGGTGGTCACCGGGCTGGAAGCGTTGCGCCAGTTCGGGGCTGACGACAGTGACACGATTACCGGCGAAAGGGATTGGCGTGCCAGCGACTAGACGTTCGAGCGCGAGGGACATGAAGCGGTTCACCATGCAGTGGGCGGCCGGAAAATGTATAGCAATTTCCCTGTGGGAGCGAGCCTGCTCTCGAAGAGGCCGGCACATCCAACATAGCTGCCGCCCGACACTCCGCCATCGTCGGATCGCCGCCCGGAGCAGGCTCGCTCCCACAGGGGTAAGGGATATGTGGTGACCGGTTACGTATCTCAATGTATACAGCCCCGCCCCAGACACACCCCGCACGCAAAACCCCGCCGCAACGACACACCGCAGATACACCCCGTTGATGAAATACACCTGTCGATTGGCCACGCCAATCAAAGCGCTCAACTCACGGGGCATGCCGTTGCCCCGCCGCCCTGACCTGAAAGAGAGCAACGTCCATGAGCACCTCCATTTCTTCGGCCGTCAAAGGCCTGTACCTGAACCTCGACCGTGCCGGCGACTGGGTTGCCCCCCTGGCGCTGCGGGTGTTTCTCGCCTGGGAGTTCCTCGAGTCCGGCCTGGAAAAATTCAACGGCCAGAACTGGTTCACCGATATCCAGGCGCGCTTCCCGTTTCCGTTCGACCACCTTCCAGCGACGCTGAACTGGGAACTGTCGATGTGGGCCGAACTGATCTTCGCCTTGACCTTGCTGGTGGGCCTGGGCACACGTTTTTCGGCGCTGAGCCTGATGGTGGTGACCCTCGTCGCAACTGCCGCCGTGCATTGGCCCGCCGACTGGCACAGCCTCAGCGAACTTGCCCAAGGCTATGCCATCAGCAACAAGGGTTACGGCAACTTCAAGCTGCCTTTGATCTACCTTGTTGCGCTTACGCCGCTGCTGCTGTCGGGTGCCGGCAAGCTCAGCATCGATGCGCTGCTGGCGCGTTTCATCTGGCGTCGCTGAAACGAAAGCTGCAACGCGGACAAACAAAAAGGGGACTTCCATGAAGTCCCCTTTTTGTTTGTCCGGAACTAACCCATCACTTCTTCCAGCCCGGTCTGCTCGGCCAGCTTCGGATGCGCGCTGCGTTCATGCACATGGGTTTGAGGGGTGCGGTCAATCAACAGGCTCAGCAATTCCGGGCGGCTGTAGTGGCCGCGGGAATCCATCATGCGTTTGCGCTTGTCGATCTGGCTCATGTCGAGATCAACAATCACCTCGCCCTCACCTTCCTGCAACGAACCCAGCACCACACCGTCCGGGCCGACGATCGCCGTGTAACAGCCACCCGAGATCGGGCCGATAGCACAACCGGTGTCGGCCATGATCTGCGCCTGCTGTTCGGGGTACAGCCACGCCGTGGAGTTGACCACAAAGCACGCGGCCTCCAGGGCATGCTGGCGAATGCTGACTTCCATTTGCGAGGCGAACAACGGACCTGCAAACGACCCCGGGTACATCGCCGCATGGATCTGTTCGCCATCGGCCATCAAGGCATAACGGGCCAGCGGGTTGAAATGCTCCCAGCAGGCCAGTTGCCCGATGCGCCCTACCGCGCTGTCGACGGCACGCAGACCGGAGCCGTCGCCCATGCCCCAGATCATGCGCTCGTGGTAGGTCGGGGAAATCTTGCGGCGACGCTGGATCAGCGAGCCGTCGGCATCGAACAGCAACTGCGTGTTGTACAGCGTGCCGCCATCGCGTTCGTTGACGCCGATGGACACGACCATCCCGGATTGCCTGGCCGCAGCGCCGATGGCATCGGTGGCGGCCGAAGGCACCGTGACCGCCTGGTCCAGCAGCTTGAGGTGTTCGGCGGCCATTTCGAACGGTGACTGCACGTAGGAAAAGTACGGGTAGTACGGCACGACGGTTTCCGGGAACACGGCGAATTGCACACCCTGTTCGCCGAGTTCGAGAATCTTCTGCACCACTTTGTCGACGGTGCCTTCACGGCTGTAAAGAACAGGGCTGATTTGTACGGCGGCGGCTTTGACGAGGGTCATGGCGGTGATCTCATTGAGGGAAAAGTTTCAACGAGATCAAGATTACGCCGATAATATAAAGACCTGAATGTCGTATACACCACCTTTCAGGACATCATGATTCAGCCCCGACTGGCACGCTGGATCACCTGCGGCGGCTGCCCGAACGCCCGAATAAAAGCGCGGCGCATACGTTCCCGGTCCCCAAAGCCGGTGTCCGTCGCCACCACATCGATGGAGTGTCGTCCGGTTTCCATCATCAACCGGGCCGACTCGACCCGCAGGTTTTCGATGGCCTTGGCCGGAGACTGGCCGGTTTCGGCATGAAACACCCGGCTGAATTGCCGAGGGCTGAGATTGGCCGCGCTGGCCAGCTCCTCGACCGACAGCGCCGACTTGAGATTCTGCTTGGCGTAGTTCAGCGCGGCCTGTATCCGGTCGGTTTTGGGGGCCAGTTCCAGCATCACCGAAAACTGCGACTGCCCGCCCGAACGCCGGTGGTACACCACCAATTGCCGCGCTACCTTGCGTGCAATGTCGACGCCCAGATCGCTCTCCACCAGGGCCAGCGCCAGATCGACGCAAGCGCTCATACCCGCCGCGGTCCACAGGTGGCCGTCGTTGATGAAGATCCGGTCTTCCTCGACCTTCACGTTCGGGTACGCCTTGCGAAAGGCCGGCACATGCGCCCAGTGGGTTGTCGCCCGCCGCCCGTCGAGCAAGCCCGCCTCCGCCAGGGCTATCGCCCCCGTGCAAATCGAGCCCAGACGCCGGGTGCCGAGACTGGCGCGGCGCAGAAACTCCAGCATGCCCGGCGTGGTCGGGCGGATCAGGTTGTCGCCCAGGACCAGCAGCGTATCGAACGCGCGCTGGTCGAACGCTTCGGTCTGCACAGCAAAACCGGCGGACGTTTGCACCAGGCCACCCGGCTCGGACAGCAAGGCAATGCGGTACAACGGCTCGTCACCGGCACTGTTGGCCAACTCGAAGGCGGCACACATGGCCAGGCCCAAAACCTGGAAACCGGGGTAAACAATGAGTCCGATCTGGTGCATGGCGATATGACCCTAAACGTGGCATGCCTGAAGTTCAGGCCAGAGACTTGTACTCTAACCCGAACAGCAGGCGCCGGACATCAGGCTGGAGCACCTCGCGCATTGGCGGATGGCGACGGATAATCAACTGGTTTCCATCCCACCGAGGAATTGAAGGATGTCACTGACTCTTTATTTCCATCCGCTCTCGTCGTTCTGCCACAAAGCGCTGATCGCTCTGTATGAACTGGAAATCGAGTTTGAAAAAAGGATCATCGACCTGGGCAACGAGGCTGACCGGGCCGAGCTACAAGCACTTTGGCCACTCTGCAAATTCCCGGTGATCCGCGATCACGACCGCCAACGGGACGTACCCGAGTCGAGCGTGATCATTGAGTACCTGGACCGGCTTCATCCCGGCCTGGCACGCCTGATTCCGGATGATTGGCAAGCCGCGTTGGAGGTGCGCCTGTGGGACCGTTTTTTCGACCTGCATGTCCAGGTGCCGATGCAGAAGATCGTCGCTGACCGAATCTATGCCGCAAACGGCGACCTGACCCGCGAACGTGCTGCGCTGATGACGGCGTACGGCATGCTTGAACGCCAGTTGGCCGCAAACACCTGGGCAGCCAGCCCCGCCTTCAGCATGGCCGATTGCGCCGCTGCTCCGGCGCTGTTCTACGCCAGCACCCTCGTACCCTTTCCTGACGATCATCGCCACTTGAGTGCTTATTTCGACAGGTTGATCCAAAGGCCCTCGGTCAAGCGGGTGATCGACGAGGCAAGACCGTATTTTTCCTTGTATCCGTTTGCCGAGGCTATCCCGGAGCGCTTTCGGTAGCGGTAGATGGGCGAACGGGAGGCAAAAAAACAACGAATCGACGAATAATAACCGTCGGTCGAGTGTTATCTGATTATGTGGGAATAAAAAATGGCAGGGGCGGCTGGATTCGAACCAACGCATGGCAGGATCAAAACCTGCTGCCTTACCGCTTGGCGACGCCCCTGTATCTGTTGCGATGAGTGCCTGGCACTCGCTTTCTTGAGTGGCAACAAGACCTGTTGCCTGCTCTCGCGACTGGCTCCCTGAGGGCCGCTGCAAGAGTGGGCGCAAATTTACCAACATTTTCCTCATATGGGAAGCCCAAACAAAAAAAATTGTTCATTAAAACAGACGCTTAGTGTCGAGCCGAATCTCGGGGTGCTATCGGCGCACTTTCACCCCGAACAGCTCTGCTACGCTTTTCCTAACTCGAATTGAATCGGGAATCGTTTACGCAACACCCTTCCCTTGCCATTTGAGGGCGCCAAAAGTGAAAGCCAAATTAATGGGGGCCGCTGCAACCCTTCTGGTACTCGGGGCCGCGATTTATGGGTTGAACACCTGGGAACACATCCAGGACCAGCGACAGGAAGCGGTCTGCAAGACCGCCCGGGAGCACCTCAATGGCCTGGAAACCCAGGCGCGAGCCCTGGCCTCCGGGTTGACGGTTGAAGCCTATGCCGAAGCCGAAAAAGCCGAGGCTGGTCAGTTGGTCCTGGCACTCGATACCGCCAAGAATGAAGCCGAGGTCGATGCCGTCATCGACAAGCACGCCGCTGCCATCGAGGCGCAGATAACGGCCGAGAACGCTGAGGTCCAGTCCCGAGGCGAACAACCCTTCCTCGGTCAGGAACTGAAAAAGCAACGCATCCCCACCGACGTCAAACAGGAATTCAAACGCGCTGAAAAGGCTGTCGCCGACACCTGTGGAT
The DNA here is from genome assembly GCF_056402255.1 of Pseudomonas sp. P4_B4. NCBI lineage: Bacteria > Pseudomonadati > Pseudomonadota > Gammaproteobacteria > Pseudomonadales > Pseudomonadaceae > Pseudomonas > Pseudomonas sp. P4_B4. Next base: position 143,992 of record NZ_JBFUHS010000021.1, read on the forward strand.
AGTGTCGACCGCCAGCTCCAGGTTTGTCGCCAGCGCCTGGACTTCAGCAAAAGCAGGTTTCAAGCAGGAACAGGTGAGCGCGCCGTTGCGACGCACTCACCGGTCACTCAGTGCGGCGCGCGCGGGATGGTCTTGAGCAGGTCTTCGGGGCTGATGTGACCGACCACGCTGCCCGGTTGCGGCAGGTTGAGGATGTGGCCTTTCATCTTGCCGATGATGTGCATCTCGCAAGGCTTGCAGTCGAACTTCAACGTCAGCACTTCATCGCCGTGGATCAGCTGCATCGGCGCAACCTTGGTGCGCACGCCAGTCACGCCCTTGGCCTGTTTCGGGCACAGGTTGAAGGAGAAACGCAGGCAGTGCTTGGTGATCATCACCGGCACCTCGCCGGTTTCCTCGTGGGCCTCGTAGGCCGCGTCGATCAGCTTGACGCCGTGGCGGTGATAGAAGTCCCGGGCCTTCTGGTTGTAGACGTTGGCCAGGAACGACAGGTGCGAATCCGGGTACACCGGCGGCGGCGTGGTTTCGGCCTTGCGGCTGCCACGCGGGTGGGCGGCGATCCGCGCTTCGGTCAAGGCTTCAATCACTTCACGGCGCAAGGCCTTGAGCTGCGAGTTGGGGATGAAGTACGCCTGCGGCGCGTCCAGCTTGATGTCGATAGCGTGGTACTGCGTGGTACCCAGTTGGCCGAGCAGATCCTGCAATTGCTCCAACGCCTGTTCCGGCTTGTTGGCGGCGCCGAACGGGCCAGCCAGGGTGACGCTGGCGCTGATGCCCTCTTCACTGGTAGCGATCAGTTCCAGCTGCTCTTCACGCAGGCGAGCGACCCAGTTCAGGGCGATTCGACGCTCGGCGGAGGTCTTTTGCAGCGCCTGTTGCCAGTTGTGATCGAGATTGCGATTCAGCGGATGGTTGGGGCGCAGCTTGTACATGCCCTCCGGCATCTCGTTGGGCTCGACGCGATAGCGATAGCGCTTCTCCCCATCCTCCTCGAACTCGCCTTTGGGTTCGGCGATGTTGGCGCGGAAACCCACCACTTCACGCTTGACCAGCACGTTGAGGCCGTCGCCGTTGGACAGCGGCTCGTGCGTCACGACCTGCATGTCACGCTTGGCGACTTTCTCGACCACACCCACCGGCAGACCGGTGAAGGTCGGCGAGTCAAAGGCGCCGATATCAATCTTGCGGTCAGTGACGAAGTAATCGGTGCTGCCACGGTGGAAGGTTTTTTCCGGGTCAGGCAGGAAGAAGTGCGCGGTGCGGCCGCTGGAGGCACGGGCCAGGTCCGGGCGGTCTTCGAGCACAGCATCGAGGCGCTGGCGGTAATAGGCGGTGATGTTTTTCACATAGCCCATGTCCTTGTAGCGGCCCTCGATCTTGAACGAACGCACACCGGCCTCGACCAGGGCGCGGATGTTGGCGCTCTGGTTGTTGTCCTTCATCGACAGTAGGTGCTTTTCGTAAGCGATCACTCCACCCTTTTCGTCCTTGAGGGTGTACGGCAGACGGCAGGCCTGGGAGCAGTCGCCACGGTTGGCGCTGCGCCCGGTTTGCGCGTGGGAAATGTTGCACTGACCGGAAAACGCCACGCACAACGCACCATGGATAAAGAACTCGATGGCCGCGTCGGTTTCGTCGGCGATGGCGCGGATCTCCTGGAGATTCAGCTCGCGGGCCAGCACCAGTTGTGAGAAACCGGCCTGATCGAGGAACTTCGCCCGCTCCAGGGTGCGGATGTCAGTCTGGGTACTGGCGTGCAGTTCGATCGGCGGAATGTCCAGTTCCATCACCCCCAAGTCCTGGACGATCAGCGCATCGACGCCGGCGTCGTACAACTGGTGGATCAGCTTGCGGGCCGGTTCCAGTTCGTTGTCGTGCAGGATGGTATTGATGGTGGTGAACACCCGGGCGTGGTAGCGACGGGCGAACTCCACCAATTGGGCGATATCGCTCACTTCGTTGCAGGCATTGTGGCGGGCGCCGAAGCTCGGGCCACCGATGTAGATGGCATCGGCGCCATGCAGGATGGCCTCGCGGGCGATGGCGACATCGCGGGCAGGGCTGAGCAATTCCAGGTGATGTTTGGGCAAAGACATAATTTTTTTAGTCAGGCTTGTCACGGTCGAGGCGTGCATTGTAGCGGCGAAACGCCTGACCGGCACCCGTATGCTGCCGGGTGGCGTTTCGGGCAGGCCTGGCGTGCCTGAATCACTGTGGGAGCTTTACGTCGTACGCAGAATTTGTGCACAACAACATTCAACTGTGGGAGCGGGCTTGCTCGCGAAAGCGCTGGGTCAGTCAACACTTGTGCAAGCTGACACGCCGTCTTCGCGAGCAAGCCCGCTCCCACAGGGTTTTGTGTGTCGCTGAGATCAGGCCTTGGCGGCCATCGCAGTCACTTCCACGCGCATGCCTTCAACCGCCAACGCGGCAACCCCGACAGCGGCGCGCACCGGCCATGGCTTGGCGAAGTAGCGCTTGTAGACTTCGTTGAACGCGGCGCGGTCGGCCATGTCGGTGAGGTAGATGGTCAGGTGCATCACGCGGTCCATGGAACTGCCAGCACGCTCCAGCGCGACCTTCAGCGCTTGCAGGGTGCATTCGCTTTGCAGGGTGATGTCGCCCAGTTCCAGGCTGCCGTCGGCGCGGGAGGGGATCTGGGTGGAGACCAGCACACCGCCGAAACCGACGACGTCGGAGGAAATCGAATCCGCATCGGGATCGGGGGTAAAGGTCAGGTCGTGGTTTGCCATGAGGACTCTCTTGCTTGAAGTGATGAGGCTGGCGCCTTTTGCGCGGCCAGTTTACAGGGCCATTGACGGCCCGTCGCTAATCCAGCCCGGACGGCTGCTCGTGACCGGTGGCCTGGCGGTACTGGCGCGGGGTGAAACCGGTCAATGCCTTGAACTGCCGGGTGAACGCACTGTGGTCGGTATAGCCGCATTGCAGGGCGACCTCGGTGATCGGCAGGTCGGTGTGGAGCAGTCGATGCGCGTGCTCCAGGCGCACCTTCTGGATCATTTGCCGTGGCGTCAGATGGAACACGCGCTTGCAGTAGCGTTCCAGTTGCGCCACGGAAATGCCGGCGATGCGCGTCAACTCGCCCAGGGTGACGCGCTGGTTGAAATGCGCGCGAATGTGCTCGTCCACCGCCGCCAGGCGCTGGTACGCCGGGTGCGTGTCACTGGCCGATTGCAGGTCGACCGAGATGCCCACCAAGCCGATGATTTCATTGCGGCGATTATACAAGGGTCGCTTATGGGTCAGGCACCAGCCAGGTTCGCGGCTGCCGTACAGATGCAGTTCCAGCTGGTCTTCCAGCACCAGACCTTGCTCCAGCACACGCCGGTCCTGCTCGGTATATCCGGGCCCCAATTGCTCTGGAAATACCTCGGCGCTGGTTTTCCCCAGCAGCGGTTTCAGCTGCTTCAAACCACAGCGCTGCACCAGCGTGCGGTTGGCCATGACATAGCGCGCCTGCACATCCTTGATGAAGATCGCCGCATTCGGAATGACATCCAGCATGGGCAATAACAGCGCAACGCCTGCCAGCAATTGCTCGATGGATTCGGGGCGGTTCGAGTCGTCGCCCTGGCACAACAGCGCAAACGCATCCTGAGTCATCTACCTGTATCTCCCAATGATCGGCATCTGCCCATTGTGCTGATTTCGTCATCGACACCCAAGCAAAACATCAATCGCGAGCACGCCGCCGAGTTCACTCTATGGCCACCGCCCTCCTCGGCAAAACCGACCGGGGCGTCTTGAAGTGCACACCTGCCTATCCAATAACTCACAAGAAGGCGATGCCATGTCAGGCCAAGGCAAGTTCAAAAAACAACTTTCGTTGATAGACCTTACGTTTATCGGACTGGGGGCCATCTTCGGCTCCGGCTGGTTGTTCGCAGCCAGTCACGTGTCCGCCATCGCGGGGCCGGCGGGGATCTTTTCCTGGCTGCTGGGCGGTTTTGCGGTGCTGCTGCTGGGCATCGTCTACTGTGAGCTTGGCGCTGCGCTGCCCCGTGCCGGCGGTGTGATTCGCTACCCGGTTTACTCCCACGGCCCGCTGCTGGGTTACCTGATGGGCTTCATCACGCTGATTGCGTTTTCCAGCCTGGTGGCCATCGAGGTGGTCGCCGCGCGCCAGTATGCCGCTGCGTGGTTTCCCGCATTGACCCAGGCCGGTTCCAGCAATCCAACGGCGCTTGGCTGGCTGCTTCAGTTCGGCCTGTTGTGCCTGTTCTTCATGCTCAACTACTACAGCGTGAAAACGTTCGCCAAGGCCAACAACCTGATCAGCATGTTCAAGTTCATCGTGCCGTTGCTAGTGATCGGCGTGCTGTTCACCTTCTTCAAACCGGAGAATTTCCAGTCCCAGGGCTTCATGCCGTTCGGGCTGTCCGGTGTCGAGATGGCGGTGTCCGCCGGCGGCATCATCTTCGCCTACCTGGGGCTGACGCCGATCATCTCGGTGGCCAGCGAAGTGAAGAATCCGCAACGCACCATCCCGATTGCACTGATCCTCTCCGTACTGCTCTCCACCGCCATCTATGTGTTGTTGCAAGTGGCGTTCCTCGGCGGCGTGCCCACCGAAATGCTCGCCAACGGTTGGGCTGGCGTCGCCAAGGAACTGGCCCTGCCATACCGCGACATCGCCCTGGCGTTGGGTGTGGGCTGGTTGGCTTATCTGGTGGTGGCCGACGCGGTGATCTCCCCCAGCGGTTGCGGCAACATCTACATGAACGCGACCCCGCGGGTGATCTACGGCTGGGCGCAGACCGGCACCTTCTTCAAGGTTTTCACCCGTATCGATGAAAAGTCCGGCATCCCGCGTCCGGCGCTATGGCTGACCTTTGCCCTGTCGGTGTTCTGGACCCTGCCCTTCCCTTCGTGGGAAGCCCTGATCAACGTGGTCTCCGCCGCGCTGGTACTGAGCTACGCCGTGGCCCCGGTGTCGGTGGCCGCACTGCGTCGCAATGCGCCGGACATGCCGCGCCCGTTCAAGGTCAAGCGCATGGGTGTCCTGGGCCCGGTGTCGTTCATCATCGCCGCGCTGATCGTCTACTGGTCCGGCTGGAGCACCGTGTCCTGGCTGCTCGGCCTGCAGATCCTGATGTTCGTGGTGTACCTGCTGTGCGGACGTTTCGTGCCGACCCAACACCTGAGCCTGGCCCAGCAAGTGCGCTCTTCGGCATGGCTGATCGGCTTCTATGCCGTGACCATCGTGCTGTCCTGGCTCGGCAGCTTCGGCGGCATGGGCGTACTCACCCATCCTTTCGACACCCTGGTCGTGGCGGCCTGCGCGATGGGCATCTACTACTGGGGCGCAGCCACCGGCGTGCCGGCGCATCTGGTTCGCCTGGAAGACGAGGACGGTGAAGACGAAGCCGATCCCGTTTACAGCGGCACGGCCACAGGCCAGCGCCCGATTGGTGCCTCTGTCCAGACTTCACGCTGAGATTCAGGCCAGCAAAACCTCTGAGTTCTTCCAATGGAAAGGTTTATGAAAAAAGTACATGTCATTGATTCCCACACCGGCGGCGAACCGACTCGCCTGGTGATGTCGGGCCTGCCCCAGTTGTCCGGCCGGACCATGGCCGAGAAGCGCGATGTCCTGCGCGAGCAGCATGACCAATGGCGTCGCGCCTGCCTGCTGGAGCCCCGTGGCAACGATGTGCTGGTGGGTGCGCTGTACTGCGAACCGGTGTCGCCGGATGCCACCTGCGGCGTGATCTTCTTCAACAACGCCGGCTACCTCGGCATGTGCGGCCACGGCACCATCGGCCTGGTCAACTCGCTGCATTACCTGGGGCACATCCAGCCCGGCGAGCACAAGATCGATACGCCGGTCGGCCCGGTCAGCGCCACGCTGCATGAGGACGGCAACGTCACCCTGCGCAACGTGCCCGCCTACCGCTACCGCCAGCAGGTGCCGGTCGAAGTGCCGGGACATGGCCGCGTGTACGGCGACATCGCCTGGGGCGGCAACTGGTTTTTCCTGGTGTCCGATCACGCCCAGGCGTTGCAGATGGACAACGTCGAATTCCTCACCGAGTACACCTGGGCAATGCTCAAGGCCCTGGAGGCCCAGGGTATCCACGGCGAGGACGGCGCGCTGATCGACCACATCGAACTGTTTGCCGACGACGAGCTGGCCGACAGCCGCAACTTCGTCATGTGCCCCGGCAAGGCCTACGACCGCTCGCCCTGCGGGACCGGCACCAGCGCGAAACTGGCGTGCCTGGCAGCCGACGGAAAACTGGCCGCCGGTGAACGCTGGGTCCAGGCCAGCATCACCGCCAGCCAATTCGTCGGCCGCTATGAATGGGAAGGCGAACGCATCATCCCTTTCATCACCGGCCGTGCCTACATGACCGCCGACAGCACCTTGCTGATCGACGAACAGGACACCTTTGCGTGGGGCATCTGAGACCCACGCCTTTTCCCTAACCCGATCTGAATGAACGCTTCAAGGAGTGACAACAAAATGAGCGACAACATTTTCACTGGCTGCATCCCTGCACTGATGACCCCATGCACCGCCGAGCGCAAGCCGGACTTCGACGCACTGGTGGCCAAGGGTCGCGAGCTGATCGACATTGGCATGAGCGCGGTGGTGTATTGCGGTTCCATGGGTGACTGGCCGCTGCTGACCGAAGCCGAGCGTCAGGAAGGCGTGGCGCGCCTGGTGGCCGCCGGCGTTCCGACCATCGTCGGCACCGGTGCCGTCAACAGCCGCGAAGCGGTGTCCCATGCGGCACACGCGGCCAAAGTCGGCGCCCATGGCTTGATGGTCATCCCTCGCGTACTGTCTCGCGGCGCTTCGGCCACCGCACAAAAAGCCCACTTCGCCGCGATCCTCCAGGCCGCTCCAGGCCTGCCGGCGGTGATCTACAACAGCCCTTACTACGGCTTCGCCACCCGCGCCGACCTGTTCTTCGAACTGCGCCGCGAGTACCCGAACCTCATCGGCTTCAAGGAGTTCGGCGGTGCCGCCGACCTGCGCTACGCCGCCGAACACATCACCTCCAAGGACGATGACGTGACCCTGATGGTCGGTGTCGACACCCAGGTGGTCCACGGTTTCGTCAACTGCAACGCCACCGGCGCCATCACCGGCATCGGCAACGCACTGCCGCGTGAAGTGTTGCGCCTGGTGGCCTTGAGCAAACAAGCGGCCAAGGGCGATGCCAAGGCGCGTCGTCAGGCCCGGGAACTGGAATCCGCGCTGGCGGTGCTGTCGTCCTTCGATGAGGGCTGCGACCTGGTGCTCTACTACAAGCACCTGATGGTGCTCAATGGCGACAAGGAATACACCTTGCACTTCAACGAGACCGATGTGCTCAGCGATGCCCAGCGTCGTTACGCCGAGAACCAGTACACGCTGTTCCGCCAGTGGTACGAGCAGTGGTCGGCCGAGCAGAACTTCGCCTGACAATCAGCCGGTACAGCGGCGTGCCAATGCGCGCCGCCTTTATTTTCGCCCGCGGCGGTACGGCGTTTTTTTCACAAACGCCTCCCCTCTTTTTTTCAGGAACGACCATGACTCTGACAGGCAATATGTTGATCGGCCAGCAGGCCATCGCCGGTAACCGCGAAGCGATTCGCGGCATCGATCCCGCCACTGATCTCCCCCTTGAACCGGCCTATCACGGTGGCAGCGGCGAACACGTCGAACAGGCCTGCGCCCTGGCCTGGCTTGCCCTGGACAGCTACCGCGCAACGTCCCTGGAGGCCCGCGCCGAATTCCTCGAAACCATCACCAGCGAAATCGAAGCCCTCGGCGATGAGTTGATCGACCGCGCCGTGGCCGAGACCGGCCTGCCGCGCCCGCGTATCCAGGGTGAACGGGGCCGCACTTGCCAGCAACTGCGCACCTTTGCCCGCACCGTACGTGCAGGCGAATGGCTGGATGTACGGGTCGACTCCGCGCAACCGGAACGCCAGCCCCTGCCCCGCCCGGACCTGCGTCAGCGTCAGGTGCCGCTCGGCCCGGTGGCGGTGTTTGGCGCCAGCAATTTTCCCCTGGCCTTCTCCGTCGCCGGCGGTGACACCGCGTCGGCGCTGGCCGCCGGTTGCCCGGTGATCGTCAAGGCCCATGGCGCACACCCGGGCACCAGTGAACTGGTAGGCCGAGCCGTGGCCCGCGCGGTCAAACTGTGCGGGCTGCACGAAGGCGTGTTTTCGCTGTTGTACGGCTCCGGCCGCGAAGTGGGCATCGCCCTGGTCACCGACCCGCGCATCAAGGCCGTGGGTTTCACCGGCTCGCGCAGCGGCGGCATCGCCTTGTGCAACGCGGCCCAGGCGCGGCCAGAGCCGATTCCGGTGTACGCGGAAATGAGCTCGATCAACCCGGTCTTGCTGTTCCCGGCAGCGTTGCAATCGCGAGCCGTAGCCCTGGCGCAAGGCTTCGTCGCGTCCCTCACCCAGGGCGCCGGCCAATTCTGCACCAACCCGGGTCTGGTGATTGCCCGCCAAGGCCCAGCCCTTGAGCACTTCATCCAAACGGCTGCGCAACTGCTACAGCGCAGCCCGGCGCAGACCATGCTCACCCCCGGCATTTTCAAGGCCTACGAGGCCGGTGTCGGTGCGCTGGCCGAGCATGCCCACGCTGACACTGTGGCCGTCGGCCTGCAGGGCGAAGCCCCGAACCAGTGCCAGGCTCACCTGTTCGTCACCCGGGCCAGTGAGTTTCTCGCCGACCCGGCGTTGCAGGCAGAAATGTTCGGCGCCGCGTCGCTGATCGTGCAATGTGCCAGCGACGAGGAAATCCGCCAGGTCATTGAACACCTGGAAGGCCAGTTGACCGCCACCCTGCACCTGGACGATGTCGACGTGGAGAGCGCCAGGGCCTTGCTGCCAACCCTGGAGCGCAAGGCCGGGCGCCTGCTGGTCAATGGCTGGCCGACCGGGGTCGAGGTGTGCGACGCCATGGTTCATGGTGGCCCGTTCCCGGCGACGTCCGATGCGCGCACCACCTCGGTCGGCACCGCCGCCATCCTGCGGTTCCTGCGCCCGGTCTGCTATCAGGACTTCCCGGACGCCTTGTTGCCGGCCGCGCTCAAGCACGGCAACCCGTTGCAGTTGCGCCGCCTGTTCGACGGCCAGAGAGAAGCCTAGGCCATGTCCAACGACTCCCTTTTCAACAACCCCAACGCAGTGGCGGACGTTGCCGTGATCGGCGCCGGGATCATCGGTGTCGCCTGCGCCCTGCGCCTGGCGCGCCAGGGGCGGCGGGTGGTGGTCATCGATCAGCAGGAGCCCGGCCGTGGCGCCTCGTTCGGCAATGCCGGGCACCTGGCCACCGAGCAGGTGTTCCCCATCGCCGACCTGTCGATCCTCAAACGCCTGCCCGCCATGCTCATGGACCCGATGGGCCCGCTGCGCCTGGACTGGAAATACATGCCCCGGGCCCTGCCCTGGTTCATGCGCCTGTTGTTTAACCTGCGCCCGGCGCCGTTCCAGCGCACCGTGGCCGGCATCCGCGCGCTCAATGAAGGCAGCCTGGGTGCCTGGCACCGCTTGCTGGAGACCATCGACCGCCCCGGGTTGCTCAAGGAAGACGGCTCGTTGCTGGTGTTCGAACGCGCCGACTCGCAACAGGCCATCGAAGCGCTACAGGCGCGCATGCGCCAGCAACAAGTGCCGGTGGATTTCTGGCAGGCCAAGGCGGTACGCGACGCGGCGCCGCAACTCAGCGAGCAGATCCAGGGCGGGTTGTTCTTCCCGCGCACCGGGCATTTTCTCGATCCTTTCCGGGTGGTTGGTGAACTGGTGCACGCGGCCAAAAGCAGCGGCGTGCAGTTCCTCAAGCAACGAGTCGAGGGCGGACAATTGAATGAAAACGGCGTGTCGTTGCTCACCGATCAAGGCCGCGTCAGCAGTCGACAAGTGCTGATTGCCTGTGGCGCGCACTCCGCCAGGCTCACCGCCGCGCTGACCGGCAAGAAGGTGCCGCTGGACACCGAGCGCGGCTATCACCTGATGCTGCCCCACGAACACGAGCGCTTGCCGTTTGCCGTCACCTCGCTGGAGCGCAAGTTCATCATGACGCCGATGGCAGACGGGCTGCGCCTGGCCGGCACCGTCGAATTCGCCGGACTCGAATGCCCACCGACCATGGAGCGTGCCTGGCAGTTGCACCGCCTGAGCAAAGGCCTGTTCAAACGCGAACTGAGTACCGAAGCCGCCACACCGTGGATGGGTTTCCGCCCGTCCCTGCCCGACTCCCTGCCGATTATCGACCGGGTGTGCGACGGCAAGGTGCTGCTCGCCTTCGGCCATCAGCATCTGGGATTGACCCAGGCGGCGGTCACAGCGGAAATGATCGCGCAGATGGCCTCGCCTCTGACCGGCACCCAGCCTCACGGCCTGCCGGCGACCGCGCCGTACAGGCTGGATCGTTTCTGAGGCCCCGGTCGAGCCGAGCCCGGGTCATTGCAAGGGCGAGAACTTCGCGGGCAGGTAGATCGTCGAGCGCATGTCGCGCAGTTGCGGGCCGGAGTTTTCCGGCGGCCAGACGCCGTCGGCGACCGCCTGGGTGCGCACCTGCAGGCGCTGCTCCAACGTGGTCCACGGCCAGATGTGCAGATAGCGCGGCAGCACGCCATCGGTTGCGTAGAACGCCGCGTACACCGGCGAATACTGTTCGGTGGTTCGCGCTTCGATGGCTTTGCTCCAGCCGTCGAGGGTGGGCTGCAACCCGCTGCTGATCAGGTCGTAGACGCGCAGCTCATAGAACGGACCGTGCTGGCCCGCACTCAAGGGTTCGAGGAAAGGAAACAGCGTGTAGTTTTCGATGCGCAGATCGGTGATGAATTCGTTGACGCCAAACGCCGCGCCCTCCAGCAGGAAACGCTCGCGCTCCGCTTGCCTCAGGTGTTCGTCGGCGTAGCCACGCAGCACGGCAATCTGGTTCAACTGGCCGAACTCCGAGGCCCAGCAGTCCATCAACACCCCGCCGACTTCCGGCTTCGCCAACTCATTCTCGATGCGTGCCAGCGCATCGGCCACCGTGCGCACCCGCACAGTGAAAGTGATCAGTTCAAATAAACGCATAACGACTCCGCCCACCGGTTTGCCAAAAGCACACAGCCTAAGGCAGCCCCCGCAGGCGGGATATTGAGACGAACCCCATCGGCAACGGCATTTGCCGCAGTGTTCTAGGTAGTTTCTTTACGCTGGGCCATCACTTGAAAAAATCACTCGGCGTCTTGCCGAACTGCTTCTTGAACATGGTCGTGAACGCGCTCGGGCTGTCGTATCCCAGCTCCCCGGCGATGTCGATGATCTTCTCCCCGACGGCTATTCGTTCCAGCGCCAGCAGCAGTCGCGCTTGCTGGCGCCATTGGCCGAAGGTCATGCCGGTTTCCTTGCGGAACCTGCGCTGGATGGTTTTGGCGTCGAGGCTCAAGCGGGCGCTCCAGTCCGACAAGGTCGAGCCATCCCCGGGATCACGCTGCAACGCGCTGCAGATCAGGTTGATACGTTGATCGGCGGGCTGCGGCAGGTTCAACGGCAAGGTCGGCAGGATCGTCAGTTCGTCCAGGATCAGCTGCAGCACCCGGGCTTCCCGTGAGTCCGGACCTCCGGAAAAGTCGAAATCGACCGAGACCTTGATCAGCTCGCTCAACAACGCGGAAACACTCACCGCCCGGGTTTCAGCGGGCAGATCCAGGCTCGGGTCAGGGCGCACGAAAACGCTGCGCATCTTGATCGCCCCCACACAGCGAATCGAGTGCACCTCACCACTGGGCATCCAGATGCCACGGCTCGGCGGCACCGTCCATTGGCTGATGGCGGTGTGCACCACCATCACGCCTTCGATGGCATAGATCAGTTGATGCTTTTCATGGGAGTGCGGCGCGATGAACCAGTTTTCCGGGTAGTCGGTCGCACTGCTGCGTACGCTCCAGCCGCCCTGGTCGATTTCCGCAAGAAATGCCTGCAATGGTTTGATCATGACGCCCTTTTTTCGATGGTCCATACCCGAGTTGCGCGAGACGGGCGCCTTTGAGGCCCCTAGGATAACGCCGAACCCTGAAATTGGCTGCGCCTTGCTTTCGCAATTCGCGTTATTTATCCGGAAGATCGCCCATGTCGACCACCACCCTCAGTTCACCCTCATCCACCGCTTCGGTGGCCAGCCAGGCCAGCCCCCTGGTCATGCGCGTCATCGGCGCCTGCGCGCTGGCGCACCTGATCAACGACCTGATCCAGGCCGTGCTGCCGTCGATCTACCCGATGCTCAAGGCCAGTTATGGCCTGAGCTTCACCCAGGTCGGCCTGATCACCCTGACCTTCCAGCTCACGGCCTCACTGCTGCAACCGTGGATCGGTTTCTACACCGACCGGCATCCCAAGCCCTGGCTGTTGCCGGCCGGCATGGTCTGCACCCTGATCGGTATTCTGATGCTGTCGATGGTCGGCAGCTTCCCGGCGATTCTCGTGGCCTCGGCGCTGGTGGGCGTCGGTTCGTCGACCTTCCACCCGGAGACCTCGCGGGTGGCGCGCCTGGCTTCGGGCGGTCGCTACGGCCTGGCGCAGTCGACCTTTCAGGTCGGTGGCAATGCCGGCAGCGCCTTCGGCCCCTTGCTGGCCGCCGCGATCATCATTCCCTATGGCCAGGGCAACGTCGCCTGGTTCGGCCTGTTCGCGGTGTTTGCCATCCTCGTGCAGTACGGCCTGAGCCGCTGGTACCGCAATCACCTGAACCTGTTCAAGCTCAAGCAAGGCAGCAAGGCTACCCACGGCCTGTCGAAACGGCGGGTGACCTTCGCCCTGGTGGTGCTGGCGCTGCTGGTGTTTTCCAAATACTTCTACATGGCCAGCTTCACCAGCTACTTCACCTTCTACCTGATCGAGAAATTCGACCTGTCGGTGGCCAGTTCGCAGCTGTACCTGTTCCTGTTCCTCGGTGCCGTCGCAGCGGGCACATTCTTTGGCGGCCCGATCGGCGACCGGATCGGCCGCAAGCGGGTGATCTGGTTTTCCATTCTCGGCGCCGCGCCCTTCACCCTCGCCCTGCCCTACGTCGACCTGTTCTGGACGGGCGTGTTGAGCATGATCATCGGCTTCATCCTCGCCTCGGCGTTCTCCGCCATCGTGGTCTTCGCCCAGGAACTGGTGCCCGGCAACGTCGGCATGATCGCCGGGGTGTTCTTCGGCCTGATGTTCGGATTCGGCGGGATCGGTGCCGCGCTGCTGGGGCACCTGGCGGATATCCAAGGCATCGAGTACGTGTACAGGTTGTGTTCGTACCTGCCACTGCTGGGGATTCTGACGATCCTGCTGCCTTCGACCCGGAGTGCTCGCTGAAGGATTCAGCCGATCACTTTTGCTACCAACCTTGTAGCACTCGGTAACACCCGGCCCTGTTGCGGTGCGTCTTGTTGGCGACGCACCGCCACCCCGCCTGCTCCACATGGGCAAACCCGCAATGGCGTACTTTGTGCATCCAAAGGCCATCCTCTTCTGCCTGTAGCCGCCATGCGCCCCAAGGAACTGAAACTCTGGACCACCGGAGTCGCCCACCTGCTCGACCTGCCTGCCGGGCATGCGCGACTGTCGGGGTTGAGCCACTGGATCCGGCAAATCTGCCCGGTCGATCATTTCGTATTGTTTGTCTACGAAGGCAATCACCGGCCATTGGCGTTGTTCGATACCTTCTCGGCGGACAAGCGTGCGGTGTATGTCGACGACTATCAGTGCGCCCCTTACCTGCTCGACCCGTTCTACCTGGCGTGTACACGCGGGCAGGCACCGGGGCTGTGGCGTTTGCGCCAATTCGCCCCCGACCATTTCTACCTTGGCGAATACTTCCTGACCTATTACCAGCAGACCGGCCTCGCCGAGGAAGTGGCGTTTTTCGTCGACCTCGGCGGTGGCGCCACGGCGGTGTTGTCGTTGATGCGATCGAGCGCCAGCTGTGCGTTCAGCCGGGATGAAATGCAACTGGTCGAGTGCGCGCAAGCGGTGGTCGAGCAGGTCATCAATGAGGCCTGGCGCTTGCGTCAGGCTCAGGAGCCGCGACCGGCGCAGGACCTGGACTTCAAGATCCGCGAAGCCTTCGACCACTTCGGCGCGCACATCCTCACCGGGCGCGAGCAGGAAATCGTGCAACTGTTGCTGCGCGGCCACTCCAGCGCCTCGGTGGCCGAACAGCTGAACATCAGCCCCGGCACGGTGAAGATTCACCGCAAGAACATATACGCCAAGCTGGGGATTGGCAGCCAGTCGGAGTTGCTGGGGTTGTTTATTCGGGAGTTGACGGAGGATCCGTTGCAGGTGCCCGGCCTCAAGCTACAGGCGTGAAACGATCCACCTGGCACCCTGCAATCTCCAACTTCAACCCTTGGTAATTTGCGCAAGTTGAGGCTGCGAAATGTCCCACAGACCAGGCGGATCGACACCAAGACGCTTCCTACGTCACCACCAGAAACATCCTATATCAACCTTTTTTGCCTTCCTGAAAGCTGTCGAGCGCTTGAACGAGGGGGCTAACGAAAGCCCCCCCATCCGCTTCGATAGGCCAGGGAGGTCTGACTTTGTCCAACGTATCGCGCACCTTCATCGACCACAACCGCCACACTCTCAAGATCGACCAGCTCGACACCCACCTCGACGTCCTCACCTTCGAGGGCCATGAGTACCTGAGCCAACCGTACCTTTACCGCATCGAATTCACCGCCAGCGACCTCGACATCGGCGCGGAAAAATTCATCGGCCAGTACGCCGAGTTCAGCCTGTACGACGCACCGTCCAACGTGCCCGTGTTCGACTGGGAAGTACCCAGGCCGATAATGCCGCTGCGCACGCTGTACGGCCGCATCACCGCCTGCCAACGCCTGTCCGGCTCAATCGACGAAGCCCGCTACGAAGTCACCCTGCAACCGCGCCTGGCCCTGCTCGATCGCGGCCAGCAAACGCGGATCTATCAGCACCAGTCCGTGCCAGACATCGTCAAAAGCATTCTGCGCGACCGCCATAGTCTCGACACCGGGCACTTTCGCTTCAACCTCAAGCGCGAGTACCCGCAGCGCGAGCAGGTCATGCAGTACCAGGAAAGCGACCTGGCTTTCATCAGCCGGATCCTGGCCGAGGTCGGCATCTGGTACCGCTGCATCCAGCACGAAGAGCTCGCCTTCGACGTCGTCGAGTTCTGCGACGACCAGCGCTGCTACCAGTTCGACGTCGAACTGCCGCTGCGCTCGCCGTCGGGCTTCAGCAACAGCGGGCAGGACAGCGTCTGGGATCTGCAAACCCGCCACCGGGTGGTGGAACAGCAGGTCAGCGTACGCGCCTATCACCCCGACGACAGCCGCGCCTTCCTCGACGGCGAAGTCGACCAGACCCTCGGCGAGCCCACCACCCACGGCGTGGCCACGACCCGCGGCGTCGCCGACAACACCTACGGCGACGCCTACCACTACGCCGAACCCTACCG